>NZ_JBITPH010000030.1:0-72208 GCF_050467685.1 Paenibacillus sp. NRS-1782
CGTGGCACCTACATTCTCCTTTACGCGTGCTCCCATCACACTTTGGATACCTTTTTCAGCGACCTGCTTCTCAAAATCAGACAACAGCGGCTCAGGGTAGTTTTGATGGATGGAAGCTTGAAGCTGGATTTCAGCACTCACGCTGTTAACTTCCTGTTCCAAATCCAGCGTATCGGTGGTTGTATTCAAGTGTAAGCCGTTGGTTCCTTGCAGCAGGATGCTACCTGCCGAAAGACTAAGACTGCCTGTGGCTTGAATTTGTATACGTTGGGTGCTGTTCAGGCTGACACCGTTATGGGTATTCATGGAAATGTACAGTGACCCTTCCTGCGCACTCATCGACAGTTCAGAGTTCCCTAAGGAAATTTCTTTTCCTTGCGGGTTCGCAAAGGATTTGACTCCGGGATCGGCAGTTTTACGCTGGTGGCGTTCTGCTGGTGATTCGACCACAGCACCTTGGGCTGCGTGAGATGAAGGGACGGCAACAGTAGATGGTTTCGTCCGTACCGATTGTATGACCATCGCATCATCTTCGTCTGCACTTGGAAAATACAGCTTCACCTGCGCCCCTTTTTCCGGCATGAGATACCACACCTGATTGCCCTCGGCAGAGTAGGGGAACCACTGAGCATCCTTGGGATTTTGCTGATTATCCATATCCAAATGTAATCGAACCTGATTCCGGCTGACCTCCAGTATTTTTCCTTCAATGGATGCACCGATGATGGTTCGATTGTATATTTTAGGCACCTTTAATCCCTGCGACAACGCGCATTCATACGACCAGGTCATCAGGCCACGAATCAACTGGCCTTCACGTTTAGTGATGACATAGGTTTCGTGATTGCGCTCGACTTCATCTCCCAGTTGCAGCATGTGATCCCATTCAAAGGTATACCGGGTGTAATCTCCAATAGTGGCCGATTTCCAGCCGTTCGCCTCCTGATCTAGATAGGGAGCAATTTTGCGCTGCAACGTAAAAGGAACCTCTTTTAAATGAATATGTTGCCTGCCCTGTGGAATACCGATCCAAATTTGCGCATGGTGGGAAACGATATTAGGAACGAGAAGGGCACCTACATGCGAAGCCAGCCGTTTTAAAAAGGTCCAATCCGTCTCCTGATACTGCATGATGAATTGACCTGTCGCTTTTTTCTCAAAAGCTTCATCAATCTTGTCTGAGCCTTTATAATCGGCTAGTACCGCATCTACAATATCTACATACTTTTGATGGATGTGTTGAAAGGAGCGGTTTTTGAGCTGCGTATCCAGTTTGAAGCTATGAGAAATGACGTCGAGATTCACCACGATCTCTTGATGCAGGTGCTGTACATCTACGCAGTACAATTGCCCCATAAATAAAGGGTGTTTCCGTTCCTTGGCATCCGAATACCAGAGTTCGATTTTATCGTCGCTGCTCGCTTTAGTAATGATCGTGTCTGCCTGATCGGCTTCCAAGCTGCCTGTGATCACCAGTCTGGCATGTTCTCCCAGCTCATGACTCATGTGGACGTGTGAAAGTCGCAGCTTTCCATAGGGCCAGATGACATGTAGATGCTGATAGGTAAAGCGGTCTTTCGCTACGATGCTCATCCCTTACTCTCCTTGCTTGATAAAATCAGCCATCCTGTCCGTCATCTGTAATGGAGATGATGCCTCCACCACCCGATCCCGTAGCGGAATTGTCCGTGCTGCCTCCAGCAAAAAAGGAGGATATCGCGTCTGTTACACCTGTGCAGCTACACATTAAGGTCGAATTACTGAGCAGGGCAGGGGCACCCTCGATCAACACATCCTCTTTTCCGCCTGTCCACTTGGACCCAAACGCAATTTCCGGCTCACAGGGAAGACCCTGCTTCAATTTACACAGACCAAAAGCATTGATTTTGCTAATATTCGCTCCACAAATGGCATCTTCTACGTTCAGGACGGGTTTATCCTTAATGTAGACGCCGTGGCTGTACATCGTATTAAGCACACCCGGGTCTGTACCTTGACTGCACTGTAGCTTGGCTCCTCTGACCACATAGGAATGCTCTCCGCTGAGTGCACCTTGGGCCAGTGCCTTAATAAGTAGGGGTAAAAACATATAAGCACCTCCTTGGATAAAAGGTAAACATTTAAGAAAGCTCCGACCATGTCGCGGTGTGCAGCATGGCATAGGTCAAGGGAACCCATAGGGGGGCATCCTCGAGCTTAAACTGGCAGCTCCCGATCACAGCCTTGCCATGCCAGGAGCGCACAAAGGCAATCTGATAATAAGGGGAGGGGGAAACTAGAAAAATAGCTTCATAGCAGCCCATGATAGTATCTTGAATAGAAAGAGCCTTTTCATCCACAAGCTTCATACTCGGTTGTACACGACTCGTTTGCTCAATCATCTGTTGTTGATAGATTTCTATTTGCGAGGGGTCCAGATCCTGCCCACTTTGGTGCAGTCCGAACAGGATTCCGCCCAGCTTGTCTTGAACGATGTAGCTTTTCGATGGGTCCATCGTCTGCCTGGCACGAGCCTCTGGAATGAGAGAATCCGGCAGGGATAGGGTGAGTTGATCCTCGAAAACAGGAAGGGCTTGAAAACGGATTTCCTGCTGATCCGGAAGGGTTAGTGAGCCCTTCAAAATTCCCTCTATCGCTTCTTCAATAGATACCAGCATCCAGCTTTCATCGTTCTCCGCCCCGCTTAACTGCTCTTTCAACGTTTGTTGATAATGCAGCTTCAAAAAAAATTCATCCCAATGCTCCGTCAAGATTGAACCTCCTTATAAGAGTTCTAGCTTCTGTAGCCGAAAACCACGCAAACTTCGACGAAGTAAGCTTTCAGCAGCCTCCAAGCTAACGATGAAATAAGGTTCCTTTACGTTGGACAGTCGAAAAAAATGATGTCCATTCACCTTTTGACTATCCAGCACAAGGCGTTTCAGCGTTTGATCGTGCGGATAAAATTCAGTCTGCTCTGAAATACCATCCACAGAGGGAACAGATGAAATCCAATATAACTCCTGGCGGCCAGGCTCCCGGTTCACGATATACAGCTGTTTAAAACGGGCTTGTGGATTATATAGCTCCAGAATCCGTTTCATCGGATCGGAAAGCAGCGGCTGTGAGGCTGAAAAAGGCAGCCAGTCCGCATACTCCGCATCTTCTGTCGCATGAACATCTAAAACCTGAGCCGGGGGCATGCCAACAAATGGTGTTTTAAAAAGAACCGTATTTACAGGTTCGATCTGGCGCGAAATACGATGATCGTCGACCAGCACATAATAATGGCGCATACACATTCCTCCTTACTCTGTCCACACGATGGATTGACGCTGAGCTTCATTCAGCTTCCAATGCTGTTGGTACCTTCGCGGGACAAGGGTTCCTTGCATCGAAGCCCCCTCAAAATACGCATGTTCAAACGAATGTACATCCGTAAAATCGGCCCCATCCAGATTGGTGTATTCAAAACGAAGTCCGCATAGCCCCGGCACCCGAGCTCCATATTCCCGATGTGGCTGTCCACTGGCACGGCTGAAGCTAGCACCTCTCAAATCGCTATATCTAAAATCCGTGTCGGTCAGTAGGCACCCCTGAAAGCTGCCTCCTTCCAAATTCGCTCGTTGCCAGATGCTCCCGATCAATATGCAGGTGTGAAACTGGCTTTCCCGTAAGTCACTGTGGCTAAAATCGTTATAGCGCAAATCCTTTCGGGTCAGGTGGAGGTGGGGAAGGGAGAGCCGCTTTAGGTTTTCGTAAACATAGGGCTCTTCTTCACTGGATTGCATCAATTGTTCGCTTACATCATCTGGAACAAGCGCTTTCTGATCTTCGACATATAGATTCTCGCTGATATCCTTGTACTCGCCTGTTCGGATGGCTAAACGATCAGCTTTATGAATGGCGAAATACTCAGGCATTTGAACTGCTTCTGCCATTCCTAAGCGCAGGAGGGAGTTCACAAACTGGTGGAAAAAAGGTGCGGATTCCAGCATCAGTCGTTCAACGTCCACAGAAGTAATCGTCCCCATGTATATTTTTCGTTCCTGCTCCAAGGTTTCCAACATGGTACTCATCGGTGCGTAAGCCCATGATGCGTCATAGGTTAGCTTGCAATCGGAATCATCTTCGTACCATTCAGCAGAATAAGCCTCGACTATGTATAGGTAGGATTGCTCCAGCATCTGAGTGCGCAAGAATGAATAGTGGATATATCCAATGTGTTCTTTTTGACCTTGTTGCTGCATGCTTAGAATGCGTATACACAAATCCCTGAACGAATTGTTGAAGTCCGAAATGAGCTGATCCTGACAACGTTGGAACTTGTTTTCCAGCGTATCCAGCTGTAATTCCAGTAAGGGTGTAAAATGATACTCCTTAAAATGGTGTAACGCCGCTTGTTTATCCATCTGCTAGTTCTCACCTTCCGTTAGTTCATCTTAATTTCCGTGCCGGAGAAGGTGGTTTTGTCATCCAGCGTAATAGTGTTACCTTTACCGGATAGCTCGATTTTTCCGGCGGAAAGCTGGATGTTGCCGGAACTCATAACGATATCGGAGGTCGCGCTAATACTCACATTTTTTCCGCTTACAATATCAATGCCGGTTTTATCGTTAATCACAATGGACATTCCGTTACCTGAGATGACGATTTGATCCGGGGCCAGCATGATTTCTTTGCCGTATTTCGTTCGCAGCGTCTTAATGGCCGGGTCAGCCATTCGATCTGGTGCAGGAGCTGCTGCGGACATTGCCGAAGAAGACTTTGCTCCGGCAGACGAAGCAGCAGCAGTCGCATGTCCAGAAGCGGCAGAGGATTTTCCCGTGGAAGGCTGCGGTTCTCTTTTAACCGAGCTGATCGCGTATCCTTCTTCCTCCTTATAACTGGGGAAATAAATACGAATGCTGTCCCCGTCCTCAGGCATACAATACCAGCCCGTGTTATCCGCAGATGCATAAATGGTAGAGTAGGGGAACCAGTAATCCGTGTTCGGATCTTGCTGATCGTCCATATCGAGCTGGGCGCGGACCTTGTCCCCACGAACGCTCCGTACCTTGCCATGAATGGAAGCACCGATAATGGAGCGATTGTAGTCTTTAATAGGACGTAAGCCGCTTCGTGGCGACAGCTTGGCGGTATGGGTCAGCACGCCATCCTTCATCTCCGTTAGCACCTCAGCTACGATCAGCTTATGGCCTTGGAAGGTCACTTCATACCCAGGCTCCAGCAGCTTCTCTGTCTCGACCTCATATTGGATAAAATCAGCATCGCGTACGCCGGGAATATGGTTTTCGGAGGCGGTTTGAAAATCCGCGACCCGTTTGGTGACTTTATAATTGGTGGATTGTATTTCTCCTTTGCTCAGGCCCATAGGCAGGCCAAAATAAAACTTTGGTACGCCATAGCCCACCGCAGGAATGAGTGGAGAGTAGAAGTGAGAAGCCATCCGTTTCAAAAATTGCCAGTCGGTTTCATCATATTGCATGATAAAGGTGCCGATGGGCTTCTTATGGGACACAACATCCATGGCTTCGGCTTTGGAGTAGTCCGATACGATACTTTCGATCAGACCCGTGTAGGTGAGCTTGGGGTTCTGGAAAGAGCGCTGATGCCGCTTAATATCTAGCTCATAGGTATGAGATATGGCTTCGACGGTCAGGTAATGAACGCCGTGAACGACTTTTTCCTCCACATCCAGGGCAATACCTCGAAAAAGGGGCTGTCGATTGCCATTTTTGTCTGTAACAAAAGCTTTGACCTGAGTTTCTTCATCTGAAGCACGTACATACAGCTCGCGCTTTTTCTCCGAGATGATGCCTGTACAGATCATCCGGGCATGGTCATTGACTGTTTTTAAGATTTTAAGCTCATGAAGGCGAACGAATTCATAAGGCATGATTTCGATATGACCGTACGTCACGATATTTTCCATAGGTGTCTCCTTTCCTAAATCCAGCATATGTATTTATCGGTTAAAAGAGAGAGTTAGTTTATAGAATGGCCCATTCGTTGGGGGATTTTCTATGTGTATTTCTGGAAAGCAGAGGATGTATATTCCTTTTCATCGTCTCGACACGTGGATGGTAGTAATAAATCGGAACGCGAAAGCATTGATATGCAAGAGATGGAAAGCAATTTGAAAATGTCCCACGCTCAAGAAATTGTACGAGGGTTGAGTGCGGGAATAGTGCTGACTTCGACTACCTGCGTCACATGCAAAAGGATGGGCTGCTGTCATGCACTTGCGGAGCAGGAGAACAGGCTTATTTGGTGATTGAATTCTATGGTATGGGAACAACCTAATTCCAGTATTAGGCTATTCCCTATGGGGATTGCAAACGTAAAACAAATGGTGAAGCTCATGAAAAATAAGCAGCCCATCCTCGGTTGAGAATGGACTGCTTATTTTCGCTTCTCTACATCGGTTTTCCAGTTCAGATTGCTTATTTAAATAAAGGCAAGACTTTTGCTTGGATTTTATGCAAGAGGAACGATTTTCACGCTAATATGGATCGAGTATTCCGAAGGAGACTTTTCATAAAATCGGAGTCGGGAGATACATTGCCAACAATTTTAATTCTACGCTTTCTAACATCCAGACTTTTCATTTGATCGGTGAGAGCAACGCCGTTAAAGGGTAATCCGTCCGGTAAAGGAACTTCAAATGCGTAATTTTTAGATTGGTTCGTGATGGGGCACATGACGGCAAAACCAGTCAACTCATTAAAAGGTTTATCAGATAGTGTGATTGCGGGTCGTCGTCCAGCTTGTGGATCAAAATCTAGCCAAACCAAATCTCCGCGTGCAGGAATGATCAAATCAATTCGTCTCCCTCGATACCAAGATCAACTTCTTTGTGACGTGGCGAATCTGTTTTAATTTTTGAAAGTAGCATAGACAAATGGTCGCGCAATTCTTCATTCGTTTCTTGAGGTTTTATGAGAGGCCGAAGGATAATTTCTTTTTCAGATGTTACGATCATTTCAACCTCAGAGCCTTCCTCCAAATCAAGATGTTTAAGTAGCTGATTCGGAATACGGATCGCAATGCTATTTCCCCATTTGCTAAGCGTAGTAGTCGTCATGAGGATCATATCCCTTCTCGTTTTATGTTCCAATTATACCCCATCCTTTGCATGATGTATATACATATGATATACATCCGAAAAGAGTTTGATACATATAACGTGATGAGTTTTGTTAAGTTACTAAAGGAAATTAGTATATCATGCACAGAGGCGTAAACTAACTTTCATATCACGCCTGTTGATTAACCAGAATAAGTAATTTGATTCATAGAATCAGAGACACGCTTAAGAAGAACATGCTGAATCTGGATCAGCCATTCCACCGGTAGATTTTGCAGAAGAAAAAGACGAGAAAATCGAGCAAAGGAAAGAATCACATAGTTAAGCCACTGCGAGCGGCATGATCCACCCCGGAACGATAACTGTCCCATTGTTCTAAGGCAGCTACACACCCGTATTGAAGTAAGTGGGTTACTGTGAATTTACGGGCTTTGTCTTCATAATCTGCTCCCTTGGTAACGCTTTGCACTTCTTCCGGTGTCAGAATGGATGGAAGGATGAATGGGATCGTGATAGACTTTTTCATGGAGTCGTCACCTTTCGGTTAAGTTTGTAGGGGTACAAACATTTTACCGAGTTGACGGCTCTTTTTCTACCATTTAGTGGTTAATCAACAGGTGTGCCCCTTGATATACTTTAGCTCGTTATATTAAGTTTCTTATTTTCCGATAATTTTTGCCCTACATTCCATACTGAAATTGTTCTATTTGCTCTCTCTATTATTCTCTCATTGCTACGTATCCACGTACCACATCCGACATCATCCTTTGCTACACTCCTTATATAAAGGAGATGATAACTTGGATACTCAACGGAAACAGCCTAAGGGGGAGGAACATACGAAGCCTTCCGAAAATACAGCCGAACAATATGAGAGCTTGGTACAGCAGGAAGACGAACACATAGAGAGACTTAAAACTTGCACAAAGCTCATTTTGGATGCGCTGGCTATTATTTCTCAAAAGGCAAGCGTACTGCACATGGAAACGGTCAAAGAAGCAGCAGACCATCTTCATATCATGGAACTGGATTTACGCAGAGAACTGTTTAAAGTACGTTTGAAAAAAAGTATTTTGGCAAATAAAATGAAGCAAATCCAAGCATAGCAGCGGAGGGGACGGAATCGTTCTGAAGAAGCGGAGCGTTCGCCTTTGAATCCGGATTTTTACCATTAGAATATAATAAAACAATCTGGGGGCAACAGCGATCGGAAGAATGATCCGTCCACGTAGCGACCTCACATGCACGTACTTGCTCAATCCAGCCCGTAATCAAAATACTCAAATAACCCGACATGACCCTTCACGGTCTACTCGGGTTTTCTCATTTTATAGCCCTATCCTCACCCATAAAATCTCGATCACCCTCCAAGCACCACCGCTCACGTAGTTACACGCACTCCCAACATCATGTATAGTAAAGTTATGGGAAATGAACATGAACCCGCAGATCACGATGCTTAACCGCACTATTTCTATAATGCAAAAATGCAAAAAACGAGGAGGAACGTGATGAACCATCCAACACAGATTCAAAATATGCTGCAAGCCGCGCTGGAGACGGGCGGAGATTTTGCAGAGGTGTTCGTCGAGGACCGTACCAATGGACAGTTAGGAATGACCGGGGGAATCGTGGATACGGCGCTGTCAGGCCGGGATTTCGGGATTGGTATTCGGATCATGAAGAAGCATTTTTCGGTGTACGCCTACACCAGTGACATGAGCGAGCAGAGCCTGATTCGACTAGCCCAATCGGCCGCCAAGGCCATTCGCGGAGGTGGAGCGCCAGGTACACAACCGATCACACTCCATCCCCACGCGATCCCTAATCATCATCCGATTGCCATCATTCCCGACGGCTCACAGAAACGCGCCAAGATCGACATGATGAGACGTGCGCATGAGGCAGCAAGCCAATACGATCCTTCCATTACGCAAACCTCCATTGGGATTAGCAACTCGATTCAGAACGTGCTGATCGCCAATAGCAACGGACTACTGGTGGAGGATACCCGCACGTATACACGCATGAGAATAAGCGCGATTGCGACAACTGGGGAGCATAGACAATCCGGTTTTCGCGGGCCGGGTGCGTATGCAGGGACTGAATTTCTGGAGAGCCTGAATATCGAGGAAAATGCGAGAGATGCGGCCCGTATTGCGACCACAATGGTAACAGCAGGATACGCGCCTAGCGGCAGACTGCCCGTCGTGATTGAGAACGGCTTCGGCGGGGTTCTTTTCCACGAGGCGTGTGGTCATGGGCTGGAATCTACGGCAGTGGCGCATGGAACGTCCGTGTTTGCGAATAAGATTGGGCAGCAGGTGGCTTCGCCGCTCGTCACGGCTGTGGATGATGGAACCATTCAGAACGCGTGGGGCTCGCTGAATATAGATGATGAAGGAGCGCCGACACAGCGCAACGTACTGATTGAGAACGGTATTTTAAAAGGATATCTGATCGACCGCATGGGCTCGCGCCAGATGGGTGTACCTGCGACGGGGTCAGGACGAAGACAATCCTATAAATTCGCGCCTGCTTCCCGCATGAACAATACGTTTATTGCGAACGGAGATTCGACCCGTGAAGAGATCATTGCGAATACGGAGAACGGGATCTATGCCAAATCGCTGGGCGGTGGTTCGGTGAACACCTCGACAAGCGAGTTCAATTTTGCCGTCGAGGAGGCGTATATGATTCGTAACGGAAAAATTGCCGAGCCGGTCAAAGGCGCAACGCTGATCGGAAAAGGGATTGAAACGCTCCAAAACATAGATATGGTCGGCAACAATCTGGATCATGGTCAAGGGATGTGCGGCTCGGTCAGCGGAAGTCTTCCAGTCAACTGCGGACAGCCCACGATTCGAGTGTCCGAAATGACCGTCGGCGGACGGAAGGGGGAATAGGCGATGGATATTCAGCAATTTCAGGAAGCGTTGTTCACAAAAGGTCGGGAAATCGGCTACACGGATATGGAAATCTACTATGTAAATGGACGATCTACCTCGGTTAAGGTACTGAAGGGAGAAATTGACCAATATACCATCGTTGAAAATGGCGGACTTTCCTTCCGGGGCGTCATGAACGGGAAAATGGGCTATGCCTCTACGGAGAAGCTGGAGCCGGACGTGATCGACTTTTTATTGGAGGAAGCACGCAGCAACGCGGACATATTGGAGAGCGAGGAACAGGATGAACTGTTCGAAGGCTCTGCAAGCTACCCTGAGCAGCCTGCCCATGCCGCAGCGTTAGCTGACACGGCTCCTGAGATTCTTATCGAAGCGGCGCTGGAGATGGAGCGTACAGCGCTTGCCGCAGATCCACGGATTGTAATGGCTCGGCACTGTTCGGTCAGCATTCGTGAAAATGAAGTCCTGATTGTCAACACGAAAGGGCTGCACTGTCATCGCCGCAAAAGTCTGGCGACCGCTTATGTCTACGTGATTGCCCAAGAAAATGACGAGACGGTCACCGGGGGCTGGCATGATTATTCCCTGCGGAGTGTGGAGGAAATCAATATTGCAGATGTGGCGCATAGAGCCGTAAAAGAGGCTGTTTCCAAGCTGGGTGCTCACACGATTCAATCGGATAACTATCCGGTCATTTTCCGTCATGATGCCGCAGCACAATTGCTGGCTGCGTATACGTCGGTATTTTCAGCAGAGTCAGTGGATAAAGGCTTCTCACGTCTAGCAGGGAAATTAGGGGAAAAGGTGGCAAGCTCCAAGCTCACGCTGGTGGATGATCCGCTGATGGAAAATGTTCCGGCAGGCAGCACATTCGATGCTGAAGGTAGTGCTACACGTCGCAACGAGCTGATCAAGGACGGGGTACTACGGACGTACTTCCATAACCGCAAGACTGCTCGCAAGGCTGGGGTGCAAAGCACCTCTAATGCTTCCAAGGGCGGCTATAACGGCAAAATTGGTGTGTCTTATCATAATCTGTATGTGGCTCCCGGTTCTTCTACCTTGGAGGATATGATGCGCAAAATGGATCGCGGGTTGATGATCGTCGAGCTGCAAGGATTGCATGCAGGTACGAATACGGCGTCCGGTAATTTTTCGCTGGCTTGTCTGGGATACTGGATTGAGCAGGGGAAGGTGGTCAGAGCGGTGAATCAGATTACCGTATCCGGTAATCTCTTTGACGTGTTACAGCAGATTGAGGAAGTTGGCAACGATTTGTGTTTTACAGGAAGCTGCACCTCACCTTCGCTCAAGCTGGCTGCACTCACGATTTCAGGGTCATAATCACGGGAGCAACCTCCTTTTTTCCATACTCACAGCCTATTACTAATGATCCGATTGCCTGCGTATTACAGGTGCTTGGGACATCGGGGTATGGTAAAGTAGGAGAAAGTTCTTAAAATATTTAAAAAGGGCTTGGTTACAGCACCGCGACAGGGTATTATAGACAATAATATATTCGAAAATAGGTTTTCGAATTGAATTTTTATTGGGGGATGGATATGAGATATATAAGCACTAGAGGTGGAGTAGAAGCCAAGGGATTTATTGATACCGTGCTCATGGGGTTAGCTGACGATGGTGGCCTGATGGTACCGGAGCAGATTCCGGTGGTGTCGGCGGCAACGCTGGAGCAATGGGCCACATTGAGCTACAGAGAGCTGCTGCTGGAAGTTTTTGCGCTGTATATCAATGATGAAATTCCTCGTGAAGATTTGGAGGGACTGGTGGAGCGCAGTTATGCGAGCTTCCGCCACCCGGAAGTCACGCCAGTGAAGAAGCTCAACGATTCCCTCTATATTTTGGAGCTGTTCCACGGACCGACGTTTGCGTTCAAGGATGTGGCGCTGCAATTTATGGGTGAATTTTATTCCTACGTGTCCAAGAAGCAGCATGAGATCATTCACATTTTGGGTGCAACCTCGGGTGATACCGGGGCGGCAGCGATTCAGGGCGTGCGTGGCAAGGAAGGCATTAAAATCTGTATTTTGCACCCACACCAAAAGGTGAGCAAGGTACAAGAGCTGCAAATGACGACCGTTGACGATAAAAATGTACTGAACCTGTCCGTGAAAGGGAACTTTGACGATTGTCAGAAGGTCATTAAGGACCTGTTTGCCGATCTGGATTTCAAAGGTAAGCATCATCTGCGGGCGATTAACTCGATTAACTTTGTGCGTATTTTGGCGCAAACGGTATATTACTTCTATGCTTATTTCCGGGCACAGGAGACTGCGGGTACGAAGAAGATTAATATCAGCGTGCCATCCGGCAACTTTGGCAACATCTTTTCCGGCTTTCTCGCGAAGAAAATGGGCTTGCCGATTCATAAGCTGATTATTGCGACAAATGAAAATAATATTTTGGAGCGCTTCGTGAAGACAGGTGAATATAAGCCGGGCGGCTTTAAAAGCACGTATAGTCCCTCCATGGACATTCAGGTGGCGAGCAATTTCGAAAGATATCTGTACTATTTCCTTGGAGAAGATGCAGCGAAGGTAACTGAATACATGAATACCCTCAAAACCGAAGGACGGATTCTGATCAGTGCGGAAGATTTAAAACGCGTACAGCAGGATTTTGAAGCCCTGGGCGCTTCGAACGAAAAGTGTCTGGAGCTGATCAGCAAATACAAAGCCGAATATGACTATTTGCTGGACCCGCATACGGCTTGCGGTATTGCCGCGTATGAGGCGTATAATGGCGAGGGAGAAGTGTGTGTGACCTTTGCGACGGCGCATCCGGCCAAATTCGACGAAGCGATTCGTCTGGTGGACATTAAGCAGGAGTTCCCAGCGCAGATTGAGCAATTGTTCTCCAAATCGCAGCATCAGCAGGTGGTAGAGCATGACGAAGCGGAAATTGTGCGTCAGCTTGAAGCCTTCTATGTGTAGAAGACAATCACGCTAAGAACGGGTGCCAGGACATCATGATACGATTGAACCCCAAGAAGGCTATGCTCCGTGTGTAGCCTTCTTTTTAATTATTTTCATACTTTTGGATAAACTAGCCACGTAACCTCATTCTGGATGATGGATATAAACCTTATTTTGTTCACATTATTGTACCTTGTGGAGTAAGGTATAAAAACCTCGTTTCATCGTGAAAATCCCCGTAAAACAAGGGATTTTGGCTTGGTAATATGACAAGGAATGATAGATTCATAGAGATATTTAATGAAGGGGCCAAAATTTTTTTATGAGCAAATTAGATGTATTTTTATAAAAAATCATGTATAGTTAACTAAATTTTATGAATACATAAAACCCTACTCTCAAGAACACGGAATGAATCCGTTCTGTTCTCTGGTAGAGGAGTCAAATATAAAGGAGTGTTTTAGAAAAGTGACCATTATCCGTTCAGAGCAGAGTCAACAGGCAGCAGCCGAATATGTGCAGTCCGTTTTTGAGAAGGTTATCGCGCGCAATCCTCATGAGAATGAATTTCATCAAGCCGTCAAGGAAATATTGGATTCGCTGGTTCCGGTACTGGCCAAGCATCCCAAGTATATGCAGCAGGGGCTTTTGGAACGGCTTGTGGAGCCAGAACGGGTCATTACCTTCCGTGTGCCTTGGGTAGACGACGCAGGGAACGTACAGGTCAATCGTGGCTTCCGGGTACAATTTAATAGTGCCATCGGTCCTTATAAAGGCGGAATCCGTTTTCATCCGTCGGTGTATCTGGGAATCGTTAAATTTTTGGGTTTTGAGCAAATTTTCAAAAACGCACTGACAGGTCTTCCGATTGGCGGCGGCAAAGGCGGCTCCGATTTTGATCCCAAGGGGAAGTCAGATAACGAAGTCATGCGCTTTACACAAAGCTTCATGACCGAGCTGTATAAATATATTGGCCCGGATACCGACGTTCCGGCAGGAGATATTGGTGTAGGCGGGCGTGAGATCGGTTATATGTTCGGGCAATACAAACGGATTCGCGGGGGACATGAAGGTGGCGTCCTCACAGGCAAAGGGATTCATTACGGAGGTAGTCTCACACGTACGGAAGCGACGGGTTACGGTTGCGTGTATTTTGTAAATGAAATGCTGTACGCTCAAGGCTCGTCCTTTGAGGGAAAACGTGTGGTCGTGTCGGGTTCGGGTAACGTATCTATTTATGCGATTGAAAAAGCACAGCAGCTCGGCGCTACAGTCGTTGCCTGTAGTGACTCGAATGGCTACATCTATGATCCGGACGGCATTGATCTGAATCTGGTGAAGCAGCTTAAAGAAGTCAATCGTCTGCGGATTAGCGAGTATACCCAAGAGCGTCCAGGCGCAATATATACAGAGGGCTGTTCCGGTATCTGGTCGATTTCATGCGATATCGCACTGCCATGTGCCACACAGAACGAAATTGACGAACAAGCAGCACAATTGATGGTAAGCAATGGAGTAAAGGCTGTGGGTGAAGGTGCGAATATGCCATCCACGCTACAGGCTATTGAAGTATTTTTGGGCAATGGGGTTCTGTTTGGACCAGCCAAAGCTGCCAATGCAGGCGGGGTTGCAGTTTCTGCGCTCGAAATGTCACAGAACAGCATGCGCCTGTCATGGACCTTCGAGGAAGTGGACACCAAGCTGAATGATATTATGAAGAATATTTATGCGAACAGCGTGAAGGCGGCTGAGGAATACGGCGTGCCTGGGAATCTGGTTGTAGGGGCGAACATCGCCGGATTTGTCCGTGTGGCAGACGCTATGCTGTCTCACGGGATCATTTAATGGATGGGATACAGGCTAGGCTGCTGCGGCTGGAAGAGGGTAAGAGAAGCTGAATAGCGTTGTATGAGCTATCACATAAGTAAGTTATACAAGAGGAAGCTGAGTAGTCCCTTGCGGGGTTGCTCAGCTTTTATTTGATAAGAGTCACTTTATTTTTTCACAGGGACTTGATTTGTTCTCCAAGAGGATGTATATTACATGATAGATCAATTATTGATGGATCAAAGGTTGGATTGTTAAGCCGAGTGACATGCTTGAGGGAGGAGAGATTGCTATCACCCAAACATCACCCGAGGCTAACTATATTTTTGAAGCGCTGTGGCTGTTGAACAAGCAGATTAGCTCCAAGTTTGAGCGATGTGCAGGAATTAGCGCATCCAGATTACAGCTGTTGTGCAAGCTGTATCAGGTGGATGAGATCAGTCAGACCTTGCTGCAAAAAGAGGTTGGCATCGACGGTGCAGCCGTAACCCGCCATTTGAAGCAGCTTGAAGCGACATCCATGGTCACGCGGCGCACCAAGCCAGAGGATAACAGGGTTACACTGGTAAGCCTGACCGATTATGGGCGTGAACGTATTGTTACTCTTAAACAGGAACGCTCACAGTTTGTGGATCGGCTGCTCCAAAGCTTCGACGAGACCCAACGGCACCAGTTAGCCGATATGCTGCAAGTTATGAATGGTCATATGTCCGAGATGGACTGACCCCAATTATATTACACCCCTAGGGGAAATAAGGAGGAATTTACATGCCAGTAATTACTATTGAAGCAGGCAAATTAAATAAAGAACAAAAAAGATCGTTGGTCACTGAACTTACCACATCAGCTTCAACCATAATGAATGTACCCGAATCGGCTTTTATTGTTTTGATTAAGGAAAGCGAAAGAGAAAACATTGGTTTCGGAGGAAAATTATTATCTGATCGCTAATGTCAGAAGAAGATTATACGGCTGGCCGGACTGAATCTCAAAGAGAACAGCCCTGGGAAGAAAAATGGAAAATCCAGTATACCAAACGAGGACGCGCAAGGCTAAGAGCGCTACTGTTTCGGGCCGTGATGCCCATGGTGGCGAAGAATGCGGAGTTTAAAGCACTGCACCAATACTTTACCATTTCCATAAGGGCAAAGACCCCGCGTGACATGGGAGGGTAAGCCGTCAAGAGTCAGGAGTGGATATCCCAGGTTCGATCATAGAAGTCGATCCATAGATTGGGAAAAATGTCCCAACTCTATTCCTGTCATCGGCTCTACAAGAAAATAATGACATACTTATATGACTTTTCCAGTGTTCGATATGTCAATGGCTGAAAACCGAAGAACGAGTGAGAAAACATGAGAAAATATTAATTATAGTGGGAGAGATTTGAATGAGTAATACGAACACATCCAATATTGTCAAAACAAATGATTTTAAAGAAATTGCCCTGGGCCGCCGTTCTGTCAAAGTATACGATCCGTCTGTGAAAATTAGCCTCGAAGAAATGACAGAGATTCTGACTGAAGCGACACGCGCTCCATCGTCCATTAACCTGCAACCTTGGCGTTTTCTTGTGATTGACAGCCCGGAAGGTAAAGCAACCTTGGCACCGCTCGCCAGCTTTAATCAACGTCAAGTCGAGACATCTTCGGCAGTGATTGCCGTGTTCGGGGATTTGAACAACTTTGATAATTTTGATCAAATTTTCGGAGAAGCTGTAGAACTGGGCTATATGCCAAAAGATATTAAGGAAATGCAACAGGAGAAAGTAGGAGCTCATTTTGCAGCGCTTGATCCTGCTATAAACAAAGAAACCGTTCTGATCGACGGTGGTCTGGTATCTATGCAGTTGATGCTGGTGGCACGTGCTCATGGTTACGATACGAATCCAATCGGTGGATATGACAAGAGCAGAATCGCTGAAGCTTTTGGTCTTGAGAAAGATCGTTATGTACCTGTGATGCTCATTTCCATAGGTAAAGGAACCAATGATGGCCATCCATCCACTCGTCTGCCGATTGACCAAGTTGCTCAATGGAAATAAAAGAAACGAGTTATCATCTATACGCAATATAGAAAAAACAGGCGAACAAAGGAAGAATCCTTTGCTTCGCCTGTTTTTGTGCTGCTTGGGTGTATTAACTTTCCGACCCATCAGTAGGGTCAGTGGTGTCAGACTGATGGGGGCGAAGTCGCTTGGGCCATGTAATTCGGTGGGTAGTATGGCTAAGCTCCTCATAAAATAAAGGCCCCTTTCTGAACAGGCGTATAACCAGATGCAAAAAGAACGATCCGTCGATGACCAACAGCATCAGGCTGATCAGAACACCCGCCCATGGAGGGACTTGAGGCCAAAGCACGGGTCCACCCAGTACGTAATTCATGCCAAAATACAACCAATACAAGAGGCTGTAGCGCTTCATGAGCTCCCACAGGGAAATACGTTTTCCTGTCCCCGCAAGATGTATCCGCACCAGCCATTTACCTGGGGTTCGTCCATTCGTCAAGTAAGGAATCAGCATGAAGTATACTCCACTGGATACCCAGAAGGCGGCAGGTACACGGAGGTAATCCATAACACCGAGCAGACCTGTCCAGATCATGGAATCCATGAAAAAGGCTACGCCCCGTCTGGTATAGGATACCCGCTTGGTTGTGATGTCCAAATGCTTGTCCAGATGCTCCAGACGCGGGAGGAAACGCGAAAACCACTCGCCCACAAGAAAGCCCAGCATACCGCCCAATGTATTTGCCATCAGATCGTCCACATCGAACACACGATACGCATGGTCAAAAAATCCGTATAGTCCGGTTAGCTGTGTCACCTCAAAGAAGAGGGAAAGGCCAAAGGACAGGATCAGACACCATCCCCACCGCGCACGAAAATAATAACGTAAGAACATACCGAAAGGAGCAGTCATAAGAACGTTAAAAACGACCTGGAGAAAAGCGCGTTCCTTCAGCAAATGCAGATAGCTGGAGGGTTGGGAGGGAGTAACGGATGTCTCCCTTATAATGTCGTGAATAAACTGTAAGGGCATGAGCTGCAATGCGCCTCCAGTTAACGCCGTATTATGACGCGATGCCGGAAGCGGCAAAATGACCAGAAAGAAAGCATTCATTAAGTATAAAAGCAACAGATAAAGTATCAATGCCCTCGTTTTATGGATATAACCATGTCTGCGGTACTGTACGATTAGAAAAGGCAGCGTAAACAGCAACGCGGCAAAAGGAAAGGCGAGAAAGGCGTAAGAAACAGGAAACAGATACGATTTAATCATGAGCTGCTTACGCCTGCTTTCCCCGGAACTTCACCAAAGACCAGATAATCAGGAACGCCATGAAAGCTACGCATACGCTGATACTGATCCGGTTTTGCGGATCAAGCAAGAACAGGAACGCAATCACCCACAGGCATCCGACGGTTATCGCTGTGACATAAGGAAATCCCCATATTTTGAAGCTTGGCTCTACCGGGTAAGATTTGCGCAGCTTTAGCTGCGACAAGCAAATACAGCTCCAGACGAGCAATACGACAAAGCCCGGTACGGCCATCAGAATACGGAACAGTCCGTCTTGAGCAATATAAGCGACCATCGAACCGACAATCAGGATCACGGCACACCATTTGAGACTATTCACCGGAACCCCATTCGAGGATACCCGGGCGAGTGATTTAGGACCTTCTCCGTTGACTGCCAGCGAATGCAGCATACGTGTAGCCCCGTAAATCCCCGAATTGGCGGCAGACAGTACGGCGGTAATCAAAATGAAGTTCATGACATGGGCCGAGCCTTGAAGTCCTGCCGAAGACAGCACCTGTACGAACGGGCTGGTATTCGCATCCAGTTTATTCCAGGGAATCAAGCCGCAAATGATGAGAATCGGCAGCGTATAGAACAACACTACGCGAAAAATAAAGCTTTTAACCACCTTGGGAAGTACCTTTTCCGGATTCTCTGTTTCTGTTAACGTCAGGCCAATCAGCTCAGACCCTCCGTAGGAAAAAGTAACCACCAGCAGCGCTGAGAAAATAGCCAGCCAGCCATTGGGGAGAAATCCGCCATGCTGTATGTAATTGCTAAGATAAGGCGGAGTTTCAGTTGGGATAATGCCGAACAGGATACAGCCGCCCAATGCAATAAAGATGATAATCATGGTAATTTTAATACCCGCAAGCCAAAATTCCAGTTCCCCGAAACCACCGACACTTAGCATGTTGACCACAATAATGAAGGCTGCACTTGCTAAACTGAGTACCCATAAGGGAACACCCGGTAACCAGTATTGAAGGAAACTTCCCGCTGCGATAACCTCAATGATGCAGACGGCCAGCCACATGAAGCAATACAACCAGCCGATGATGAAGGAAAGCCGTTCTCCAAAAGCTTTGCGAATAAAATCCTTCATATTCATGTTGGGATAGACGGTAGCCATCTCGGCAATCGCGCCCATGACGACCAAGAGCAGAAGTCCCGCGAAGACATAGGATAAAATAACTCCAGGCCCCGCCAAGCTGATCGTTTCGGTACTTCCTTTAAAGATACCGGTCCCGATAACTCCACCCATAGCCATAAAGGTAATATGCCTAGGGAGCAGCTTTTTGTGCAAAGTGGCTTCATTTGATTTCAATCCGAAATCCTCCTTCATCAAGTCGATCTTCAGCAAGCCAAACAGGGTTGCTTTAATTAGATTTATACTACATGAAAATATCCAATTAGGAAATGAAAGAAATAGGATTTGGCAAGGAGTTAATCTTACATCATTCTACTATGACAAAATGGAGAGGAATAATGAAGTTTCGCATTGTAGTGAAGGATTAGCTCCGCAATATTCCTTTGGCCCGCACTTGCTTAAGCCAACCAGGAAATTCGTTTAGTAGACGGTCGTACAATTCTGCGTCTGTCACGGAGTCGATGTCATCCAAGGCGAAAAAATCTGCATTATCCACTGCACGACCGCGCAGATTATCCAACTTTTGAAGGACTCCAAAATCGGCATTACCGAGTCCGACGAATTGCCAGAAAATCGGAGTTTTCGAGTACTTGATCAGCAACTTTGATATTTTTTTCGTTTCATACACGCCGCCATCACTGAAAAAGATAATGTAGGTTGGGATTGTTTCATTAGGTACTTCTTTTGTATATTTTAAAATAATATCCGTCATCACTTCAGGCTCATTGTTACCTACTCCTATTCTCCCATATCCAGGTTCTGGGAAAGTTCGTTTTACGTAATTCTCGTAATCCCGTACCGTGACGCTTGGAGCGCGTTGGGCTTTGTCTGCAAAAAACCATACGTCCATTTCACCGTCATCATCCATGCAGGCGGCTACAGCCAATACACGTTCGAAGGCTTTTTGCACGGTTCCCAGTGAGTACAGCTTCCCCATGGAACCAGAAGCGTCTAATACAACCGCTACTCGTGCTTTTTCATGGTCTATCTGTTTCTTTTTCAGTGAAATTTGCACACTCTGTTTCAGTAAATTGATTTTTCCGCTACCGGGAAAGGAAGCCGCCGCCTCCGCTTTGACATTCACAGTATTCGTCGGTGCTGCTGGCGATTCCATTTCCTCCACGGTGACACCATGCGCCTCGGCAAGCGGTTTCAGGCCTCCGTTGAAGCCACGCCCAACTGCGCGGAGCTTGAAGCCTGACGTATGGCGGTATATTTCAGCGAATACGAGTGACGTTTCTTTGGTGGCCTCGGTAATGCTATAGGCGATATGTACCTGCCTTCCCTGAACGGTCAATGTGCAGCCAATCACATCGGCAAAAGTGCCTGGACCATCCAGAGTGGCGGCAAATACACATTTATCAACCCCAGTTCCTTGCAAATCCCTTAAGGCTACAGTGAATTCAGCGGTTTTGTCATTCGGACGCTGTAACCGTACATGGTCATGCGGATCAGCTGGTTGATTGTAAAAAATGAAATAGTCATCTGAGGAAACCTTTCCGTTGGTTCCTACCATAAAACAGCTAACATCCAGCTCGGCTGGCGCATGCTCCCATGTAATTTTTACCCGCACTATTTCTTCTGAGCCCAAAGGAGCATTAGCTCCTGTACTTAATACCATTTTTGAACCACTCATGCTGTCTACCCCCTATGTATTTCAAAATCATTATATTTATACAAATTGTACCATGGAAATCGTTTATTCGCCTTATTTCGAGCAGGAATTTTTGTTCATGGTAGACATAGTAGAAGATGATATGTACTCTTGAATTGCTGCCTCGTTTTATAAAAAAAGATGCCTGCATATGGCAGACATCTGATTTTTCATTCTAAATTAAGCTTTTGGAGATACCAGGATTTTAACCTGATTTTTTTCTTTCAGCAGACCTTCAAAACCTTGCTCAATCACTTCTTCAAGCTTAATACGTTTGGTAACGAGCTTGTCAGCAGGGAAATATCCTTTTTCCATCAAGCTGATGACAGCCGGGAATACATCACGGTAGCCGATAATGCCGGTCATATTACGTTCCTTCATGACAATATTATTCGGTTTGATCGGAGCTTCTTTTTCAAAAATGCTGACGATCATGATTTGTCCACTAATTTTAGTGGATTCAATAGCTTGAGTCAGCACAGGAGGAACTCCAGTGACTTCATAAGCTACATCTACGCCGCCGTTAGTCCGTTTGTGCAGTTCTTGCACAACATCATATGTCTTAGGATCAATCACGATAGCACCCAGCTCTTCAGCTTTAGCTTTACGTTCCTCGGAAAGCTCTACTGCATAAATCTCAGATGCGCCTGAAGCCTTCAAAGCTTCAATAACTAGCAATCCGATAGGACCAGCCCCAAATACTACGGCTTTGTCGCCGACTTTCAGCTGGCTTTGACGAACAGCATACAAAGCAACGGCCGAAGGCTCTACCAAAGCTCCTTGCTCGAAAGACACGCTTTCTGGAATTTTGTGTACCATATGCTCATCAGCTGCGACATATTCAGAAAATCCACCGCCGCCGCCTGCCAGACCGAGGAAGCCCATTTTATCGCAAAGATTATAGCTACCCTGTCTACATGCATTACATTTTCCACACGCAAAAACCGGCTCTACGACAACACGGTCGCCAACCTGAATCTTGGTTACACCTTCGCCGATTTCGACGACTTGTCCAGAGAATTCATGTCCCATTACGATCGGCGCTTTTTCTCCAGTCAAAGGATGAGTAGCATCTTGGGAAATGAAAATAGGTCCTGCTACATATTCATGAAGATCACTTCCGCAAATACCGCACCATTCTATCTTGATTTTTACTTTTCCTGCCAGAGCGGCAGGCTGCTCAATGTTTTCCAAACGTAAATCCTTTACTCCATGCCATCTCAATGCTTGCATGTCTGTCATCTCCTTGACGAATATATGATCTTTAATTGCTATAAAATCGGATGAATTAGGAAACGTTTCCGAAAGATAATATGTCACAATTTTTACACATTGTCAAACCAAATTCATACAAAAAGCACTTGATTTTTGTGTGAATATAATCACTTGTTACTACAGTGCTATATTTGGCTTACCGCTTTGTACAAAGAGATTTTATAATTTTTAGTGGGGCAGCGATGTAGGAGAAAACTACTTCAATTTTTAGTTACTCATTCTATGGTATAATATCAATATAGAGACTTTAATTATGAAAGTCAGAAAACGATTCCGACCGTGAAAGGATTTTGGGCGTGCCAGATCAAAAAAAAGTAACCATAGAGGATGTAGCCAAGCGAGCAGGGGTCGGTATTGCGACTGTATCGAGGGCTATTAATGATAGTGAGGGCATTAGCCCAAGAACGAAAGCATTGATTTTGCAAGTGATTGAAGAAATGGGCTTTACGCCCAACACCTCGGCTCAGAGCCTGAAGGTGCGTCAGACATTCCAAATTGCGCTGGCTGTGCCGGATATTCGTAATGCGATTATTCCCGAGATCGCTTGGTCTGTGGAGCAGGCCGCCAAGCAGCATGGTTACCGTGTTGTACAAATTAATACCGCCGGGAACGCGAGGATGGAGCTTGAAACGGTGCGTGAGGTCAAGAAGCTGCATGTGGACGGGCTAATTATTATGCCGCTGGCGTATCCCAAAATGCTGGTCGATCTGATCAACAAAGCCAGCGTTCCGGTGTCCATCATTAACTATGGCAAAAAGCTGGGCGAAGACGTCAAAGCCGATATCGTCAGTCTGGCCCGACATGAGGGGCGCCTTGTGATGGAGCATTTGCTTAAAATCGGGAGAACGAGAATTGCTTACGCAGGCGCTGCGAAGGATAAAATCGAGGAAAGGTACTTCGCTTATGAACAGTCTCTCCAGCATGTGGACCCTTCACTTGTTTATTTTGGCGATGATTTCTCTTTTGAGACAGGGCTGCGTGCAGCCGATTATTTTTATAGCTTAAAGCACATGCCAGATGCCATTTATGCGGTTAACGATATGGTAGCGATAGGAATTGTGAATCGGTTTAAGGCTTTGGGTGTAAAGGTGCCGGAGGAAGTTGCTGTGGTCGGCATTGATAACAATTTGTGGGCTACAGTAACGACGCCGCAGATCAGCTCTGTTTCCATTATGGGAGAAGAGGTGGCTCGATTGGCTGCGGAGCTGCTGCTCAAGCGGATTCAGGAGCAGACACCGGGCGATTACGAGCGTGTGCAATTCGAGCCTCGTCTGATCGTCAGGGAATCGAGCGTGTCCGTGATTCGCAAGCCTACGGTTGGACGAGACTGAGTAGAGGGGATTTTAGTTTTTTCTGTGTCCGTTTCTGTAGCTTGCAATTGCGGCTGGAGCCGGAATTGGTGGTGTGGTTGTAGGTCAGGTCTCGCTATCGCCATTGTGGCTACGTATTTGCTTTCACGGAGATCCTCAGTTCAAACGTAAGTGAGTGCTACAGAATAAGGTTTATTGGTAAATAGAAAAGAGGGGACCCGGCCGTGGAGAAGGTTTGGAGGCCCTCTTTGACTTAGCAGTAATTTTACCACCCTCGATAAATCCATATAAACTTAATTGGATGAAGGCTGCTATCGTTAGAGAGAAAGCCTTTTGATCTATCGGGATTTGAACTTCCGCGCTATACGCTTCTTGTTTTTTTGACGCCAAATCCATCTTTCGATAAAGTTTTTTTCTTTTCGTTCCTGAAGTGTTTCCTTCATACCCTTAATGAGAAATTCGGATCTGCGCTTGTCATTTCTGCTAATCTCGCGCAGTTCCTCAATAAATTTAGTGTCCATGTCCGCATCTCCGTTAGTTCAGGATTATACAATGTGCTAAGCTAGATTATACAGAACGTATGTTCCTTTTTCAAGTCTATTCCGTGTTTATGAAATCATAGAACGATTTTGTGAAATGGTAGTTCCCGGCCCAAACCAATCAACGTTTGACGTTGCAGCAAATACATAATATCCGAAGTAGTGGCAGACTTCCACCCAGCTATCGTTTGGTCTAACGACCTCTCTTTCGACTTAAGGAACATTTTACAAGACTGTTTCAGGAGTTTGCAAGTTTTGGACTTCCCGGGCAGTATTTTCCGCTCTAAGCCAGCATTTTTTGAGAAATTCTCATTAGATTCTCCGCATCCTCCGAAGACAGAATGCCGAAAATAATTTCAATTTGCCTAGTGGATTCGAAACAAATAAGATGTCCCGAGAGCATAAGCGCAAGAATGAGGACGAAACCAAGCTGGTCTCTTGATAAAATGAGTTACATCACATATCAGGAGGCTATATTTATGAATAGAATACAGTAATTTAAAGCACTTCATACTTCAGAGGAACTGTTTTTTGGGGAATGCGTGGGACTTGTTATCTGCCGTGGCTTTGGTATGGGGAGGACACAGCAACGATTGTCGAGCATGTTTTAAGGACAGCAGATGTGGGAGTCGCAGGGATTAATATTGAAGATTCATTAAAACAGCAAAAGGGACTTCGAGAAGTGGTTCTGCATAGTAACCTTCTGTCCAAGATTAGAGCAGCACTGGATACTCATGGATTTAACGATTTTTTTATAAATGCAAGAACAGATACATATTTGCAAAAGGATACCCCGCTTTTGGAAACGATAGAACGAGCAAATGCGTATGTGGAGAGTGGAGCGAGCGGAATTTTTGTTCCGGGGTCATATCATGGTTGCTTTGTAAAAGAACGCCGAGCAGCTAATAGAGCTACAAGATACTTCACATTTATATGCGTGAGGATGAACTATAGAAAGGACAGAATATTCGATCATGGCTGAAATCAATCTTTTTTTTGAAGAAATGTGGGAGAAAATTATGGCGTGTGATCGTAAATATGACGGGGTGTTTTTTACCGCAGTGAAAACAACCCGAATATACTGCCGACCTTCCTGTCGATCCAAAAAGCCGAAAAAAATTAATGTTGAGTTTTATGATGACATCGACACTGTGGAAAAGGCGGGGTTTCGGGCCTGTAAAAGATGTCAGCCTCATATTGAACATTCACCGTATATCAGGCTTGTCCAGACTGTGGTTACCTTTCTGATCAATCATTATAAGGAAAGACTGGTATTGCAGGATATTGCGGATGATGCTGGAGTAAGTCCCTTTTATCTGGATCGAATCTTTAAACAGGAAACCTCAGAAACCCCGCGTACCTATCTGGAAAAAATAAGAGTAGATAAAGCAGCATATCTGCTTAAAAGCACGGATTGTACCAATCTTGAAATTTGCTATGAGACGGGCTTTCAAAGTCCTTCGAATTTTTATAAGGCATTTCGCTGTTTGAAGCAGTGTTCCCCCAGTGAATACAGGAAGCTGAACAGGTGAATAGATGCTTTAGATATATAGACACAGGAGGTTGTTATCTTTTTATGAGCAGGCAATATGTATTGAATTATGCGTCCCCGATTGGAGAGATAGAAATAGGGGGTACAGATGAAGCTGTCCGTTCTATCATGTTTTCTGATCGGGATACATCAACTACCACGATGCTGGACGAGACTTCACACCCCGTTTTAGAGGCATGCGCTAGTCAGCTTGATGAGTATTTTAAAGGTACGCGCTATGAGTTTACGTTTCCTTATGCTTTTGAGGCTACAGACTTTCAAAAAAGTGTATGGGATGCTTTGGTAAAAGTAAGCTACGGTGAGACGGCGGCCTATAAAGACATTGCCCTTTCGATTGGAAATGAAAAAGCCATTAGAGCTGTAGGCAGCGCCAATGGGAAAAACAAGCTGAGTATCGTGATTCCATGCCACCGAATTATTGGTTCCAACCAGAAATTAACGGGTTATGCGGGGGGCTTATGGAGAAAGGAATGGCTACTCCGGCATGAGAATCAATTCAGGGAACTACATAAGAATATGGAACAACGGCTTGAAAAAAAGTAAGGTTTCATATCCATAATTATCATCAGATGGAATGAACTTCATTTAACCCTATGCTATGATTTACCAAAAAGAAAGATTCAAAAAGGGGAAATAAGGACGAAGTTCAGAAGGATTATATTTTTATTTATGTTTTCTACGATGCTCATGGGTTTGTTTGCTGTAGAAACAGAAAGAGCACATGCAGACAATTCTATGGTACTAAGAGATGGAAAGAAACCTTAATTATTGACAATTTGCACATGTCGTCCTCTGACTACACAGTTGATTACGTAAACAAAACAATAACAATTGCAGCCCATTGTCGAGTCTAAAGAAGATCAAGCTGTAGATGAATCATCCGAGATTCCTTTGTCTATAAATGGCGTTACTTTTAAAGCGATAGTTCCTGCAATCGAGCGTATACAGCTTCCAAAAGTACAACATGGCTAGCTGGCGTAGGAATAGGGACGTAAAAGAGCTTGAGAATTATAGGAAATCACAAAGAGAATAACAGGTAATGAGGAGGAGCATACATGAACTTACCTGAACATGGGAGTAAGGATGTATCGAGCATTCTTGCATTGGAGTTAGAACAGGAGCCTGTCCAATCTATAAACGGTATCCATAAAGTGGAGTCTGATTCACATACGTATTGGCTGATTGACGTTGAATTCAGTGGGTTTACGATGTCGGCTGAAGAGATTTTGCATGTGCATACCGGAACGGGAACCAGGATTTTTCTGGCTGGATACACTCGCGGAGGATCGGATTGCAGATTTGATTTTCAGTATGGATGTGGTACGAACTGTGCAGCCGCTAACTGTTTTTGAGGCGATGTGGAAAAGTGCTGAATATCACGTACCAGACTTGGAGGAACGTTAGTGAATGAAAATGATCTACCTTCTGTGCCGGAGCATTATCTCCAGCAGATTCAAGAATTGGAAGATAGATTAAGCCAGTTTGGCTTTACACCGGGTGAGGAAGTTGTGCCATTTTCACTCATATGAGCCATTAAGGACGGAGAGAGTTCGTTTTAGGAGATTTGTACATGGTTGAAGGAGAGGCAGTGATGAATAATTGGGAATCGGGAATCATTCAGGTCGATGATGAACATGCGATTTATTCTTCTTTAACGGAAGATCAGATGCTAAAGACCGCTTTTTATTCGAAATATTTTCATTCGGTGAGGGAGCTAAGTAATGACTATATCTGGTATCGCTTTGATCAGGTTCCTTTGCTGCGTCGGCATTTTTTCGTGACGGTATGCTTTAAGGATACAAGCCTAATTGTCGTGGAGATTTCGCTCCAGGGCGATGAATTTCCAACTTCGTGGGATAATTGGTCTGAGCGATCTTACATAAAATGAACTACAGCCCTGTGCTTGGTGTTGGAGGTGGGAATGTTGGATGAGTAAGGGAGATGTGTTGTGGATAAAAAGGAAAAAAAATACTTATGAACACATTCTGGTCCTCCAGCGGCTGGAAGCAGGAGCGGGAATCTTTTTCGGGTGAGGATTTTGAATATGCCAAAAGTAAGGGCTTGATGTTCGATCCGATCACCATTACACATAACGAGATTATAAATAGGTTACATGAGCTGCACCAGCAAAAGGGTGCAAAAGAGCGAGTGGCAGCAGCGTTTTTACACAGTCTTTCCACGAAAAAGGTTCATTTACGAAGCGCTTTATCGAGCTGTGAGGATCTGGTTATACTTCATAACATGCTCGAAGCTGTTCAGAACTGTGATGCTCAGAGCAGTGCACGTCAATTGGAAAAGCGCTGGAAGGATGTGTTTCCATCCAGCAAAAACGAGCGTGATGTAATCATGGAGGTGTGGGGATATGCCGGACTGCTGGTCCCACAGGACACGCCTCGTAAACGACTTTTCCTCTTGTCTATCGGACGCTGAGAATGGGATTGTCTTCTGTTGACCAGGACTTGGAAAACGTGGGACGTTCGATGGGTGCAAGTGACTGTTAGGTTTTCCGATATATCACCTTCCCTTTAATTTTCCCTTCTTTTAAAGCTGCCTTTATACTCGGTTTTGCCCGCGGTCTGGGCGAATTTGGTGCTACGCTGATGATTGCCGGAAATATTCCGGGTAAAACACAAACGATTCCAACGGCCATTTATATTGCAGTGGATTGTGGTCATCTTCCTATGGCCTGGGCCTGGACATGCTCTATCATACTCATTTCTTTTATAAGCTTCCCTTTAGCAGAGGGAGGCTTTTTTGTATCTTTCCATAGAACGAGGGATTTCCTGTAGCGCTATAGGACATTCCCTAATGGGAACAGAGATGAATGAATTACATAATGAGAGTAAGCGAATGAACCTTTCCATGGAACTTGCGTTGGGATGATTCATTCTAAAAAGGAGTGTTGGTCATCGATGAAAAAAAAATACAACCTCAACTTTTTTAAACCGATCGAAAGCTATTCGGGAAATTGGTCAATCCTTGAGGAAAAAAATAGAGAATGGGAAAACGTGTACCGTCAGCGTTGGTCTCACGACAAAGTGATTCGGACGACGCACGGAGTCAACTGCACCGGCTCCTGTAGTTGGAAGGTTTTTGTGAAAAACGGCATCATTACTTGGGAGAATCAGCAGATCGATTATCCTTCCTGCGGTGTTGACATGCCGGAATTTGAGCCGCGTGGATGCCCGCGTGGCGCTACATTTTCCTGGTATGAATACAGTCCATTACGCGTGAAATACCCCTATATGCGCGGTAAGTTATTGCGGCTTTGGTTAGCCGCCATTAAGGAGCATACGAATCCAGTAGACGCATGGGCAAGCATCGTAGAAGACCCTAAGAAAGCCAAGCTCTACAAATCGGCTCGCGGAAAAGGCGGGCATGTCCGCGTCGGATGGGACGATGTCCTGCGTCTGATCTCGGCGCAGCTCATCTATACCATTCGTAAGTATGGTCCCGACCGCATCGCGGGCTTTACGCCAATCCCGGCGATGTCAATGATAAGCTACGCTTCGGGAGCCCGGTTCATTTCGCTACTCGGTGGGCAGATGTTGAGTTTTTATGACTGGTATGCCGACCTTCCGCCTTCATCTCCTCAAATTTGGGGTGAGCAGACGGATGTACCGGAATCTTCTGATTGGTACAATGCGGGTTACCTGATCATGTGGGGATCGAACGTACCACTTACCCGGACGCCAGACGCTCATTTTATGACGGAAGTACGATATAAGGGAACAAAAGTCGTATCAGTGGCTCCCGACTTGGCGGAGAATGTGAAGTTCGCTGACAACTGGCTTGCACCACATCCGGGTACAGATGCTGCCGTAGCTCAGGCTATGACGCATGTTATTTTGGATGAGTTCTACAAAGAGCGCCAAGAACCGATGTTCATTAACTATGCCAAACAATATACGGATATGCCGTTTATGATTCTGCTTGATCCACACGAAGGAGTCTGGAAAGGTGGACGTTTTCTACGGGCGAGTGACCTTGGGGATGTATCGCCGCATGCAGACTGGAAGCCAGTCATATATGACGAAGCGGCGGGGGAAATGCTGGTCCCGAACGGTACGATGGGACAGCGCTGGGAGCAGGATAAGAAGTGGAACCTGATTCTGGAACGGGGAGATGGAACAAAGGTTGAGCCCGCGCTCACTGTGGAAGGTCATGGCGAGCAATGGGAAGAAGTCGTATTCCCTTACTTTGATAACGCCGGTAATGGAACGTTCAAACGTGTAATTCCGGCCAAAAAAGTACGCTTGGCAGATGGCTCGGAACGTTACGTAGCAACCGTGTACGATTTGATGATGAGCCAGTACGGTGTCGCACGCAATGACAGCCCTCATAACGCCAAGAATTATTACGACGAAGCTTCGCATTATACCCCTGCCTGGCAGGAGAAGATCACAGGCGTGAAGGCGTCAGTTGTGGTACAGATTGCTCGGGAATTTGCTCAAAATGCTATCGATACTAAAGGGCGTTCCATGATTATTATGGGTGCGGGTATCAACCACTGGTTCAATAGTGACACGATCTATCGGTCCATCTTGAATCTGGTCGTGTTGACTGCTTCCCAAGGTGTAAACGGTGGAGGCTGGGCGCATTATGTTGGTCAAGAAAAGCTCCGTCCCATCGAAGGCTGGTCATCGATTGCCTTTGCAAAAGACTGGCAAGGGGCGGCTCGACAGCAAAATGCTACATCGTTTTTCTACTTTGCAACAGAGCAGTGGCGTTACGAAGAAAGTGGAACAGACACCTTGAAGTCACCGATTGGCGGGGATGTCAGTTACACACATCCAGCAGACTACAACGTGCTCGCAGCGCGTCTGGGTTGGCTGCCTTCTTATCCACAGTTTAATAAAAACAGTCTGCTGTTCGCCGAAGAGGCTGCGCAATTAGGCAAGAAGTCCAACGAGGACATCATTAATCATTCTGTAGAAGAGATTAAATCACGTAAGACACGCTTCGCTGTAGAAGATCCTGGGGCAGTCGAGAACTTCCCGCGTTCACTCTTTGTTTGGCGGTCAAATCTGATTTCCAGTTCGGCGAAGGGACAAGAGTATTTCATGAAACATTTACTTGGAGCATCTGATGCCCTGCTTGCCCGGCCGAACGAAGAACAGAAACCTGAGGAAATCGTCTGGAGAGAAGATGTAGAAGGAAAGCTTGATCTGATGGTTGCACTTGATTTTCGGATGACAACAACTCCATTGTACGCGGACATCGTGCTTCCGGCGGCAACCTGGCACGAAAAAACAGACTTGTCGTCAACAGACATGCATCCTTTCGTGCACCCGTTTAATCCGGCTGTTAATCCACTGTGGGAATCTCGCGCGGACTGGGATATTTACCGCCAGCTTTCCGAAGTCTTTTCGGATATGGCAAAAGAGTACCTACCAGGAATATATAAAGACCTTGTGACTGCACCGCTCGCACACGATAGTATAGGCGAAATTTCACAGCCGATGGGTCTTGTAAAGGATTGGACGAAGGGCGAGATTGAAGCGACTCCGGGTAAAACCATGCCGAATTTCAGCATCATCGAACGCGATTATACTAAGATTCACGATAAATTTATCTCACTTGGTCCGAATTTGGCTACTGGGAAAACAGGTGCGCATGGCGTCAGCTTCTCCGTAGCGGACGAATATGAGGAATTGAAAAAGTTGAACGGAGTTTATTACGATGAGTCCATTAAAGATGGGCTGCCAAAAATCCAGACAGCTCGCCAAGTGGCCAATACGATTCTTCACCTTTCATCCGCGACCAATGGACGGGTCTCGCAAAAGGCTTATGAGCAGGCAGAAGAGCTTCACGGTGTGGAACTCAAAGACATCTCGGCCGATCGGGCAGCGGAAAAGATAACTTTCCAAAGTATCACGGCACAGCCGCGTGAAGTTATACCGACACCAGTATTCACTGGATCGAACAAGAAGGGACGCCGCTATTCACCATTTACAACGAATATTGAACGTCTCGTTCCGTTTCGTACTTTGACAGGAAGACAGCATTTTTATATTGATCATGAGATTTTCCGACAATTTGGGGAATCATTACCAATCTACAAACCGACTCTGCCGCCGATGGTGTTCGGCCCTCGCGACCGGGAAATAAAAGGCGGGCAAGATTCACTCGTGCTTCGTTATCTGACACCGCACGGTAAATGGAATATTCACTCCACCTACCAGGACAACCAGCACATGCTTACACTGTTTCGCGGAGGTCCTACGGTGTGGATTAACAACGAAGACGCAGAGGCACATGATCTTGCTGACAATGACTGGGTAGAGGTATACAACCGTAACGGCGTCGTAACCGCCCGGACCGTTGTCAGCCACCGGATGCCAAGAGGAACGATGTTCATGTACCATGCTCAGGATAAGCACATTCAAGTTCCAGGCTCCGAAATCACGGATACACGCGGCGGTAGTCATAACGCACCGACAAGAATTCATCTCAAACCAACCCAGATGGTCGGTGGATATGCTCAGCTTAGTTATGGATTCAACTATTATGGTCCCATCGGCAACCAGCGTGATGTGTACGTTGCGGTACGTAAAATGAAGGAGGTTAACTGGCTTGAAGATTAAAGCTCAAATTGCTATGGTCATGAACCTGGATAAATGTATTGGCTGTCATACGTGCAGCGTGACATGCAAAACAACCTGGACGAATCGCAAAGGTGCGGAATATATGTGGTTTAACAATGTGGAAACCAAACCCGGTATCAGTTATCCGAAGCGCTGGGAAGACCAGGAATTATACAAAGGGGGCTGGCAGCTCCGCAAAGGGAAACTGGAACTGAAGTCAGGCAACATGCTGTCCAAGATAGCACTGGGTAAGATTTTTTACAATCCAGACATGCCGGAAATGAAAGATTATTATGAGCCCTGGACTTACAATTACGAGCAACTGACCAACGCCGGTGAACAGAAGCATTCACCTGTGGCACGCGCGCACTCTGCGGTAACGGGTGAAAAAATGGATTTGGAGTGGGGTCCAAACTGGGAAGATGACCTGGCGGGTGCGCATGTAACCGGTCCGCTTGATCCAAATATTCAGAAAATCGAAGAAGAGATTAAATTTAACTTTGAGAAATCGTTTATGGTTTATCTCCCACGCCTTTGCGAACATTGCCTAAATCCAAGCTGTGTCGCGTCATGTCCTTCGGGCGCCATGTACAAACGGGACGAGGACGGAATCGTGCTCGTGGATCAGGAAGCCTGCCGCGGATGGCGGTATTGCATGACGGGCTGTCCTTACAAAAAAGTGTACTTTAACTGGCAGACGAACAAGGCGGAAAAATGTACCTTCTGTTTCCCACGTGTGGAAGCTGGCCTGCCGACAGTCTGCTCCGAGACATGTACAGGACGAATTCGCTACCTCGGCGTTATGCTGTATGACGCGGATCGAGTGCTTGAGGCCGCTTCTACGCAGGATGAGAAAGAACTTTATAAAGCACAGTGCGACCTGTTTATGGATCCAAGTGATCCGGCAGTGATTGCTCAAGCGAGAAAAGACGGTATCTCGGAGGACTGGGTTGAAGCAGCGCAGAACTCGCCGGTCTACAAGCTTGCCATTGAGCACAAGCTGGCATTCCCGCTTCATCCGGAATACCGCACATTACCTATGGTGTGGTATGTGCCACCACTTAGTCCGATCATGAATTACTTTGAAGGGAAAGACTCGATTGAGAATCCCGATATGATCTTTCCGGCTATCGAAGAGATGCGCACCCCCATTCAGTACCTTGCCAATATGCTGACGGCGGGCGACACGCAAACCGTGAAGGAATCCTTGCAGCGAATGGCTATGATGCGTTCCTATATGCGTGCCCAGTCCACAGGACAATCTTTCGATGAAAGCCGTCTTGAGCGCGTCGGCATGACACCGCGGCAGACCGAGCAGATGTATCGACTTCTGGCGATTGCCAAGTATGAGGATCGTTTCGTCATTCCGACATCGCATAAAGAAGGATATTCGAATCCATACCGTGCTCAAGGATCTGCGGGTTACGGCGATATCATGGGGAACATGGGTTCAGGCTCTGGATGTGACGGCTGTAGTCTGGCAAGTTCAATGGGGATGGAAGAGCCTTTGAAAACTGGAAAAGAAATGGTTGAAGAAAATTTCTACGGGGGTATTTGGCGTGATTAATGTAACGAAGCTGTATGAATGCAAGCCATCATTCGGGTTTTTCGCCCAGCAACTTATGTACCCAGAAAAGCTGGATTTTCATCCGGCTTTTCTGGAAGCATCGTTTGATCCAAACCATCCGGCATATACGCATGCGAACACCTACTGGTCCCTTATGCAAGAGTTCAGTATGGAAGAGATTCAGGAAATGTATACAGAAACCTTTGATTTTCAAAAAAATTGTGCACTATATATGACTTACTTCAAATTCGAGGATGCAAAAGAACGGGGACAAATGTTGGTCAAGTTAAAGGTACTATATGAGATGTACGGACTTGAAATGCCAGATGGAGAGCTGCCAGATTACCTTCCGCTCATGTGTGAATTTCTGTATGCCGCCGAATGGGCGCAAGATCCGAAGACGACAGAAAACTTCCGCATGCCAATCGCGATCCTGGAAGACGGCACATATCATTTGCTTAAAGCGCTGGAAAAAATGGAAAGCCCGTATTTTCATTTGGTGAAGGGACTGCGCGAAACGCTTAAAGCTTGCGTAGAACAGGAGGCAGCTGCGCAATGATGATGCTAGAGCAGTTTTTATGGGTCATTTTCCCTTATATGTGCGTGGTCGTTTTTATTGTAGGGCATATTTTCCGCTATAGAAACGACCAGTTCAATTGGACAGCAAAATCAAGTGAGTTTATTGAAAAAAAACAATTGATGATCGGAAGCCTTTTATTCCACCTGGGAATTATCCCGGTTATTATGGGTCATGTATCCGGTCTGGGCATACCAAAAACCTGGATGCATGCACTGGGTGTAAACGATCATCTGTATCATATTGGAGCAGTTTATGTTGGTGGAATATTTGGAGTGATGACATTCCTCGGTATGTTGGTTCTTACCTCTCGTCGTTTTACAATACGCAGTGTGCGCCGTTTAAGTACAGCGTCTGATTTGGTTGTAAACGTATTGCTTTTGGCCATTGTATGCATGGGGATGTTCGCGACTCTCGTAACAAATGCGGTACAGCCGGAATTCGATTATCGGGAGACGATCTCGATCTGGTTCCGCGGTTTATTCATATTCCGTGTCGACCCGACACTGATGAGAGACGTACCGATGTCTTTCAGGCTTCATATACTTATGGGCTTTGCGATTTTTGCATTCTGGCCGTTTACCCGGCTTGTACATGTGTGGAGTGTTCCGTTGAATTATGTGCGCAGAAGTTATATTCTTTACAGAAGACATAAATAGAATTAGGAAAGCGGGCTCTGCCTTCTTTCCTAATTCTATTAGGAGAGAGCGATGAATACTAGGATGGATTATCAAAGGGAGCTTGAGCGAATACGCGAACATTTCGGTTATGATTTCATGGCGCTTGCTCTTGTTGAACCGGCCGAATATCAATACGTAATTAAATGGAAAAATGCAGCCGGTAATTTAAATGATCGCTTTAAGCGGATTGTGCTGCAATCCGGTAAGGGCATAGCAGGAATCGTGTTTAAAACCGGGAAATCCGTTTTCATTCCATCTATTTTTCAATATGTGGGGGCAGACAACCTGTTTAACTATCCGATCGTTCAATCCGGTTTATCCAATTGGATAACAGATCAATATCCAGATATGCCGATCAGATCTGTGCGAATTGCGATAAACGAGGAGTACGCGCTGTCTACGGATGTATTACAGGATGGAGACATTGCAGCCTTCATTCCCCCAGTCAGCGGCGGCTAATGATAACGATGATAAACAACTAGAAAGGAGGGGGCGTATGAATTTTCATCCACTGAAAGACACGTTGCAGCGGCCGATCCGTGACCTGCGTATATCGGTTACGGACCGCTGCAATTTCCGCTGTTCCTACTGCATGCCCAGAGAAATTTTTCGTGACGATTACGCCTTTCTTCCCCAAAATGAATGTCTGTCGTTTGAAGAGATTCACCGGCTGACGAAGCTCTTTGTATCCCTGGGTGTAAAAAAGATCCGACTCACGGGCGGCGAACCATTAATGCGCAGGAATTTACCTGACCTAGTCTCCCAAATCCTGTCCATTGACGGAGTGGAAGATGTCGGCTTGACCACCAACGGTGTACTGCTAGGTCAGCAGACTAAGCCCCTCTATGACGCGGGGCTACGACGGCTTAATGTCAGTCTGGACGCTCTGGACCCCGAGCTGTTTGGGCGGTTGAATGGGCGGGGGATTAAGCCTGATGTTATTTTGAAGCAGATCGAATATGCAAGAGAAATCGGCTTTGAAATCAAGGTCAATATGGTAGTTCAAAAAGGCGTTAATGACTCGGAGCTTTTGCCGATGGCCGCTTATTTTAAGAAGCAGGGAATAACCCTTCGCTTTATCGAGTTTATGGATGTAGGTAATGACAACGGATGGAGCTTGAAAAAGGTACTAACCAAAAAAGAAATCGTTGAACGACTTAAGAATGCGTACGAACTGGAGCCGATGGATCGGGATTACTTTGGAGAAGTGGCAAAGCGTTATCGTTATAAAGACAGCGACGCACAGATAGGTTTTATTACTTCGGTTTCTGAATCGTTTTGTTCGTCTTGCACACGTACCCGCTTATCGTGCGATGGCAAGTTTTATACATGTTTGTTTGCTTCAGGCGGATTCGATCTACGTCAGAGGCTTCGTAATGGAGCGAATGACCAGGAATTACTCGATGTAATTACTTCAGTATGGGAACAACGCACAGACCGGTATTCCGATGAACGCACTGAACAGACAGCAAAAAACAGAAAAAAGATTAGTATGTCCTACATTGGAGGTTGACATTTTACACTAATAAAATAGGGTCTACTTGTAGTGACTGCCCTAAAAAAGAAAGCGCAAACATTTTGTTGGCAAATCTTAAATTCGATGTTATTATGATGTTGGGATTGTTACTGAAAAGGCAAAACCCGAGGCATGGAATTAATATTTCCATGTGTTGGGTTTTGCCTTTTCTTTTAGAAATACAAGCTTTTTATCCTGCAAGAAATGTATATCTGGCCCAGCCATAACGCAGAAAGGTGAGTGATATAAAGCCTTACAAGTGCTGAACAACAAAGATGATGACGTCGACCAACGAATCGACATCCGAAAATGATGTCATGGACGTGGTTAACCGACTATATCCATTTGCAAAACGGAATATCAGATCGGTTTGAGAGCACTCAAGATCATTCAGGGAAAACGTAAGGCTTTTGTCTCTTAATATGAATGCGTTTTCACAACACGAAGTTGTAAATCAAATACATTTTAATTTGATTTATGACGAAGGTTTGATCGGCTATTACCGTCTTGTGACCTATCTGAAATTTCGCCCAGCAACTAAATCCTTTTTTAAATTTTTGTGGGATAAGGGGGCAGTTAGATGATCATAACGAAAATATTTAATAATAACGCCATAATAGCCAAAGATTCAAAAAGGGATGAGTTTGTTGTTATGGGTCGTGGTATTGCATTCAAAAAGAGTGCAGGAGAACAAGTAGAAGAGCATTTAATTGAAAAGGTCTTTGTGCTTAAACAGAAGGATGCTTCAGAGAAATTTAAATTATTGTTAGAGGATGTTCCATCAGAATATGTTTCGTTATGCTATGACATCATTGAATATGGAAAAAACATATTAGAGGCACAATTGAGCGATTATATATATGTTTCGCTTACGGATCACATGAACAATGCATTTAAAATGTTCGATGAAGGGTTTAAAAATGCAAATCCGTTAATTTGGGAAATTAAAAAATTTTATCCCAAAGAATTTGGGGTTGGATTAAAAGCACTGGAGTTCATTGAAGACGAAACAGGCAAACGCCTGTCGGAAGATGAAGCAGGCAATATAGCCCTTCATTTAATAAATGCTCAAGTAAACAGCTCCTACAATAAGGTAGCAGATGTTGCTCAGCAAACTCAAAAAATACAGGATATCTTAAATATTATTAAATACTCTTATAATAACACCTTAGATGAACACTCCATCAGTTATGAACGTTTTATTACACATTTAAGATTCTTCTTTCAGCGATTAAATAAAAAAGAAAAAACAGAACTGGAAGACGATTTTTTGTGGAGGCAAGTGAAGGCCAAGTATAAAAAGGCTTACGGCTGTATGCTGAAGATCGAAAAATACTTGAACACGGTATTGTCAGATGAGGAAAAGCTGTATATAACGATTCATATTCAGCGTTTGACCCAAAGACAAAATTGAATAATCCTGGATTGTTACTGGTAAAGCAGGCGAAACCAACCTAGATCGAATTTGATCTATTTGGTTTTTCCTTTTTTATAAATACCATTATTTTGAATAGTTCAATTCCCTCGAAGGCACAATATATAGGCAGTCTATAGTATTGCTGAAACGCTCTCGAGATGGATGCAAAATGCCAAATACAAATAAAGGGGAAGTTACGATGAAGTATGAGACATTAGCAAAAGACATTATCAAAAATGTCGGCGGCAAAGAAAATGTGAATAGTCTAACTCATTGTGTAACACGTTTGCGTTTCAAACTAAAAGATGAAAGCAAGGCTAATACAGAGGTTTTGAAAAACATGGATGGTGTTGTTACAGTAGTAAAAAGTGGTGGACAATACCAGGTTGTTATAGGTAACCATGTACCGGAGGTTTACGCTGAAGTTACTGCTGTAGGCGGTTTCCAGGAAGCGTCTTCAGAAGAAGCATCAGATGAAAAAGTGAGTTTGTTCAATAGATTCATTGATACCATTTCAGGTGTATTTACACCAACGCTAGGTGTCCTGAGTGCCACAGGTATGATTAAGGGCTTCACTGCCTTATTTGTAGCTTTGGGCTGGCTGACCAATACATCTGGTACCTATCAAATTCTCAATGCCTTAGGAGATTGTTTATTTTACTTCTTCCCTATTTTCCTGGGTTATACGTCGGCCAAAAAGTTCAATGCCAACATTTTTATAGGTATGGCCATAGGAGCATCGCTTGTTTATCCAACATTTAATGCTATAACATCAACGGGCAAACCGCTGTACACTTTATTTAGCGGGACCATATTTGAATCTCCGGTATATATAACATTTCTGGGCATTCCGGTCATTTTGATGAGCTATGCTTCAACCGTTCTTCCGATTATCGTATCCACCTATGTAGGCTCAAAAATAGAAAACTTCTTTAAAAAGGTCATCCCTAGCGTAGTGAGAACATTTTTGGTTCCGTTTTTCACCTTGTTAGTCATTGTTCCGTTGGCATTGATTGTAATTGGCCCCCTCTCGACATGGGCAGGTCAACTGCTTGGAGCAGGAACTCTCTTTGTGTATAACCTAAGTCCAATTATTGAAGGTATACTTATGGGTGCTTTCTGGCAAGTGTTTGTTATCTTTGGATTACACTGGGGACTTGTTCCGATCGCACTTAACAATTTGGCAGTGCTCAAATTCGACCCGATCCTTGCTGCAACGCTTGGAGCTTCCTTTGCTCAGACGGGTGTCGTGCTGGCCATTTTATTTAAAACCAAAAATGCAAAACTGAGATCACTTTCCATTCCAGCTGTCATCTCGGGGATTTTTGGTGTTACAGAACCAGCCATTTATGGGATTACATTACCACGCAAGAAACCATTTATTTTAAGCTGTATAGCGGCTGCAGTAGGCGGCGGTATTATAGGGATGATGGGAACGAAAGGATATATCATTGGCGGATTGGGTATTTTCGCCATTCCAAGCTATATCAGTCCGGCAGGAATAGACAGCGGATTTTATGGAGCGGTTATTGGTATCCTGGTAAGCTTTGTATTAGGGTTCTTGCTTATGTTCTTTAGTGGATTTAAAGATGATGAAGTGAAAGAAGGTAAAAAGGAAGATAGTACAACAGGGGCGGAAAAGGGAGAAGTTTTAGTAACACAAGAGACTGTGATTAGTCCGTTAAAAGGTGAAATCAAACCTTTATCTGAATTAACAGACGAAGCCTTTTCGACAGGTGCCTTGGGTAAAGGGATTGCTATTGAACCTTCCGAAGGCAAGGTTGTTTCACCTGTAGACGGCGTATTAACATCATTATTTTCGTCAGGTCATGCGATCGGAATTACAAGTGATCACGGTGTTGAAGTCCTCATCCATGTGGGTAAGGATACAGTCAAATTAAAAGGCAAACATTTTTATCCTAAAGTAAAACAGGGGGATGCTGTAAAAAAAGGTCAGCTGCTCATGGAGTTTGATATGAAAGCGATCAAAGAGGCAGGTTTTGTTCTGACCACACCTGTTATCGTTTCCAATACTGCCAATTACCTGGATGTCATTGAAACAGAGAAGAAGTCGATTGATTTTCAAGAGGATTTATTGACGGTTGTAGTCTAATCCCGATTAAGTGCTGAGGAGGAACTGAACAATGAAAAATATAACTAAGGAATTTCCACAAGGGTTTTTATGGGGAGGGGCTACGGCTGCCAACCAATTTGAAGGTGGATATAATGTAGATGGCAAGGGACTAAGCACCGCTGACGTGATTACAGCCGGGACACATACAACTTCACGAAGAATTACGCCTGTACTGGAGGAAGGAGTGAACTATCCAAGTCACGAGGCTATTGATTTTTTTCACCGCTATCAAGAGGATATCCGCTTATTTGCGGAAATGGGATTCAAGGTCTTTAGAATGTCCATTGCGTGGTCAAGAATATTTCCTAACGGAGATGATACAGAGCCGAATGAGCAAGGCTTACAGTTCTATGATCGTGTATTTGCAGAATTGAAAAAGTACAATATTGAGCCTTTGGTTACAATCTCACATTATGAAGCACCATTTCATTTAACCCAAAAATATAATGGTTGGTCAGATCGCAGAGTCGTCGATTTTTATGTGAGATATTGTGAGGTGCTTTTTAACAGATACAAGGATGTTGTGAAATACTGGTTAACCTTTAATGAAATCAATATCTTAACCTTGTCTTTTGGCGCGTTCATGGCTGGAGCTATGATGCCGGAGGGGAATGGAGAGCTTGCCCATGCTACAGTGAAGGATGAGCAGGTTCTGTATCAGGCTTTGCACCATCAATTTATTGCCAGCGCGAAGGCAGTAAAGCTGGGTCATGCAGTCAACAAGGACTTTAAAATCGGCTGTATGATTGCTTATATGTGTTCGTATCCACTTACATGTCATCCTGATGATTTACTGCTGGCCCAACAAAAGGATAACTTGAGCAACTTCCTATGTTCCGATGTTCAAGTAAGAGGAGCTTATTCCGGATTTGCTAAGCGATATTTTAAAGAAAATAATATTGATATTGCCATGCAGGAAAATGATGAGAATATCCTTAAAGAAGGCTGTGTGGATTTCTATACCTTCAGTTATTATTCATCTACCTGTGTCAGTGCCGATCCCAACCAGGAGAAGGTGGGAGGGAATTTATCCATGGGATTAAAGAATCCTCATTTGAAAGCAAGTGCTTGGGACTGGCAGATTGATCCACAGGGATTAAGATGGTCCCTTAATAACATTTATAACCGATATGAAATCCCGTTAATGGTTGTTGAAAATGGTCTCGGTGCCGTAGATACAATGGAAGCAGACGGTTCAATTAACGATGATTATCGAATTGACTATCTGAAGCAGCACATTGAGCAAATGAAAGAAGCGATTGCTGATGGGGTAGCCTTGATAGGCTATACTCCGTGGGGATGTATTGATCTGGTAAGTGCAGGAACCGGTGAAATGAAAAAGCGTTATGGCTTCATTTACGTTGATAAGGATAATGAAGCCAACGGTACACTTTCCAGATCCAGAAAGAAGAGCTTCTATTGGTATAAGAACGTAATTGAAACGAATGGAGAGCAGCTGGATTAAATCTTAGTGTCTGATTTGCGAGTGGAGAGAACCCAAAAACGGGTCTAAAAAAATATATACAGCCAGCGCGTGCCGATGCTCTATTGGTACGCGCTATTCATGATAAGGCCGGAAGAATTCGTAAAGCAGATACGACTCTTTATGTTTCGAAGAGTGGCGGGAGAAACCGGGTTACCCATGCAGCGAATCTAATGGGGTACTAGCTGAGTTCGCATTTATGTGCGGGCTTTTTGCCTTTATTCTCATATTGGGCTAATATTATTGATAACCGTTCTCAATCGAGATATCTGGATGAAGGAATATATTTGAGGTGAATAGTTGTGAATTCAAATTCGTTATCATTAATATATCAGCACTATTTAGAAAAAAATCCATTTAGACAGCAGAACGAACATACCTATTTAATTTTACCGGAAGCAGGGCATGGACAGATTAACCGCGTTACAACTTACAGCGGAATTGAAATTGTGTATTCGCATATTCAATATCACGAACCGTACCCTACCAGCTTTGCTTTCAACGGGCAAATGATTGAACTACAGTTTGCGCTTTCCGGTCAACGTCATGTGGATGTGGCTGGTCTGGACTATACACTTCCGAAGGGGCAAGGGGCACTTATTTTTTTGCAGGATTTCAAAGCCTGGTTTCATCCTCCATTTAATGAGCAATATACATCATTTGCACTCGGCATTCCTGTTTCGTTGTTTAATTATGCGGCTTCACAGTTGGTCGCTCATCGGAAGCTGACTATTGATTTTAATCAAATTCTTAAAGGGGGCGTATTTAATCATTTTGGTTTCGATCTGGATCATAGAATTATAGCGATGATTGAGCATTTGATAAAAGACCTGAAAAATGAGCATAGATCCCCTCTGCTAATGGAAGCAGCCGCATTAGAAATTTTGAACAGGCTGATGATTCAACTATTTGATTTAACACCTATGCCCGAAGGTTTGTCCAGAGAAGATGTTAGAAAGCTGCATATGGCGCGACAGGTACTTGAATCCAGCATGGTTGATCCTCCCTCACTGATCACATTATCCCAAAAAGTGGGACTTAACGATTTTAAATTAAAAAAGGGGTTTAAAGCCTGCTTTGGAACTACTGTATATGATTATTTGCGACAAATTCGTCTCGACTATGCAATGAAGCTGCTGCGCAATCAAGAAAGTAATGTGACAGAAGCCGCGATGGCTGTAGGATACAGTAATGTGAGTGCATTTTCAGAGCAATTTTTTCGCGAATACGGAGTGAAGCCATCATCCATAAAGAAAGTATTTTAAAATAAAAATCCGTTTAACCGTAGAATAATCCGTATATAGGCAGTAGGGTTGTGCGATGACTCGTATACTTCTGCATAGAGAGAATCGATAACAGAGGAGTGTACGAGGATGAATAGAATAAAAGGGAGCATCTTTTTTAGTGTATTTGTGGCTATGCTAGGGCTCATGCTCATTGCTCCAATTATGCCGCCCCTCATTCGTGAATTAGGATTAAGGGAAAGTCATTCCGGGTTAATCATTTCGCTGGGCTCCATTACCATGGCCTTAATGGCTCCAGTATGGGGAAATCTGAGTGATGCCAAAGGACGAAAACCTGTAATCCTGATTGGGTTCATAGGGATGTGTGTAAGTTGCTTGCTGTTTACGCTTACTCTTTTTGGCGGGTTAAATGGATGGCTCAGCGGGTGGCTGTTATTAGTCCTGCTGATTGTTACACGCGGTTTGATAGGCGGGTTTATCCCGGCGGTATTGTCATCTTCCCAAGCCTATATGGGAGATGTGACGGAGGGAGAGGATCGAGGTACTGGGATGGCTATCATTAGCGCAGCCAATGGGCTTGGACTGGTATTTGGACCCGCTATTGCAGGCGCCTTTACTTTAATAGGGCTGTTATGGCCCTTATATTTTGGGATCGTGATTGCCGCAGTTGCATTTGTAGTGGCCCTGCTGGCGATTCCCGGTGCAAAACCCGTTATTCAGCAAAAGCCGGCTCGGATTAACCCGTTTCAGTCTGGACTACGGATGTATTTGTTTACAGGTTTGGTTACGATGATTAGTATTGTGACCATCCAGGTTATAGGCGGGTTTTATTTTCAAGATCAATTAGGTCTTTCATCCGAAGAGACAGCAAGAGTCGTTTCCTTTGGGCTCATGTTTTCCGGGGCAGCCATGTTGATCGTACAGATCGTTCAGATGAAATGGCTTAAATGGCAACCCAAGCCGATGATTTTGCTTGGTTCTCTGTTCCTTATTGCTGGTCTGCTGTTATTTCTCATGTCAATCAGCTTGGTAGTCTACTATGTAGCATTCTTTATGTTTGGTATAGGTACGGGCTTACTGATGCCTGGATTTATGGCCGGCGCTTCTCTTGCTGTCAGTAAAGAACAGCAGGGGGGAGCCGCTGGCTTAGTGGCTGCTGTTCAGGGCATTTCTGCGATCATTGCTCCTATTTTGACGACCACCTTGTACCGGGTAGACAAGTATATTCCCTTTATGCTTATAGCGGTTTTGGTAGCTGTTATGGCTATCATTATGTTGGGGGTAAGCAAAGGAAAAGGTACTAGAGAGCCCGTAGATCAGTAGAGCCGCAGAGATGTAACCAGTCATTTGATAAAGGTCCTTTGTCCTGTTGGATGAAGGGCCTTTGTGCTTTTATATACAACAATATGGCAATGCTATACTGCGATACTGCTTTACTGTAATATTGTCATGTTTTTAATTTTTTTCATTAATATATAACATTTAAATGACGTGATGAGTCATTTTAGTGCGTGAACGACAAAATTCGTCATTTTTTTTAGTTATTCAGGACGTAGTACCTTATCCTGTTCCTTAGTACAATTAATCAAAATAACAAGTGATGAAAAGAAAAGTAACAGATAAGTGAGGGATTACGGATAAGGGGGGACAGGCTGTGGCCGTTTACACACTACGTCGATTGATTCAAATGATTCCGGCACTGCTTGGTATTATCGTCATTACATTCATTATCTCGAGAGTGCTTCCAGGTGATCCTGCCGTGATGCTTGCGGGGGAACAGGCTACACCTGAGACGATTGAAAATATTCGCAGCAGCATGGGACTGGATCAACCGAAGTACATTCAATTCTTTCATTATGTAGGCGGGTTGTTCCAGGGTGATTTAGGACAGGCTTACCACACTGGGCAATCGGTGGCGAGTGATTTTGCTACCCGCTTTCCGGCAACCATTGAGCTGGCACTAGCAAGCTTGGTTATCGCGATCCTGGTGGCAATCCCGATTGGGATTTTGGCCGCAACCCGAAAAGAATCCATTGTTGACCACATTTCGCGTGTGTTTTCCCTAATTGGGGCTTGCATGCCCATCTTCTGGATCGGACTGTTGTTCATTTATATTTTTTATGCCAAATGGGGGATTGCTCCGGCGCCAATGGGCCGAATCAGCGGTGACATCAATCCACCAACAAACATTACGGGACTTTATGTACTCGATAGTTTGATGACCGGCGATTTTGTAGCATTAAAAAGTAGTTTATCCCATTTAGTCCTGCCTGCTGTATGCCTCAGCACAGGTACGATGGCGATTGTGGCACGAATGATGCGTTCCAGCATGTTGGAGGTCATTGGGCAGGATTTTGTCCGTACGGCCAGAGCCAAAGGTCTGCGTGAGGGAGTAGTCATTTACAAGCACGCGCTGATTAACGCTTTTATTCCGACACTTACTGTACTCGGCTTGCAGGTTGGCTATCTGATTGGCGGGGCGGTTATTACGGAAACCATTTTTACCTGGCCGGGAGTCGGCAGTTATGTGACGGATTCCATTTTGGCCGCTGATTACGCGCCCATTCAAGCTTTTACCTTGGTGAGTGCGCTGATTTACAGCTTTATCAACCTTGGAGTCGACCTGGTTTACGGATTGATTGATCCGCGTATCCGGTACGAATAATGACACGAAGCAAAAAAGTAAGGGGAGGTACTCGGATGAGCACTGCAAGTGATTTGGTAGCAAAAGCGGCTGTACCTCAGCCCAATGCAGCCGCTATACCGAAAAGAAAGACCTTTTGGCGATTGTTGTTTGGCAACAAGCTCGCTTTAATCGGATTCATCTTTATTGTGGGATGGACGCTGATCGCGATCCTCTCATCATGGATCGTACCACATGATCCTTATGTAACCGACCCGGCGAACAAGCTGCTGCCGCCAAGTGCAGAACACTGGTTTGGGACCGATAATTACGGACGTGACATTCTCAGCCGTGTGATTTATGGAGCGCGAATCAGCATATGGACCGGGATGATCGCCGTGTCGATCTCATTTATCATCGGCGTACCGCTTGGAGCCATCGCGGGCTTCTACGGCGGTCGAATGGGCAGCATTATTATGCGGTGTATGGATATCCTGCTTGCTTTCCCATCGCTGGTACTGGCTATGGCGATTGCCGCAGCCATGGGGCCAGGACTGATGAGCGCACTTATCGCCGTGGGGATTGTAGGCATACCCGAATTCGCCAGACTGATTCACGGACAAACCATCTCTCTGCGGGAAAAGGAGTTTGTTGAGGCCAGCCGGGCCATCGGTGTAACGAACGGAACGATCCTGTTTCGCCACATTTTGCCGAATGCACTTGCTCCACTGCTTGTGAATGCAACCCTTGGAATGGGCTTCGCCATCCTGACCTCTGCCAGTCTCAGCTTTCTGGGACTCGGTGTCAAGCCCCCGATTGCCGAATGGGGGGCCATGATTTCAGAAGGGCGAGCGTATATCATTTCCGGTGAGTGGTGGATTGTGACCTTCCCAGGTCTTGGAATTGCGACGGCTATTTTGGGCTTCAATTTGCTTGGAGACGGTTTGCGGGATGTGCTTGATCCTAGACTGCGCTCTAGCAAATAAAAATAAATAGATCATCTAAAGGGGAGAACGTAAGCTATGTTGAAAAAAGGTCTTTCTCTAATTGTCGTCTTGTCTACGTTGCTTTGGACGGCAGGCTGCGCAAGCAATGCCAACAGCCCATCCGCTTCATCCGGAGAGAAGGGCGCAGAAGCTTCAGCCCCGCCAAAAGCAATTACACTTGCTTACTCGGAGGGCGGGTCAACCATGGACCCTGCTGAAGCAAGTGACCTTACATCGGACACCCTTGTGCTTGCGCTCTATGATCAGCTTGTGACCTACGGTCAAAAATCTACGGATAGTGGTGAAGTCGCAGATACGGAGACAATCAAGCCCATGCTGGCTGAGAAATGGGATGTTTCCGCTGATAACATGACCTATACAATGCATCTGCGTAAAGACGTTAAATTCCAAAGCGGTAACCCGCTGACCGCCAATTCTGTGCTGTATTCCCTGGAGCGGCTTAAAAATTCCGATTCCGGTAGCTTCCTTTATGGTATGAGCTCTATCAAAACCGCTACAGCGCCGGATGAGCACACCGTTGTCATTACATTGTCCCAGCCTAATCATATGTTCCTGCAAATTCTGTCCTTGTATAACTTCTCTATCGTGGATGACGTGCTTGTCAAAGAAAAGGGCGATGGCGAGTATTTGAAAACTCATGCGGCAGGCTCCGGTCCGTTCAAGCTTGAAAAATGGGACCCTGCGACAGAAGCCGTCTTTAATGCCAATGCCAGCTACTGGCAAGGTGCGCCAAGCCTGAGCAAAGTAACGATGAAGTTTACCAAAGAAGCTTCTAACCGTGTATTGCTGCTGGATAAAGGTGACGTCGACATGGCGGTTGAGATTCCTGCCAAGGACGTCGCGAAGCTGGAAAGCAACACCGAGCTGAAGGTTCAATCCAATGCAAGTAACCGGATTTTGTATTTCGCCATGAACAACAAAGTAAAGCCTTTTAATAATCCAAAAGTACGTCAAGCGATCTCTTATGCCATTCCTTACGACCAATTAATCGACGATGTCATGTACGGTCAAGCGAAGCAAATGAAGAGTGCCGTAGCGAGCAACACACCGGGCTACACCGATGCAGGTTACGACTATAAGTATGATCTGAACAAAGCGAAACAACTGCTTACCGAAGCCGGTTATCCTAATGGCTTTAGCTTTGATATGACCCTAGGCTCGGGCTTTCAGGACTGGGCGGATGACGCCGTATTGATTCAAGCTGAGCTTGCCAAAATTGGCGTAAAAATGAATGTTGTCAACGTTGCTCGTGCACAGTTCCTTGAACAACAACGAGAAGGCAACCTGACATCATACATCTCCAAATGGACCTCCTTTGTCAATGACCCGGGTTATCATCTTGGATTCCTGATGTACAGCGGTGGTTCCTCGAACTATATCCATTACGCTAATCCAGAAGTGGATAAGCTGTGGGAGCAAGCAGGCAAAGAGCAGGATGGAAATAAACGAAAAGAACTGTATGGCAAAGCACAAGAACTTATCAATCAAGATTCGCCTTGGTCGTACCTGTATGAATACAATCGGGTTGTTGGTATGGGCAAAGACGTCACTGGATATGTTTACTACCCGGATGAAGTGATCCGATTCTACTCATTGAATAAAGAGTAAGTTGCTCATCTTACCCTGATGCCTTCGGCTCTTACAGCCGAAGGCTATCATTTTACACTTGAAGTATGAAGCTGATCTGTATGGAAAGTCAGGGTTCAGTTAGCGATATGGAAAACGTGAAGGGGTTGTATGGAAATGACAGATTGGAAAGCGTTAGTTCTTGATGAAATAGAAAAACGGCAGGATGAACTGCTTGAGCTTTGCTCGCGGTTAATTCAGTTTCCCTCGGAAAATCCTCCAGGTGATTCGCGTGAAATTAGCCGGTTTATAATGGACTACCTTAAAGAAGCCGGGATTGAAACAACTGTACATGAATCCGGGCCCAATATGTGGAATCTTATTTCCAACTATGGAACTGAATCCGTAGATGGAAAAAAACTGATCTTCTGTGGACATACGGATGTTGTTCCGGCCGGGGATCGCACTCGCTGGGATTTTGACCCGTTTTGTGGCGAAATCCGTGACGGATATTTGCTGGGTCGTGGCGCTTCGGACATGAAGGCGGGCTTGGGCGGATTAATATTTACAATGGCGCTGTTATCCAAACTCAGTGTACCGCTGGAGGGCGCATTGTCGCTGCTGGTTGTTCCAGACGAAGAAACCGGGGGACATCTTGGGGTACCTTGGGTGCTGGAAAGAAAACTGATTGAAGGAACGGCTGCTGTGATCGCAGAGCCTTCAGGCCCGCAAAACCCGACGATCGGTCAAAAGGGAAGCTGCTGGTTTGAGTTTACCGTAGAAGGCACGCCAGGTCACGGCAGTCTGCAACCGATCGCAGGTGAAAGTGCTATTTTGAAAGCAGCCAGAGGAATTGAAGCATTGCAGCAACTGTGGGATATCAAACCTAACATTCCGGAGGAAGTCAAAGAGATTATTGAAATTTCCAAGCGTTATGTCAGCGAACGGGAAAACCCGGCTTATGGGCAAGCCTTTGACCATGTAACAGTGAACATCGGTACGATCCAGGGGGGCACCAAGGTCAATGTGGTTGCCGACCGTTGTACGGTACAAGTGGATTCCCGCGTTCCTTTTGGTGTAGACCATCAGGATGTACTGGCTAGAGCGAAAGAATTGCTTGCTAGTGTAGGCATTGATGCTGAACCTAAGCAGTTTGGGTTTTTTGGTAACGCCAACTGGACCCCACCAACCGAACCGATTGTGCATGATCTTGTGGATTCCATCGCTGAGGTGAGCGGTAAAGAAGCCTATGGCGTATTGCAGTGGGCAACCAGTGATGCACGTGCATTCCGCAAATATAATATTCCGGTATTGCAATATGGACCTGCCGACCTGGGAACCATCCACAACTTCAACGAAAGAGCTCCGGTATGGCAGATCCTTCAATCCGCGAAAGTGTACGCCTTGACGGCGCTTAAATATCTGAACACTACAAAAACTGAAGCTTAAGGGGAACTGGACGTATGATGAAACAAGTTTACGAGGTATATGATCTTTTGGACAGCCCGTCCGCCAGCGGGACGGAAGTAAAAGCTTATTTGGAGCAACTGGGTCAAGCGGATATCAGCGTCACAACTGTTCAGGGTGAAAAAGGCTCTACGGATTTTATCAAAGTGGTTATTGCCGGGAAAAACGGCCGTATTCGCGGTGGCAATTGCCCAACTCTGGGTGTAATTGGTCGTCTTGGCGGACTTGGAGCACGTCCGGAAATGATCGGATTTGTATCGGATGGCGATGGCGCGGCAGCAGCGATTTCAACAGCAGCCAAGCTTTTGTCTATGCAGTCCAAAGGTGATGTGCTGGACGGCGACGTGATTATCTGTACGCACATTTGCCCGGATGCACCTACCCAGCCGCATGATCCGGTTCCATTTATGGATTCGCCGGTAGATATTTTGACGATGAACCAGTATGAAGTGACGCCCGAGATGGAAGCCATTCTGTCGATTGATACCACAAAAGGGAATCGTGTCATCAACCATAAAGGGATTGCTATTTCCCCAACCGTACGCGAGGGCTACGTGCTGCGGATCAGCGAAGACCTTGTCGATATTGTGCAGACCGTAACCGGCGAGCCGTGTGTTACTTTTGCCGTGACCACACAGGATATCACACCTTATGGCAACGATCTGTATCATATCAACAGCATTTTGCAGCCAGCGGTGGCAACCTCGGCTCCGGTTGTGGGTGTAGCGATTACCGCAGCCGCCCCCGTACCAGGCAGTGCAACGGGTGCAAGCCATGAAGGCGATATTGCGCTGGCTGCCAAAGTGGCTGTCGAAACAGCCAAGGCCTATGGACGCGGACAATGCTCTTTTCATTCGGAAAAAGAATTTCAACATATCACAAAGCTGTACGGTAACATGAAGCATTTGCAAACGATGGGCAAGTCCGAATAAGCTCATTCCTTTTAGATAAAAACGTGAAGATTCATGATGGACAAGGAGGGGGAAGAGGACATGGCACAGTTGCTTGAAGTAACCAATCTCCGCACAGAGTTCAAGACTGCGGCGGGTACGATCCGGGCAGTGGACGGCGTTGATCTGTCGGTTGGCAAAGGGGAAACACTCGGGATTGTTGGGGAATCCGGGTGTGGCAAAAGCATCACTTCCCTTTCCATTATGCAGCTTCTCCCCAAAGGGCTTGGGAAAGTAGCTGCTGGTGAAGTACGGTTTAATGGCGAAAACATACTGGATTACTCAGAACGGAAAATGCGTTCCATTCGAGGCAATGAGATGGCTATGATTTTCCAGGAGCCTATGACCTCGCTGAATCCCGTGTTCAAAATCGGTAAACAAATTGCTGAATCTGCCAGATACCATCATGGTGTAAGTAAACATAAAGCCAAAGCCATGGCCGTGGAGATGCTGACAAAAGTCGGTATTCCACGCCCGGAAAAAGTAGCCGTTTCTTATCCGCATGAGCTCTCGGGGGGGATGCGCCAGCGGGTTATGATTGCAATGGCCATGGTCTGCAATCCGAAGCTGCTGATCGCGGATGAGCCGACCACGGCACTCGACGTGACCATTCAGGCGCAAATTCTGGATTTGATGCGTGACCTGCAAAAGTCCGAAGGAACTTCCATTCTGATGATTACCCATGACCTTGGCGTTGTAGCTGAAATGTGTGATCGGGTGGTTATTATGTACGCCGGGCAGGTGGTGGAAGAAACGGATGTCAAAACGCTTTTTAAAGCTCCCAAGCATCCATATACACAAAGTCTGTTAGCCTCATTGCCGCAATTAAACAGTGATCAGGAGCGTTTGGCTTCCATTCCGGGCCAGGTTCCCAATCCGCTCGATATGCCAGCAGGCTGCCGCTTTGCACCACGCTGTCAGTTTGCCAAGGAAATTTGCCTTGCAGAGGACCCGGAGCTTATGGAAGTGGAGCCCGGGCACAAAAGCCGCTGCTTGCTACAGCAGGAGGGATATCATGAGTACACTGCTTGAAATACGTAATCTAAAAAAACACTATCCGATCAAAAAAGGACTTTTTTCCAAACAAGTGGGAGCAGTCAAAGCGGTGGATGGTATTAACCTGACTGTACAGCAGGGTGAAACCCTAGCAATCGTGGGGGAATCCGGCTGTGGAAAATCTACAACCGGTCGAGCAATCCTCAGATTGATTGAACCAACCGATGGAGAGATTCTGTTTAACGGTACGGATATACGGAAGCTAAATAACGAGCAACTACGCAAATTCAGAACGGATATGCAGATGGTGTTTCAGGACCCGTTTGCTTCACTTGATCCCAGATGGACAGTACAGCAGGTGCTGGAAGAACCGCTCATCACCCATGAAAAGTTGAGCAAAATACAGCTCAAAGAGCGTGTAGAAAACCTGCTCGAGGTGGTCGGGTTGTCCCCTTATCACGCTCATCGTTACCCGCATGAGTTTTCGGGTGGTCAACGTCAGCGGATCGGCATCGCAAGGGCACTGGCGCTCAATCCTAAATTTATCGTGTGTGACGAGCCGGTCTCAGCGCTCGATGTGTCCATTCAGGCGCAGGTGCTCAACCTGATGAAGGACCTGCAAAAGCAGTACGACCTGACGTATATGTTCATTTCCCATGATCTGTCGGTCGTCAAATTTATTAGCGACCGTGTTGGTGTGATGTACCTGGGCAAGCTGGTCGAACTCGCTCCCACCCAAGAAATGTTCAAGGAGCCGCTGCATCCGTATACGAAGGCATTGATGTCTGCGGTACCTGTAGCTGATCCGGAAGCGGAGCGGGACCGGATCGTACTCAAAGGTGATGTGCCGAGCCCGGAAAATCCGCCCAGCGGCTGCGCGTTTCACAACCGCTGCCCGGCAGCCATGGACATTTGCAGCAAAGTACAGCCAATCTTTGCTGAAGTTGCACCGGGTCGGCAGGTAGCCTGCCACTTGTACCCGACTTCCACGCCGGAACAAGCGATAGTCGAACAGGCGTAATCTAGCTAAAAAAGAATAAATATACTTTATAGTAAAAAAAGCCTGAATTCCGTACCCAACGGATTCAGGCTTTTTTCATGAGTGCTGCTTTGAAACGTACATATTTTTCTAATAGATCCATTTTAAGATTTAATATATGAGGTTGAATTTCAACACCTGTAAATCAAGCATACAACATGCAGGGATACAACATTGCGCAAAGTCTATGGAAGCGTTTTAATTTGAGTATAGAACTACAAAAGAAGACATCAGGGAGGAAATAACAATGCTAAGAGTGAAAGCGCTTAGATGCGAACATTTAAATAATCCGGTTGGGCTGGGCTGTCTAAAGCCGCGCTTAAGCTGGCAGATCGAATCTGACAAAATATATATTTCCCAAAAAAGGTTCCAGTTGCAGGTATCCATAAATCCCAATTTTGAACTGCTGCTCTGGAATCATTTTGCTTATTCGGATCAATCCATTCTGTTTCCATATGAAGGCCCTCCACTGGAATCAGGACAAAGATATTATTATCGGGTAAAAGTATGGGCTCAGGGAGCAGGGGACACAGAAGCAGAAGAATCGGAATGGAGTGAGTTCGGCTTTTGGGAGATGGGGTTGCTCCATGAGCAGGACTGGAAAGCACAATGGATCACGGTGAAGGAGCGGAGCATAAATGAAGAGTTTCAGACACGCGCTCCTTTTGCCACTTCCAAGTGTTTTTCAGTTGAGGGAAAAGTGAAAAAAGCAGTCATTTATGCTACAAGTCTGGGTCTGTATGAACTGGAGTTAAATGGACAAAGAGTGGGAGATGCCTACTTTACCCCGGGCTGGACGGATTATAACGATCGTGTCCAGGTGCAAGCGTATGACGTGACTTCGGCCATTCAAGAACAAAATAACCGAATCACAGCAACGGTAGGAGAAGGCTGGTATAGCGGTTATTTGGGCTGGCAGAAGCGCAAGGACACCTACGGGAACACGAATGCATTGTTATTTCAAATGAAGATTAGTTATGAAGATGGCCGTTCCGAAGTCATTTGCTCTGATTCTTCCTGGGAGGAAACGAGCTGTGCCATTTTAATGTCGGATATTTATAACGGTGAAATCTATGATGCCAGACTTGAGCAGCGGACACCCGAACATAGCTCTTTAACCGAACGGAAAATGATGCAGGTTGTCCCGTTCCCATTAAGCCATCTGGTTGCTCAGGAGAATGAGCCCGTCCGTGTGATGAACCGATTGAAGCCAGTTGAGCTTATTCGAACCCCCAAAGGTGAGCTTGTGCTTAACTTGGGTCAAAATATGGTAGGCTGGCTGGAATTTAAAGTTGAAGCGCCTGAAGGTACGGTTTTGAAGCTGGTTCATGGTGAAGTGCTGGATCAGCAAGGGAACTTTTACAGGGATAACATCCGTGATGCAGCGCAGCAGATTACGTACATTTGCAGTGGGAAGGGGAAGGAGATATTTCGGCCACATTTCACTTTTCAAGGCTTTCAATATGTGAAGCTTGAAGGCTTTCCGGATGACGTTACAATTGAAGATTTTACGGGTGTTGTTCTGCATTCGGATATGGAGAATATCGGGGTGTTTGAGACATCCGATCCGAAGCTCAATCAATTACAGCACAATATTGTGTGGGGGCAAAAGGGGAACTTCCTGGATGTGCCAACCGATTGTCCGCAGCGCGATGAGCGATTAGGCTGGACCGGGGATGCACAGATTTTTGCCAGAACGGCCAGCTTCAATATGAATGCGGTTTCCTTTTTCCGAAAGTGGATGAAGGATTTGGCTTATAACCAGTTGGAGAATGGGGCAGTGCCTTTTGTAGTGCCGGATGTCCTCAAAGGAACCTTTGCCGATAATATGGACAAAACGACGGCAGCATGGGGAGACGCGGCGGTTATATGTCCGTGGACCATGTATCAATGCTACGGGGATAAGCAAATTTTAGCTCAGCAGTATGACAGTATGAAAGCATGGGTGGATTACATCCGCGCCCAGGGGAACGAAGAATATCTTTGGGATACCGGCTTGCAGCTTGGAGACTGGCTGGCGCTGGATAGTGAAGAAGGAAGTTATTTTGGGGCGACCGACGGAACGCTGGTGGCAACGGCTTACTTTGCCTATTCGACTCATATTTTGGCGCAGACGGCCAAACTGCTTAATCGTTATACCGATTACAACACATATAAAAGCTTACATGAGGGGATTCAAACTGCTTTTACAAACCGCTACTTCGATGACGCTGGTCAACTGACCTCCAATACTCAGACTGCACAGATTGTTGCTCTGCACTTTGGATTGGTGCCGGACAAGTATAAAAAGCAAGTGATCCAGGAGCTCGTACGGCTTATTGAGAAAAATGATATGCATCTGGATACCGGCTTTGTGGGTACACCTTATCTATGCCTGGTTTTGTCCGACAATGGCTATACGGATGTAGCTTATAAGATTTTATTCCAAAATGATTATCCTTCATGGCTCTATCAGGTTGAACGGGGGGCAACGACCATGTGGGAGCATTGGGACAGCATCAAAGTGGATGGCTCGTTCTGGAGTACAGATATGAACTCGTTCAATCACTATTCATACGGCTCAGTTGGAGATTTTATGTACCAAAATATTGCCGGAATAGATGTGGTTGAAGCGGGTTATAAGAAATCACGGATAGCTCCTAAACCGCCTGCTAATCTTACTTCGGCCCACGGGAAACTGGAAACGCCATATGGTGCGCTGGAAGTTCATTGGGAAATCGTGGATGAAGAAATGCAGATGACGGTTCGCGTTCCGCATAATACGACGGCTGAGATTACACTTCCGGGAGTTATGGAGCCGGATGCATTACAGCAGACTATTGTCATGCAATATCCGTCGATACAGAATCCGCCTGTTTATATACCACAGGAGCTGGCTGGGAGAATGGGGATTGCAGGTGAACAGGAGATTTTCCAAAGGAACGGAGATCATGAAATTACGTTTACGGTCGGTTCAGGGAAGTACGTTTTCCAGTACAGATACTGCCAGACTACCCAAGTTCCTGCACATGCAACCAGAGGCTAAATAACATAGACTAGAGGTGAGTAACTTGATGAATATCAAAAACAAAGTATTGTTTAAAACGGCGTTGCTGTCCATTTCGTTAGTCCTGACATCAGCGAGTGCCATTTCGGCTATCATACCGATGATGCTGAATCAATTATCAGGGGTTTCCAGTTCCTTGATTGAAAGCGTAGTTACGATTCCATCCTTCACGATGATGCTGTTTGTGCTGTTGAGTGGTCCGATCTCTTCCCGATTGGGCAAAAAAAATACAGTCATGCTAGGACTTTTGCTCGTGGTCATCGGCGGAATCCTTCCTATGCTCACGACTAACATTACATGGATTCTCGCGTTGCGGCTGGTATTAGGTGCAGGTCTCGGGATGTTCAATTCGCTGGCCGTTAGCTTAATTAGTGATTTTTTTGAAGGGGACGAACGTGCCCAATTAGTAGGCTTTCAAAGCGCCGTTCAAGGGCTCGGAAGCAGCCTAGCTACATTTGTGGCAGGACAGCTTGCCTTAATTGATTGGAAGTTTGCCTTTTTATGCTATGCGATCACCATTCCTGTTGCGCTGTTATTCTTTTTTATCATTCCCGAACCAGAGCGTGTGGAGCCTACAGCGGAGCGTTCAACAGGAACGGGCCACAAGAGCGGCGGAGTATCCATACCTGTACTTGGATTAGGAGCTGTACTCTTCCTGTTTATGACCTTTATCATGATTGTGTATACCAAGACAGGTATTATGATTGCTGAAAAGAATATGCCTAATCCTGGTTTTTTAGGAACCGCGTTAACGCTGTTTTCCTTGGCAACTATGATTGCAGGTTTCTTGTTTGGTAAAATATATAAATGGTTTAGAAATTACGCACCCTTTATCTCCAGTCTATTAACAGCAACAGGTTTTGTAATGCTGTGGTTTGCTCAGAATGTTACCATGGTTACCGTTGCCATGCTTATCATTGGCTTTAGCTTTGCGCTATTTATTCCTTATATCTTTACCATACTAACTAAAATTGTGCCTAAAGGCAGTGAGACGATTTCCATTTCAATTGCAATGGTAGGCTCCAATTTGGGAGCGTTTGCTTCACCTTATGTCATCAAGTTAGTTGGCATGCTGTTTGGAAATGAAACCGCCTCATTTTCCTTCCTCGTTTCTGCAATTGTGTTTACGATTGCTGCACTCATCTGTCTGGGAATCGCTATTAGAGGAAAAGGCAGTAAGGCTCAGGCGACAGTTCACAGTTAATGAGAGTCATCAGGTACAGGCAGTTTTTTCAACGGGCGGAGAACCGCCCGTTTTTCCATCATATAGTGAAGGAGGAGCCGGTGATCATGAACCTTCATGAGTTGGACCAGTTGCTAAGAACCAAAACGGAAATTGAACTTTTACAACAACAAAACCATCAGGTTATTAATGATCTCTCCGAAGAATCGGAGGACGAACGATACTATGATATCAATCAGAACATGTATCGTATGCCCGCTTTGTTTTTCTTTGGAGAACATGATATTTATATTAGCAAGCACAATAGATTTGCTCCGATGCTGGAGCATATGCATGAATTTATTGAATTAAACTATGTCTATTCAGGTAAGTGCAATCAAATCATAGCAGGCAAAGAAATTCAGCTTTGTGAAGGCCAAGTATGTGTTCTGGATAAGGATGTGCCGCACAGTATCGCTCCTTTGGGAGAAGACGATATCCTTATTAATATCTTGCTGCAAAGAGAAACGATTTCTTCCCTGTTCCTGCAACGGTTATCCAAGAAAAAAAGTCTGATTGGCGAATTTCTCGCCAACTCTGTCCTCCAGCATCAGCACCATAATCACTTTATTATTTTCGAGTCGCAATATAATGAAAATCTTCAATATATACTACGTAGAATCTTGATTGAATATTTTTCCAGACAAGAGGATTCGATGGAATTGGTCAAGGCTTATTTGCAAATTATTTTTGGAGAATTGGTCCGTGTATTGGAAAGCGAGCATAATATTCATTTAAACCAGCAGGAAAATAATATTGCATCTATTCTGAATTACATGGAAGAGCATTATCAGCATTTAAGTCTGCAACAGCTATCTAATCATTTTAATTACAATCGTACGTATTTAAGTAATAAGTTAAAAAAAGTAACTGGTCTTACTTACACTCAGCTTATTGCCAACATTAAACTCAATGCAGCCTATTCTCTGGTAGTGAACACCAACCTGCCGTTCGAAATGATATTTAAGCAAGTTGGATATAACAGCATGAGTTTTTTCTATAAAAAATTTAAAATGGCTTATGGCGCTACCCCGCAAAATATCCGAAACAAGCAGTTGAGAAATTGAAGGATGCAGAAGGATCATATAACCGCTATGACTGTTTTATGATGTAATAGACGTCCAATTCTAATGGGCGTCTATATTTGTTATAATAGCTGCAAATTCATAAGCGCAAGGCTAGGAGGATACATCCTTGGAAGCGATACTAAGACGGCACTGGCCGGAGTGGAACGGAACGTTGCAGAAACGAACCGGGGGTTGGAATAATACGACGTATTTTGTTAAGGGTGGTAGGCGAAGCGGAGTGCTGCGCGTCTACGATACACACAGAGATAGGGACAAAATTGAATTTGAGCATGCGGTTTTGCAGGCACTGAGTAAGCATTCTCTATCATTCAGGGTACCGATGCCAATTCGAACAGTGACGGGAGAGACACTCGCTCAGCTTGAGAAGGAAAGCGGCAAATATGTCTGTCTGTTCGATTACATAGAAGGCGAATCACCACTGGAGCAGGAATCAAGCTTTGCCTATTCTTTTGGCGAGGTCACAGGTGAATTATCTGCTGTACTTGCGACATTCAATCTTGAACTGGCTCCAGTCTACCGACCTTATTATGCCTTGCAGCAATCCTATCCATTGTGCAACCAGGAAATAGTTCGAGAGATTGGCCTACATCCGCCAGAGCCTCTAAAAGCTTTGCATGACGAGCTGGGCTGGATAGGAAAAGTATATGATGAGATTACAGATTCGCTTCATGCATTGGAAGAATTGCCGCATCAGCTTGTACATGGGGACTTGAATACTTCCAATTTGTTGGTAAAGGATACCGATCATAGCCAAGTGGCTGCACTGCTTGATTTTGAATTTTGTACGCTGGATGTTCGGGTCATGGAACCAGCAGTTATTTTATCAGGATTGTTGGGTCAACCGGAGGAGACGAGAGCAGTTCGGGATTTTTGCCAGGGCTTCAGCCGCCGAGTTCATCTGTCCCAAACCGAGATTGATGCTTTACCTGTATTGATGCAGCTCAGGAAGGTAGATGTATTTCTTCATTTTTTGAGCCGCTTTCTGGAAGGAACGGATCAGCCACATGTGTTACAAGAGCAAATCAAGCAGATCGCTGCCGACTTGCTGCAACTGTCTACCCGAAGTAGCTGGATTCAGGAGGAGTTGATCCTCGCAGGAATGGCGTATGAATGAACTTTATCACATGATGAGGAGGAGATTGGCAGACGACGAGCCGAATCAGTGGGTGATTTTGGATCAAATACAGGTCTCCTATATAAATCATCTGGAATTTTCCCCAGGGTGAATTTCCGGACAGCTATATCCATTTTTTGAAATACTCTAACGGCGGGGCGTGCTGCAAATTCTTTCATTGAGCTATCTACAGAAACATGGGAACTATATGATTAGCAAATAGCGAGATGCCGATTTTTTTGGGCTTCTCGCTATTTTAATCATTTTACCCCTGAAAAACCTCAATGAAGGTGCCGTATGTCCCTATGGCTGAATTTGAGATATTTGTTCAATCAACGAATCGACCGCCTCATCCACTAGGTAGGGACCATAGTTCCATTTATCACGGGAAACATTAATAATGTGATTATTTTTTACAGCAGGAATCGTCTGATACACAGGTTCGCTGAACAGCTCCCTCATGTGTTTCAGCTCTTGATCTGTCATTTGAGTAAAGAAATAGTCAGCCGGACGATGGACCAGAGCTTCCATGGAAAGAGCAGTACCACCATCGGCGTAGGGTTTGAATTGCTCAGGCATCTGGAAACCGAAATCCTGATAAATCAATTTTCCGAGCGTACCGCCCTCACCTCCAAGCAGTACCTCTCCCTTGTGAATAATGAAAGAGATTGCGGTAGTATCTGCTTTAATGGGGATGCGAGTTTGTTCCCGAATGCCCTGTAATTTTTTCTCGAACTTAGCAATCCAGGATTCTGCTTCTGTTTTCCGGTTCATAATGTCGCCAAACGTCCGTAGTGTATTCACCACGTCTGGATCACCACCCCATGCTACTGCAATAGTTGGGGCAATTTTTTGGTACTGCTCAAAGGTTGCTTTGTCGTGAAAATCCGACAGTATAATCAAATCCGGCTCCAATGCGGAAATGGCCTCGATATTACCTGTTCCTTTGCCTATGCTAGCGACATCAGCCATCTTGTCAGGATAAAGGTCGAGTATCTCCTGATTGACACCTACCGGTTTTAAGCCTAATGGAAGCAAATAACCACCGTATGTAATAACAACAGCCCTTTTGGGTTGAACAGGAATTTTCATTTGCCGTCCAAGTGCATCGGTATACGATCTTGTTTCAATTGGTTTCGCAACGTCACTCGCACCGCCGCAAGCTGCCAGAAGCAATGTTAAGCTGAACAAAAGGGTAACAGCAAAAGCAGGCTTAAAACTAACATTCATATCGTTCACTCTCCAAGCGTCATGTTGATAATGATTATCATTGTTATCAATATAACGTTGTCCTGATCGGGGAGCAATGAAGGATTTGAGTGTAAAATTTGTATTTGTTGAACTTTTTGAAACAAGGCTATGCAATTTAAATTGTGTTGGGGTTTCGCCGGTTTGCTTTTTGAAAAGTCGACTAAAGTAATAAAAATTGGTATATCCAACGTCTTCGGCAACTTCCCGAATGGAAGCATCTGTATCAGCTAACAGGGATTTGGCCCTGTTGATGCGGGTCTGAACGACATACTCGATAGGGCTGCATCCATATTTTCGCTTAAACACCTTTACGAGGTAGTGGGTACTGTAATGAAACCGTTTAGCCATCGTCTCCATAGCGATTGGTTTTTGAAAATGCTCTTGAATATATTGGGCTATTTGTGTAGCCAGATCCGGCTCGGATATTTTGATTTCCTTCATCTGTAGTTGACGAAAGTGTTCATGCACGAATTGATAGAACAATCCATTCACTTGCAATTTGTCCAGTTCATTTCTATTAGACCACTGCTGATTCATTTGTTCGACGAGCGATATCAGGGGGAGCGGATAGAGGGCCTGAAACGCATAGTTTTGTCTAAATAGAGCCATCCGATCTTCTCGTTCGAATGAGCTTTGGCCCGCTCGCTCTTGAACGGGTTTGTATAAAATGAGGTAGTATTCAAACGGCTGGTTTAAGCACCAGATATTCAGACTTGCTCCTTTTCCGCCGTGGAGAACCTGAAACTTGGCTGCTGAGGTTTCGATTTCATCAAGCATCAATCTGGCTTCTCCTTGATTGGCGAATAGAAATCCGCTTGAAGGCAGGGAATAGGAACTCAATCTCTCTCCAGGCTTCATCGTAAAATGACGAATGTCCAGCACCTTAACCGGCGTTTGGCTCCATAATCTGATCGTTTCCAGCCACTCCATAAAAACACCTCGAAATAATATAAGTTAACACATGCATAGCGGTGCATTCGGCCCTTGTTACATCGCCTTAAGCTTCCCAGGGCATATAAATATCTATCGTGCTGCCCTTTTGTTCCAGAGAATGAATATCAGTCCAATACTCGAAATCAAAAGAGTGTGAAGCACTGATCCCCCTATCACGGATTGAGTCATAGGTTCCATCTATTTGGGATTCAGGTCCCTGATGAGTGACCTTCACACGCGGGGATTGCCTTTCAGATTAAAGATGATTTGCTTGATGTGGAAGGAGAACTGCTCTTACTCGGAACATCTGTTGGCCAGGATTCTGAGAGCAACAATTCGAATTTCGTATCCATCCTGGGTCAGGAAGGTGCCAGTAAAGAGATGTGGGAGCACTACTGCCTTGCTATGGAAGCGTTGAAAGAGGTACCCCGCAACATCGCTTTTCTGAAGCATTTAATGAATTATATGGTTAACCGGGACCGTTAAAAAGGTTTGTATCCCATTGCTTAATAGAAGCGATGGGTATTTTGCGTTAGGGTAAAGTAGCGGTTCAGCTCTTCATCATATCCATTAAAGCTTGATATGCAATGGGTAAGGAAGTAAAGCCGTCACGCTCTAAAAAGTGTCCTCCGTGTTCTACTTCGTGGAAATCCGCCTGGATGTCATTCGCTAGTTTCTTGCTGAATGCAAAGGGGACAATCGTGTCATCCTTTGAAGCAATAACTGCACGCATCTTTACTGAATCCATGAGTTGCTTATAATCCAGCTTATCATTTGTAAATTCATCTAATGACGGCAGGGTTGGCACGGGATCGGTAAAACCGGAGACGAAGACAAGACCACCGAGTTGCTCTGGAATACTTACTTGCTGCAAATATCTTAATATGGAAACACATCCCAAGCTATGGCCAACAAAATAGGTATCCTTATGTTGAACCTCAATACTTGATAATAAATGTTGGGTCCACTCATGAAGCTGGGGAGCTTGTGAGTTGGGCATATCCAATATATCTACAGAAACGCCATCTTCCTGTAGCTTGTCTTGTAGCCAAGAAAACCAATGATCGGCTGGCGAAGCCGTATACCCATGGATGATATACACTTGTTTTTGATTTTGTAGGTTTGTCACTTTACGTCTCTCCTATTATCCTGAGTAGTTCTTGATTAGTTGATGATATATGTCCCACTTTGGTATGAAGACCACTCCTCTAGTTTAGCAAATTCTCCAAGCACATGAGTAACTAAAATGAATAGTCACATTTGAGGATTTTGCAAAATCCTGATGGATCAATCTCAAGCTCACTTTCCTTGAAAAATATTCTTTATTTTAGCAGTACTGTATTTCCCTTATGAAAATAAGCGCTTTCTGCCGATATATATATCATCACGGTGTAATCTCTTCATTCGTATGGTTTGGGGGAGGGTATCCATGGGAGCAACGTGATCTATTATACATAGACGACTGGAGGAGTTTTGATGAGAACAAAACTATCAGACAGCACTAAAAAAGTAAAAGGATTTAGAGATTTAAAGGTAACGACAACGATGGTCTCCATGATCATGATCAGCTTGGTGGGTTTGCTCATTGTATCGTTGGTAGGGGTTCTCGGCATGTATCAAGCTAAAGAGGGCCAAGGTATTTTGTATATGGATCGCTTTCAACACCAAACGAATATTCTGGAAGTGAAAAGTGATTTTTATAACATGCGGGCCAACTACACCAAAGTACTCGATAATGAAGAGTACACAGATAAACAATATAAGCAGGTACAGAAGGGAAAAGACAGCGTTACATCAGGCTTAAGTAAATTCTCGCAAAAGAATCTGGACCCGAAGGAACAGAAATTGTACGAGGAACTAAGAAGCAGCATAGACACATATTATCAGAATATTGGGCAGATCATGGCAGTCAAAAAAAATACCGGAACGTATGAAAAGGAAGAGAGAGGCCGGATTAATACATCCAGTACGGCAATTGTTAAGATACTGACCGATATTTCTGATTACAACAATGAACAATCGGCCAACTTATATCAAAATACGCAAAATGAGATTAAAATGCGCACAATTATTCTGATTGCGATTCTGGTCCTAGTACTTGCTGTCCTTAGTATGATCTCCTTTTCGGCCATTCGGAATATCCGTTCTCGGATGAGCACCATTACGAAATACTGTGAAGAGATTACCCAAGGCAATTTAACGGCAGCACTTGATCCAACCCTGCTCAAGGGAAATAACGAAATCGCTGTCATTGCACGTGCCATTCAACAAATGACAGATTCAACCTCAATGGTTATTACGGGGGTTATCAATGAATCCCGCCAAATTAATCAGCTAAGTGATCAGACGAATCATAATATGACCGATCTCAATGAGCGGATTAGAGACGTATCGGCTACAGTCGAACAGCTATCAGCAGCGATGGAGGAGACTTCGGCATATACAGAAAACATGAATCATTCTGCGGATGAAATGCAGCGGGCGGCAGAGTACATTTCGCTCAAAACTCAAGAAAAAGCGCAGTCTGCCTATGATACAAGCCTAAAGGCCGAAGCGTTGAAGTATGAAGCGAGTGAGTCCAATAAAGCGTCCAAAGAGATTTACCGGAAGGCCAGTGAAAAGATGACGGAAGCGCTGGAACAAGCCAAGGCGGTAGACCAAATTCGTATACTCTCCCAGTCCATTCTGGAAATTACGGCCCAAACCAATTTGCTGGCTTTAAATGCATCTATTGAAGCGGCTCGAGCCGGTGAGTCAGGTCGGGGGTTTGCAGTTGTGGCTAACGAGATTCGCAAGTTGGCAGATGGGTCCAAGCAGGCGGTAGATCAAATTCAGAGTGTTACTCAAGAGGTTGTACAATCTGTAGCCAATCTGACGACCAATGCCGAGGAATTACTGGATTTCCTGCATGCCAAGGTGGGCAAGGATTATCAGCTGCTTGAGGATACGGCAGAACAATATTACAATGATGTAGTTGAGCATACGAATACAGTTAATGATTTGAACGCCACCTCTAAGCAGGTAAATGCAACGATCCAAACCATGGTGAGAGCTATCCACGAGATTGCAACAGCCAGCGAACAGTCTGCCGTATCTACTCAGCACATTGCTGAGAACATGGTTTCATCGACGGAAAAGTCTCTTGAAGTGGCACAACAGTCTGATCAGGTGAAGGAAAGCGCCACCCGATTGAATGAACTGGTCGACGGTTTTACTAATTGACGAAGCTAGTCTGGTGAGTGGTATTCCATATGAAGGGTTGACTTCATCAGCTCGATAGGCAGAGTCTAGTGGGAACAATACATCCAAAAAATGCAGTTGGGGAGCCGCAAAAAGGCTCCCTTTTTGATTTTATCCTCTACGGTTGTTCTCGGATTTGTCTACTAAAAACGAAAACAAAATGCTTAGGAAGGAGGCTTCCAATCAGGAGTCTAAAGCACGTAGCTCTTCCTGTTCAGCTGTTTGCATCAGCTTATAAATCTGCCGGGTCGTGTTCACATTCCGCACCGTCATATGCTGATATAGACTGGAGCCGGCCAGTTTCGTCATCCCGCTTGTTGTGATATGTTCTCTGCTGACAGAAAACAGAACGGCCCCAGACGTATACATTACATGGCCGATTCCCGGCTTCAAAGGAAGCTTCTCCAGAACGGAAATATCGTTAATTTCATTCCAAAGAAACAATACATCACTTTTCATCTGTGTATCATTAGACCATTCCTCCGGCAATGCCTTCATAATCGCCTGGATTTCCGCCATATTGCGAACGATAACCCGGATAGGTAAGCTAAAATCCTCCAGAATCGCATGCTCCACTTGGAGCGACAGCTCCTCGTTGGATTGAACGTCACTGGAAAAAATGATGTTTCCGGAGTTGATGTAAGTCGTCACATGGCTCATGCCTGCCTTCTCAAACGTTTCCTTGAGTTTTTTCATATTAATCTTGTTGTTGCCACCCACATTAATGCCCCGCAGCAATGCAATATAAATCATATAAGGCTCACCTCTCTTGTACAAAAGGATTTTATTAACACAGGGATAGGTTGGCATCGATCATTTCAAAATGGCTGTACAAATACTCAAGCTCAGGGGATACAGGAATCCGACTGTCCCAGCAATCAGTTATTAAGGATCGTTTTTTTGGATGTCTAGTCGGGCTGGCTGCGGTGTGTTCGGACTAAAGCCGGGACAATGGACGGACGATACATCCATGGCGCTCTGTTTGGCAGAGAGTCTGGTGCGAAAGATGAATTTGATCGGCAGACCAAATGCGGAGATACATTCAGGGATCTTACCGCCATAAGGAGCCGCCCGAAATACAGGGAACCGGTTATGTCATTCGTTCCCTTGAGGCTGCGTTGTGGGCATTTCATCATTCAACTTCCTTTGAAAATGGGGCACTGCTGGCAGTAAACCTTGGGGATGATGCCGATACAACGGGAGCGGTATACGGGCAGATTGCCGGGGCTTTTTACGGGCACAGTGGAATTCCAGGCCATTGGCGTGAGAAGCTGTCAATGAAGGAAACGATTGATGAACTTACTGAGGCTTTATGGAAGAAGGCCGAAAAGAACCTAAATGAAGATCACCAATAACTGAGTAAAAATGAGCCGCTGGGCATCATCGGCTCGGGATAGAAAACCGCGCATTGCTCAATTTTTGACCTGTACCAGAGATGAATGTGAGCATATGGTGACATAATGGTTTCATCCTGCCATCCTGATGTGCACTCCTTTATAATAGTAAAAAAGGGACAAGGAGATGAACTCAAGATGAAAAAAATAACCTTGATAGCTACGGGGTTAGTTGCGGTTGCCATAGGGACATATCTGATTGCAGGAAATGCCCAGCGAGAAGAAGCCGACACCCAAGGAGTGTAAAATATCAAGCAATTGGTGCATGATTTTAGTACAAGAAAGGCAACGGCTCAGTCCGCTTCCATCACTTCCAGTCAGTTGAGCGTATCGGAGGATGGTACCATAATCAAGACCTACGATCTGCCTGATAACGAGTTTTTTGTTTCGATAGCGCCATATATGGAACAGACCCACCCTTGTGCAACCCATAGCCTGACTGGTTGTCAAGGCGAAATGAAGGATGAAGAGTTCAGTGTAACGGTCCACGACTCCGAGGGGAATGTCATCATGGAGAATGCGGCCATGCAGTCGCAATCCAATGGTTTTATTGATCTATGGCTGCCTAGGGATAAAACATACCGGATTAGCGTGAATCATGAAGGAAAAAGGGCAGAAACTGAATTCTCTACATATGAGAACAATGATACTTGTATCACAACGATGCAGTTGGGTTAATGTCTGAGGATGGAAGTTTACGTATTGATCGCTGGATCGCTCTAAGTACGTGAAAACGTGTGTTCTTATAATTCATTAATAAGAGAGTCTGCGTCCGACGCAGGCTCTCTGCGCTGTTGTTATGGCGAGTGCAGAGATTAGCAGGGTAAGGCGCATACAGAGAATTGAGAATAAGAGTATGCAATCAAATGTTTGGTGCTGTCTAATTCGCGTTGGAGTCTGGGGCAGGGACATTGCCGAAGGTGATCAGCTTTCAAAACTTTAAATTGTGTATACTAAAAACCTATTCAAACAACTGCAAACTTCCGACATATTATCTAAGAGCTTTTCGCTCAATATTCCTCGGGGAGATGGCAGCATGTCACAAAATATTAAAAAGCGCGTATTCAGATCATCCAGCATTGCGAACACATTAGCCATTGTGTTGTTAGTCATTATCGTTGTCGTCTTTGCAACCTTGGGGACGTTCATGTTTGCAAGCACGCAAAGCATACTTATCAAGCAGCAAGAGGCCATGCTCCAGACCAAGACGCAGGCCGTTGTCAGTCAATTCGATGCGTTGTTTAAGGAAAAGGGATCGCTTGTCAAACAAATGGCAACGAACAACCTTTTTCAGCAGTACATAGAAACAACCACATCGGGAGATATGGTGAAAACTTCTCCATATGCTGCGGAAACAGAAGCGACTCTGGCAGCCATTGTAAAGGCAGAGCCCTCTTTTGCCGACGCCTGGATTGCAGGAATATCTGGCAAAGGCTTCTTTTTTCAGAATGATGGTGCTGCTTCCAAACCGGATTACGATATCCAAAAACGCCCGTTCTTCAAGCCAGCTGTTGAAGCAAACGGTTTATACTACTCGGATCCCTATATTGACGTCGCTACGGGTAGTGTGCTCATGGGTATTTTCTATCCGATCAAAGATAACAGTAACCAATTAATTGGATTTGCAGCAGCTGATATTGCTTTCAAAGACATCCCTGCCCTTATGCAAAGCTATTCGCTCGGAAGCACAGGTTATTCGATTCTTGCATCCAAAACAGGTGATATTTTGTATCACCCCGATCAGACTAAAGTGTTGAAAGAAAAGATTAACGAAAGCACAGGTGATCTTGGGGAGATCGGAAAGAAAATGATTGCCGGCGAGTCCGGAGTACAGCTGATTAATGACAATGGAGAACGTCGTTATATCGGGTATGCAACCAGTAAAGATACCGGATGGTCCGTGGGCTTAACTATTTCTCAACGAGAGGCGCTCTCAGAATTAGAAGCCTTTACCTGGCTTACCATTGGCGGTTTTGCCGCAGCCACAATCCTGCTGGTTGTGATTTGTTATATAACGCTCCGTTATCTGTTGAGATCCATACCGAAGCTGCTCGCAAAAATCAAGCTGATTGAAAATGGAGATTTAACCGTTCAGTTTGATACGCATTCCAACAACGAAATCGGGCAAATTTCTCAAGGCGTTTACACCATGGTTCAAAAAATTCAAGGGATGCTCCAAATGGTGGGCAGCTCGGCTCAGGTCTTGAATCAGTCCTCTGACGGTCTGCAATCCATTTCTTCCAGAACCGCAATAACAATGAACGATACTGCGACAGCAATTAATGAGATTGCCAATGCGACGAACTACCAGTCCGTTGAAACGGAGAATATTTTACAAAAAACCGGAGCATTGTCCGGCCAAATTGACGAAATTGCCAATGATGCCAAAGCCATCGAAACGATGGTGCAAGTCTCTGTCGAGCAAAGCGGAATGGGGCTTGCTGTAGTGGATCAGTTATCCAAATGGGCGGAAGAGAACCACAATTCCACACAAGCGATGTCGTCTATTATTCAGGAGATTGATCTAAGCCGTCACGAGATTTCGAGCTTCGTGGACACGGTCAATCAAATTGCAACGCAGACCAACCTGCTGGCGCTCAATGCTTCCATTGAAGCTGCACGTGCAGGAGAACAGGGCAAAGGGTTTGCTGTTGTTGCCGGGGAGGTTCGCAAGCTGGCTGAGCAGACTGCACTGGCGACACAGGAAATCTACAAGAAGGTACGTGTGATTGAAGAAAAAACCAGTGTATCGGTTGAGCATACGGTTCACGGCCTGAAAATTGCTGAAGAAAATGCCAGATCGGTGGAGAACACCAAGCAAGTATTCTTTAGCATTAACAAGGATTTGGAAGATTTGAAATTGCGAATGATCCAAATTAGCAACAACACCTCCAAAGTCCACAAGCACAAAGATGAGATTTTGCAGGCGCTGGAGATCATCTCTTCCACCACGGAGGAGAATTCCGCTTCAACCGAAGAGGTTAGCGCCAGCACGCAGGAACAATTGGATAGCATCGAGCAGGTTGCTGAACTATCCAAACAGTTAAGCCAATTGTCCAATAAGCTACGAGACGAATTAAGCCAGTTTAAGGTCGAGTAACAAGGCTACTAGGCATGATTTTGACTAAATATACAGCAAAGCCCGCGATCAGTGCGGGCTTTTTAGCTTCAACAGCTGTTGTGGGGTAGAGGGCATGGTAGCTGGTGCGGGATACAGATAGACCATACGTGTTAACTGAAATTTTAGCGGGGTGAAGATATGAATTGCTTTGAAAAAAATGTCGTGTCCGTTTGGTACGGTCACTTTGCCTCTGAAGATGAGTTGTTTGAATATGTTGAGATCAAATACCCGGAAGATGAGAACGAAGATGTTTTTAGCGGTTTTTTGAATGATCATGAAATAGATGATTTTGACGAAGATTTTGCTGAAGGAGTCTTTCTGATGGATGGGGCAGATGATGGTATAAAAGATGTTTCCTATGTTGATTCTTTTTTATCTCCACTATTACATGATTTGAGTAAAATAGATGGCAAATATAATTCGTTGTTCTTTATATATGATTGTAATACAAGCGGTTTATCTGAAAAAAATGGCGACAAAATGCGCTTTTTAACGGCTTATCCTTATTGTATTAACAAATGAGAAACAAATAATCAGGCTCATCTTTTGTTTATGTGGGGAGTAGAGCGAGTTCCAATTGGATAGCTACTGAACCTGAAGCTGGAGTATCTGTTGGAGAAGGTGGCGGCAGTGCTATGGGATGATGTGACGGAGGAACTGGACAAATAAAGGTAAGACATTTTATGATAATGTAAATTGGACTTAATGGATCAATAATTTACTCTGAAAGAATCAGGGACTTAAGATGAATATCCATCTTAAGTCCCTTTTTTTGTGCAAAATTAGATTTCCAATTTTTTGAACGGCTGATATACTAAGGAGGCAAGTGAGATGAAGATAAACCTACTTTATCGGGATGAAAAAACGATCAGCGTACGCTTGGAGCGATACGGAGTCAAGGAGCGGGAAGGGATTCGATCCATACCAGGCAGGAAATGGGTTCCAGACGAAAAAATCTGGGCGATTCCGTACAGTATCTCGGCTGTAGAAAGCCTGTTGGAAGCGTATCGGAGTTGTAAGTTCGAGTACGACGAGCGCTTGAATAAAGAACTACCGTACATCCGGGAATGGCTGGATAGACGGGACACGCAGGCTAATGCGGTTCCCTCTTCTTCGGAACGAGGTGAATGGAATCCGGATCAGCGGCAAGAATTGCGCGATGCATTGGTAGCAAGGGGGTACAGCAGCAAGACGATAAAAGCATACATATCGCAAACGGAACGCTTTTTTGCCGGATTGCAAGGGGCCGAAGCAAGCATAAATGATGCGGTGGTGCAAAAATATGCGCTGGTGCTGCTCGAAAAAGGTCTTTCGCACGCTTATGTTAACCAAGCGATCAGTGCGTTGAAATTTTATTTTCGCCATGTGCTAAAGCAGCCCAAATCCTCCGCCTATGTTCGTCCGAAAAAGGAGAGTAAACTACCGGATGTGCTGTCCCTGAATGAGGTCATGCGTCTGTTGAAAGTAGTGAAAAATCCAAAGCATAAGGCTATTCTGTACCTGACGTATACATCCGGGCTGCGGGTAAGCGAAGTGGTGAGGTTGCGTCCTGAAGACTGCGACCATGAACGGAAAGTGCTGAAAGTCCGTCAGGGAAAGGGCAGGAAGGATCGGCAAACGCTGCTCTCCGAAGCGGCTTTTGCGGTGGTCGAGGAGTACATAGGGGGGAGCGGCCAGAAGACTGGCTGTTTCCAGGGCAGAGGGAAGGCGGCCACCTGACGGAACGTTCAGCGCAGAAAGTGTTTGAAAAAGCGCTGGCTGAAGCGGACATTCGCAAACAGGTAAGTATCCATTCCCTAAGGCATTCCTTTGCGACCCACTTGCTGGAGAATGGGATTGATCTTAGCTATATTCAGGAACTGCTGGGGCATCAGAGTGTGCGAACAACGGAGCGCTATACACATGTGAGCAGGCGGGACATTGGGCGGATTCAAAGTCCGTTGGATCGGATGGGCGGGTTGGAGGATTGAAACGCAGAGAGTGCGGGAATAAGGAGCAAAGTGCAGGATTCACGAAGTTCGTGAATATGACGAAGAGAGCATTCTTTCGGAAGTTCGTAAATAAGATGTTAGGTGAAATATCGGCAACCCCATAAAAACATTAAAGGCGAATGTTAAGTCCCATCATGCTTTGGTGTATAATGAAAACAAAGAAGTGCAGGAGGTATGTGTAATGAGAATTGAAGAAAAACTAATTGAAGACTTTTTAACATTACCAGAAGATAAGAAGCTTGAAGTGATTGATTTTATCGAATTTCTAAAGAACCGAAGTAATCAGCAAATGGAGTCACTAATGGACGATATTATAAATGAAAACGCTGAAGCACTTAGGGAATTAGCCAAATGAAGAATATCAGTTTAGAACAAATTATTCAATTCCATACTAAGATTGTAAAGGCAACAGGTGGTTCGGTCGGGGTTAGGGATCATGGAATGATTGAAAGTGCATTACGAAAAGCAGAAGCAACCTTCGATGGACAGGAGCTTTACGAAGGTACGATAAGGAAAATATCTGTAATAGGATACGCGTTAATAAAGAATCATGGATTTATTGACGGGAATAAACGTATAGGTGTAGCGACAATTTTATTTTTATTACGTTTAAATGGATTGTCAATAAAATATGAACAGAAAGAACTAATTGAATTAGGATTAAAAACGGCAGAAGGAACAATTAAAGAAGAGAATATTGAACAATGGATAGAAGAACATCGAGTATAGAAAGTGCTTGATGTTCTTTGTTTAATAGAGGATATTTGTAGGCAACTCAAAGAAGGCCGATACATCATCTAACATAATATTCACGCATCGGGCTATGCCCTTGGTTTGGCCGAGGAATTTCAGGGAAGCGAGAGCAGCCAGACTCATCCGACTTCGTCGGACGTCGTGAATACGGGAACGTTATAGGAAATCGGCGGCATATGTTAAAATGATAAAAAGAAGAATTAGGACAAATTTGTAGGAGGTAAACACATGAAATGGCAAGAAGTTAAAGAACTGTTCCCTGACCAATTTGTTCTGGTTTCTATACTTAATTATCATGAGGAAGATAACAAAAAAATAGTAGATGAAGTTGCACCGATTCGCACAATATCAGAGCAAGATGCGAATAAAGAGTTTTTTCAAGTAAAGCCTGGGAACATAGTATACCATACATCAAATCAAGACTTTGTGATCCACCTCCGCAGAGATCCCTTAATGAGAGTGAGACGTAATACGAATGAAAATTAACTATGACGGACAGGATTGAAATAGGTACAAACAGCATTCAAAATATAGAAATAGATGTAGGCATATTGCCTAAAGATCATAAAGGACTCCTTGGATTGGATATTCTGAAACAACAAAATTTTATAATTGACTTGAAAACATTAGAATTACGTAAGTGAATTTTAAAAAAGACGGATTGTAATATGAAGTG
>NZ_JBITPH010000031.1:0-53137 GCF_050467685.1 Paenibacillus sp. NRS-1782
TTAAGTTCAACTTATATAGAAACCAGTTTTCCCATTTCAGCTCCAAATTCTTTAGGATTTTTAAATCCAATGATTAAACTTGGAATGAAAAAAATAATGGATAGAAAAAGGGTGTAGTGAAACCCAGTATTATCAACAGGGTTAGACCATGCGGGCAATCCTAAAAGGGAAAGCAACTGATCCCCCAATATGTAATTGCCAAATTCAAAAGAAACAAGCATACCAAGAAGAGATAAAAGCAGTGAAAGTGATCCCCAACCTACTTTTTTTTCGTTCCTTCTCAATAAGTTAAAGATAATTAGTAAAATTGCAATTGTTTGTATGCTGTATGTCAATATTGTTGAAAACATGAAGTACCTCCTTGAATTATTTGTCTATGTATTATATGAAGTAAAGTCGACAAACAATACTGGTGGCCCTTAAAGATGTGTTAGGAGCCACCAATAAAAACTAATTTATTGTTACATAATGGGAGCCAGTTACACTTTCACTGTATACTGTCCCAACACCTTGAAAGAAAATAACTAAACTATATCTTCCAGAGCCCTTTATTAGCCACTTTTTGTTGTAATAGCTATTTTTTTGTTTTATTATCTCTGCCTTTTCTCCAGCCATACAGGATGCGTCCAATAACAAGAGTAGAACCAAGCACAACGACTGTATAGTGCCAAGTCCACTCTTGTATGCCACTGAGAAAGACAGGAGTGATGCCTAACGCCAGTCCGATCACTAATCCTATAATTGTTACTACATCAGGCGCTTTACTACCTTCTCCTTGTCTTTTCTTAAAGATATTAAATAGTATATTGCCAGCAATGATTGCAATAAAAAGGACAAGCAAATATATATTCATAAATTATGATCCTCAGTTCTTAGTTACTTGTTACTTCGAAGTATCCGGGGTGAAAATTAATAGTTACACCTCTTCCGTAATCGTTAGCCTTCAACCGATTTAGCACCACCGAAACTCCAGTAGTAAGTATCACCGATGGTACGATTGTTCCTTGCAAGCCGGGGATTGCGGCAAGAATTGCAAATACAAATGCAGAGGTGTCCCTTGTGTTTTCGATCGCTTCAATTTGGTGCTTCGTCTCAGCGTTCGTGAGAGTTAGCGCATAACCCCACCAGTACCAATTACCGTACATATTCGTACCAATCTCTTTGTAGTTAGGGTTTGTGACAAGTTCCCCATTTTTTGTTTGCAGAATCCCATTTTTAAGTTGCTCATTTACAGATTCAACAGCTTTAGAGTAGTTAGTGAAAACCTTCTCACTCACCACAGATTTTGCGGCAGGATCAAGGACATAATGATCCCCATCCAGTTTTATAAACTTTTCAATATCCGTGATAGCATTTAAGGTTTCAGTGTCTACGCTCAGTTGTTTAACCTCTTTGTTTGCTTCTGCTTGTTCCGATTGTTGAATAGGTGCGGCAGAAGCTGCGATTGGAGCTACTGCCGTAAGAGCTAAGACACCCGTAAGAATTACTGCTGTGTTTTTCAATTTTAACATACTAACACGTCCTTTTCTATTATTTGTATTACTACACAACGGTAACACATATAAGGAATCATTTGTATAATTTTTTAAAATAAAATGTAAAATCATACTAAGGTACCATACTACCACATTTATCCTTTCGTTTATAAATTTTCTCTCATCAAAGGCATATATTTCTATCTTTATGAAAATAAGGATCATATGTCTTGGAGGGGTGTATACATTGAATGATGCGATAATGAAAAGAGATTTAGATAGCTTAGGGAGAGTTGTAATCCCAGTGGAAATAAGAAATCGGTTGGGTATCAACAAGAACACAGAAATGGAGTTTTTCACAACTGAAAGCGCTATTGTAATGCGTAGATCAGAAAGTGAATCATGTCTCCTATGCGGGGGAAACAAACAACTCATTCCCTTCAAAAAATCTTATGTATGTATCTATTGTGCAAATGTTCTCAAAGGGTACCCAATCGCAGAAAATCAGCTACCCTCTACATCAGTAGATATTCAAAATGTATCTGATGCACAAACGGTTAAGCTCCTGTTAGACCTCATGAAACAATATCCCGGTGCTTCCATGAAAACCTATGCGCAGCTATTGAAGATTTCACCAACTTATGTCTCTTTCCTTAAAAGTAAGACGACTGAAATAGATCCCCCCTAAATAAGACTAAGTGTTACAATAAATGGGCGAGCGGCCTCATCACAAGTTTCTCGCCCAGAACCATGGATTGTTTGAGTACACTAGCGTGACCAAAGCCATGTTTATTTTGGAGGTCATACAGTTGTTGTCTAGCTACTTCTACCGCTAACACAAAAGACCTCCTATAATTAAGGAAGTCTTTTATGTTTGACCGCTGTGATAGGGCCTACAATAATTCAACTGTAAATACGAAAAAGCATAAAGTCTAGTCCTATGGTGTTACGTTAGTAACAAGCTGAGAAATTCCTACAATAACCAAGAAAATGTAGATTAAAACAATTCCAAAAACAGAGAACCCTACAATTTTCTAAATTTTTTTGTTCATAGTTATTAGGAAGGGACAACACGAATGTTATTGACCACCCATACGTTTAAAAAGAAACAGATAATAAAGATCGCTAAAATGACACCAATTATAATAAAAATAGTTTTCTTTTTCATGCCTCAGCCTCAGTTAAAATCCCAAGTCCAATAACCATCAACGTCACCGTATATTGTAAAGTTGTTCACGCCCACGATTGCTCCAAGTTTAGGGTGAACAAAAGAAGTGGTAAACACTGACCGTTGTACTGCCTTACCACTTGAGTTAACATATCCTTTATCGTCTTTTACATCCATTCGACCCATTGGCACTAAATAACGCTCTATTGTGCCGCCACCATTCAGCACTTGTGATATTCTTTGGTTAGAAGGAGTACCTTCCACGCGATATTCCACTCGTTCGCGTAATATTACAATATCCACGCCTAGAACTGTCGCTGTAGCTCGCTGAGAAACAGCGTAATCTTTTGCTTGGGGAGATACCTTAGATGGTGTGACGGTCTGTTCATTCTTTACTGTAATATCACCACCATTTAACGACACCTTATCTCCGTTGCTCGTAGCTATTGCATTCAGGATTGTTTTATTAATCTCAGGCTCATTTATATACTTGACGAACTTTTCCTGATCTGCTTGAGACAGGTCTGAAAATTGCTGTGCTGTTTCTCCTGCATCCTGCCCCTTGAGCCACGCTATGTAGTCTTGTGGCGAATTAATCTCGGTTGTCTGTGTATTCTGTTCAGTGGTGGGTTCAATGCTTGTCGATTGTGCAGATGCGGCTAGTGGAGCTACTGCCGTAAGAGCCAATACACCTGTAAGAATTACTGCTGTACTTTTCAATTTTAACATACTAACACGTCCTTTTCTATTTTTGTATTACTACACAACAGTAACATATATAAGGTATCATTTGTATATTTTATTGAATAAAATGTAAATTGATACTAAAGTATCATATTACCACTTTTACCCTTTCGGTTATAAAATTTCACTCGCATAAGGCATATATTACTATATTTTAAATAATAAGGATTATGAAAATTGAAGGAGTGAACACATTGGGTGACGCGTTAATGGTAAGAAATTTAGACAGTTTGGGGAGAATTGTGATCCCTATAGAAAATAAGAAGGCGACTTGGCATTAACACGGATACTCCAATGGAGTTTTTCACTACGGAGGATTCCATCATCATGTATCGAGTAGGTAACGAATCATGTCTTCTATGTGGGAAAACCAAGCAATTAATTCAGCATAAAAATTCTTATGTATGTATCTATTGTGCAAATGACCTCAAAGGGTACCCAATCCCAAAAAATCAGCTACCCTCTACATCAGAAGATATTCAAAATGTATCTGATGCACATATGGTTAAGTTATTGCTAGACCTTATGAAACAGTATCCTGGTGCCTCTATGAAAACATATGCCAAATTGCTAAAAATCTCACCAACTTATGCATATTTTCTTAAAAATAAGTCGGAGGAATAATGTCTTCACTCAGATTATGTACTACATAAAAGGCGAGCGGCGCCCCCAAAGATAACTCGCCTTAATCAGTTGCATTTAAACAGTCGGATTCTTTTTACGTCTATAATAAGTGTATTGATATTGATTGATAAGTTCGCCCAGAACCATGGATTGTTTGAGTACACTAGCGTGACCAAAGCCATGTTTATTTTGGAGGTCATACAGTTGTTGTCTAGCTACTTCTACCGCTAACACAAAAGACCTCCTATAATTAAGGAAGTCTTTTGTGTTTGACTGCTGTGATAGGAACTACAATAATTCAACTGTAAGTACGAAAAAGCATAAAGTCAAGTCCTATGGTGTTACGTTAGTAACAAGCTGAGAAATCCCTACAATAACCAAGAAAATGTAGATTAAAACAATTCCCAAAACAGAGAACCCTACAATCTTCCATACTTTCTTCTTATTCATTAATCTCCTTGACTATTAGTTAGGGACAACACGAATGTTATTGACCACCCATACGTTTAAAAAGAAACAGAGAATAAAGATCGCTAAAATGACTCCAACAATGATTAAAATAGTTTTCTTTTTCATTAATATTAGTTAATTAAAATCCCAAGTATGGTTAGCTAATGTCTCCTGTGTACTGACCAGTAGTACCCCAAGCTTCGCCTCTAACTTCGTTACCGTTGGCTCTGAATTGAATTACGTATTCCCCTGAAGGCATCCCATTAGGGAATGAACTAAGACTGGTCCACGTTAATGTGTCTCCTTTGCCAACAGTTTTATAGACATACTCTTTCCCGTTACCTTGCAAGCTCCAAGTGAGATTTGATGTTCCTGTATTCCGAACTTTAATCCTTACATGTCCATAACCTTTTTTAACAGTTAAGTTCATCGTCGGACTTGTCCCACCAAGAAGCTCGCGTACCTCTTGACCAGTTGATTGGATAACTATACCTCCATGATCCTTCGATACTTTGGTTCCCTCAGTAGGAGCAGCAGCAGAAGCTGCGATTGGAGCTATTGCCGTAAGAGCCAGCACCCCCGTAAGAATTACTGCTGTGTTTTTCAATTTTAACATACTAGCACGTCCTTTTCTATTTTTTGTATTACTAAACAACAGTAACATATATAAGGTATCATTTGTATATTTTTTTGAATAAAATGTAAATTGATACTAAAGTATCGTATTACCACTTTTATCCTTTCGATTATAAAATTTAACTCGCATAAGGCATATATTACTATAATTATTAAAAAAAGGACCATGAAAATTAAAGGAGTGAATACATTGAGTGACGCGCTAATGGTAAGAAATTTAGACAGTTTGGGGAGAATTGTGATCCCTATAGGAATAAGAAGGCGATTTGGCATTAACACGGATACTCCAATGGAGTTTTTCACTAGGGAAGATTCCATCATCATCTATCGAATAGGTAATGAATCATGTCTCCTATGTGGAGGAACCAAGCAATTTATTCAACATAAACAAAAATATGTTTGTATCCGCTGTGTGAATGGTCTCAAAGGTAACCCAATTCCAGAAATTCAGCTACCTTCTACACCGGAAGATATTCAAAATTTATCTGATGCACAAATGGTCAAACTATTTCTAGACCTTATGAAACAGTATCCTGGTGCCTCTATGAAAACCTATGCCAAGTCACTAAAAATATCACCAATTTATGTAAAATTTCTTAAGAATAAATCAGAGGAGTGATGTCTTCACTCAGATTATGTACTACATAAAAGGCGAGTAACACCCCCAAAGATTACTCGTCCCAATCTGCTACATTTAAACAGTCGGATTTTTTTTACGTCTATAATAAGTGTATTGATATTGATTGATAAGTTCGTCCAGAACCATTGATTGTTTGAGTACACTAGCGTGACCAAAGCCATATTTATTTTGGAGATCATGCAGTTTTTGTCTAGCTGCTTCTACATGGTGACTCAAAATGTTGTCGGTTTGCATCACAGTTCCCCCTTTGTACTCTTATTTTAGGGATTCATGTGGAAACCATTGAAAAGTAAATGTTTGGTACATGTTCTATATATTCCAAAGAGAAAAGACGTACTCTAAGAGTACGTCCCTTAATTCACTTCATCTAAAATGGGTTACATTTCGCCGTGATGATTCGGTTGATAACTGGGCTCTTTATCTTGAAATTGTAAGGGGACAGTTACAAGGGAAACTAACATAAAGCTGGTTACTAAAAAGGGTCTTACTCTTCGTCTTCACCCACAGCATTAACCAATTTTCTGTAAAATGCCCTGGTGTTAGAAGGTGCATGTTCTTGAAAAGAAACAAAAAGCCTCATACACCTCATTGCTTGTATCCTGTTATTGATTGCAATAGATATTTCCATGCAAATCAACAGAGATCTAAACCCATCTGAAAACATACTTTTACGCAAATAATAGAGCGCTAACTTTCTTGAAAAATGTATAAAACGCTCTGTTATGAATCGTTGAGTATAAAAGCTTTCAACTTTTTGTTGCCCCAGATAAGATGAAATATCCGCTTCGAATTGCTTTAGAATATCGTCTACATCAAAATGATATCGGTTAGCCGCCTCAAGAATGATGTCAAGCGCGGGAAGAACCTCATCTTTTCTTGAAGAAATATAGGCTACATAATCGGGAAGTACGTTCCTTTCCCCCGAAAGAAGCTTAATTGCATACATATTTACTACTGCCCATTCCTCATACTTATTTTTCCCATCTCGAGGTTTCTTCATCGGTATCCGTTACCCAGCTTAAATTAGCATACTTTTTGATATGATACAGTGCCTGTTCATAATCTCCTCTTTCGTCACAGGCTTGACCGCGAAGTAAATGTGAGAATGCCCAGTAAGCGAACAGAGGGAAGCTTGGCTGCTTTGAATCTTCTTTTTTTACACGATGCTGCCGTTTGCTCAATTTGTATTGAATCTCAGCCTTTTCTCCCAAAGCTTTAGCGAATAATTCTACTTTGTCCCATTTATGTAACGCACGATATGTATTCGCTAAAGCCTTTAAACCATCTAGTTGGTCTAGTTCGTCCAAACGTTCAACGTAGGTTCCAAACTGCACGGCTGCTTCATAGTTTTTTTCCTGGTCATCTCCTTGTCTGCTCTGAAACAGGCGGTACTGACATATAGCCAAGCGCTCCGAGTGCTGCTTATTCTCACTTAGAGCCACGTTTTCATAAAGTATAGCCGCTGCCTCATACAAACCGTCTTCAAATAGTTTCTCAGCCAGTTCAAATAATGGAGTAGCATAGCCCAACTTATCCAATAACATATTCACGACTTGCTGAATACAATCTAACTTGTTCAATTTTGCACAATTTTCCAAAAAAGGACTCATTCTACGCCAGTTGGGACTAGCATCAGCTAAGTATTCGGGGATATAACGTTCATAATAATAACCAATGGGATGCCTCATCGCTTCTGTTAATCTGTCCAATTGATAGACTGAAAACTTACGGTTTCCATTAATGAGGCTGCTAACTGTGCCGGGATTCATCTTTGATTTCCTAGCCAGATTGCTAATGTTTAAATCATGTTCGTTCATGTACTTGACCAATTCTGCGAGTATCGTGGTTGTATTGGACAAAATAAACCACCCCTTTAAAGGAAACTTATTAGGATATCAATCCCTGTAAAATAGGAACATCAAAATCAAATGACAAAGTGTCAATTTCAGAAATGAGTATACCATCTTTTGGGATGTTTTTATATATCTTTCAATACGCGTTTGGTAGTGCATTGGTCCATTTGAATCTGCAACAGCGATCGTAAGATCAAATGGCACGCGGAGCGGCCACAGCCATACAATATTTCATCTGAATGTCAAAGGGGATGATTATGTTGGCTACCTTCTCGGCCGCCCTTCAAGTGAAAAAGCGGCTGGCCAAGCAAGTCTTAAAAATGTCCGGTGTCCACGGCATCGGCGTAGGGTATAGGGACCCTGCTCGTCCCAAAAGGGGGGCCGCTGTCATTGTGTACACAGATCGGCTGTCTACGGCCTCTACCGGGCTTCTGTCGGCTACAGCACTAGGCAAGCAAACGAGCGTTCCTGTCCGGATTGTAAAGTCTGGAAAGATGAAAGCCCATGCTACGGACTATATGACGCGTATACGCCCGGTCATTGCCGGCTACAGTGTCGGGACGATTGAAGGCTCCGGTACAACCGGACTCATCGTTGCCCCAACTGGAGCGTCGGCTACACGTTATCTTTTCAGCAATAACCATGTACTCAACCCGTCCAATACAGACAATCGGGAGGCCACGCTTCAGCCCGGCGGAGCCGATGGGGGGACGGATACCCGAGATCGTATAGGGCGGTTGTATCGGTATATACGCCTGAATCCCAAGGGAACCAATTTCATTGATGCGGCTCTGTCCTTGCCGACCCGCAACAGCTTGCTCAGTCCGCGCTACGCTACGGTAGGCGTTGTTCCGGGGCATGTGACCGCTTATCGTGTGGGAGAAAAATTTAAAAAGGTGGGGCGTACGACTGGATTGGTGAAAGGTACGGTAGAGTCCGTCTATACGGATCTACAAATTAATTACGGCGGAAGCTTGGGGCTGCTGACCTTCCAGGATCAGACTGTTATTAGAGGCACCACCCCTGTATCGCTGCCCGGGGATTCCGGCTCTGTCTGGCTCAGACAGTCGGATAATTATGCGGCAGCGGTCAATTTTGCAGGCACGGCAGATGGTCGTATGTCCATTGCCTTCCCGGTGCAGTGGTTCATGCAGGCGTTTAACACACGGGTAGCCCGCCCCGTCGGGGCAGGCCAGGTGCGCAAAGTAGATACAGGATCATCCCCACGCTCTTATACAAGACAGCTCACCAGCAAGGAATTGGCACGCTTACAGCCAAGAACAACGCGGATTAAAAAGAGCTAATACCCCGCAAGTGAAATCGCCATCAATACCACGTATGAAAATCCATTTTCCATTTCATCATAAGCCGGACGGCCTCTAAACCGGGAAGCAACAAGACTTCCACGAGAGCCGCCCGTCTTTTTTACTCCAATGAATAGGGCATATAACCATTCATAGCGTGAGTGATTCACGATACAAATCATTTATGGCACGAATCATTCACAAGTTAAACAGTTAATGGCATAAAATAACGACATTCGTTTAATCTGCCCCTTCGGCATACGAACGGGCTGCCTTTTTAGGGCCTGCAACAGCGCTGCTTACCGAGGACAAGCTGTGAAAACGGCTTTAACGCCATGTTCGTGTTGCGCGTGGCCTCCACACCGTCTACATACATAATCGCTGTATTGCCTGACAGCGTCACGGCTACACGCTATGTGTGGAGGTGGATAGAAAATAGATTCATATAAATCGGGTGCATAGATGACAGATGCAAAGCAATTTATACTATTTATTTAAGGGAAAATGCCGATAAAACTATTATGATATACGAATTTTACTTGAGAGGACATACATGATGAGCATAGTAGATTCTTTATTGAAGGTAGTACCATTGATTCGTCAGGTCATCAGAGAAGATGTTACCATTTTAGTTATGGACAGGGTGCAATATTTATATTTCTCACCGGGGGAGTTTATGAAACTCGATTACAAATCCGGTGACCCTCTGGCCGAGGAAGAACGTAATTTTGCCCGCTTGAAAAATGGTAGAGAAAGATCGTTGACTCACTACGATAAGGAACAGTATGGCTTTGCGTTTGATGCACTTTTTCTCCCGATTCAAGAGGAGAGCGGAGAGGTGGTTGCCACTTTATGCGTTTGCTACAGCATGGACAACCAATCGATACTGCAAGAATTGATGGCTCGAACCGAAACCATTACAAGCCAATTGGTAGAGAGCATTCAGTCCGTCGCAGCCCATTCGCAGGAGCTATCTGCCACATCGCAGCAGATATTGCATAACTCACGCGAAGCTGTTCAGAATTCATCCAACGTGTCGGAGGTGGCGGGCTTCATCCGCGAAATTTCAGATCAGACCAATCTGCTCGGTTTAAATGCAGCTATTGAAGCTGCTCGCGTCGGAGCGGCAGGGGCCGGGTTCGGAGTCGTCGCTCAAGAGGTACGCAAGCTGTCGGTAGATACCAAGGAAGCTACAACCCGGATTGAAAAATCGCTTCAGGACGTTACCCGTACGATTGCACATATGGAAACTGAGATTTCGGATATTACCACATCCTCGCACCAGCAGGCAGAACTGGTAACCAGCTTTATGGAGATTATTGACCAACTGAATGTTACAAGCAAGGAGCTAAAGGTGTTTGTTAACAAAATCATTACCTACGAAGAATAAGAGATACCTGATTGTAGAAAGCTTGGGAGTCGCGCTGGGGTAGCGCGGCTTTTTTCATTTTACAGGTACGTGTATAAAGCCATTGTTACTGCGTCGCATCATCATATAAACTAGACATATGCCGGAAATCAGCACTCAGAAGGTGGAGATCGCTATGGAAATGAAGATAGAGTTGCCGAAAATTCCTTCAGACTTACCTGTATTAACCGATGAAATGTACTCCTTGCGATCCAAGGATGAGTTTAGCACGGGGTCTGTAGAGGATATAACCATGGATAATGTGGAAGCTTCCAGGGTTTCATTGGAGAAGATGACTTTTAAAAATGTTACGATTATGGAATCGTCCTTGCCGGAAAGTGAATGGACAGATGTTATTTTCGATAAATGCGATCTGTCCAATATTAACTTTTCCGGTTCCTTTATTCACCGGGTAGAGTTTAGAAATTGCAAGCTGCTCGGAACAGACTTCTCCAGAAGCAGACTCCAAAATGTTCGTTTTCTGGATTGCTTAGGGGATTATTCGATGTTTCGCTTTTCCAATTTCAAGCAGGTTGGTTTTGAGGATTGTTCATTAATAAGCGCCGATCTTTATCATTTGACGCTACAAAAAATCTTTTTTACCCGTTGCAATATGGATCAGGCCATGCTGTCAGGGTCCAAGCTCAAGGGGGTTGATCTGAGCGATTGTGAATTCGATGGACTACAGGTAGATATCGAAGACCTGGACGGGTGCATAATCTCTCCACATCAAGCCTCGTCTTTTGTGGGGCTGTTAGGGCTAGTGATTAAATAAGGGGGATTATTATGTTTCAGTATCAGGAGCAGCAATATGAGGGCATTGATTATAGCGGGAAAGATTTAAGGGAGGGTGAACTTATTCGTTGCACCTTTGAACGTTGTACCTTTACGAACGGTTCGTTGGAGGAAATCATGACCAGCGAATGTCGTTTTATCGAATGTAATTTTCAAGGGGCGCTGTTGAACGGTTCTATTCATACTGAATCGGCTTTTATCAATTGTAACTTTATTGAAGCCAACCTGTTCGTCTCCAAATTCAGCAATTGTAAAATGACGGGTTCAGACTTTTCAAAAGCAAAAATAGACGGCATTACGCTCGTTCAGGGGGACTGGTCTTATACCAATTTGCGGCAGGCCCGGCTGGAAAAACAGGATTTGAGAGGAGTACGCTTTTATGAAGCGGATCTCTCGGATGCCAATCTACAGAAGGCAGACCTCAGAGATTGCGACCTGACCAGAGCAAATTTAGCTCATGCCAAGCTACAGGGAGCCGATTTACGTGGTGCTAATATGGATGGAGTCGATTTTAAAGCATTTGTTGTCAAAGGTGCACGAATGGATCGAGATCAAGCTCTATCGTTCTTGCGCTCGTATGGTGCGAAGGTCGATTGAGGCGAAGGCTCCACTCAACTGCTCTTCTGTATTAGGACTTTTGAAGGACAGACATATATCATCCTCAAGCCCGTTGTTCTTACCGCAAAGGAACTTTATAATACGATAGATTTGTGTAGTAAGGGGGCAAAACCGTGATGAGAGCAGGAGTCAGAAGTCGGGAAGGTCGACGGTTGTTACTGGAGGCAGGGGCTGAGGAGTTCGCTCAGACCGGTTTTTATCAGACCAAGGTAAGCTCGATCGCGGCGCGTGCGGGATTGACACAGCCGGATTTTTATATTCATTTTGAGAGTAAGGAGCAGATGTATGAGGAGCTTGTTGAGAGCTTCCGTATGTTGGTGAATGAGACGGTCCAATGCATGAAGATGGAACGGGAGCAGAGCCAAGCTGAAATTTTGAGCCGGGGAGAAGTGTTTCTGGAATCCGTTTTTCGTATGCTATCCAATAATCCGGCGATAACCCGTGTCGGATTTTATCAGGCGGCAGACTCGGTGCGCATCAAGGCAGAAATGGCAGGTCATATTAAAAAAAATCTGTTTGCTGCACAGCGATGGGGCTCTTGCCGTGAGGAATTGGACCCGGAGCTGACGGCGGAATGCGTCGTTGGCTTGATTGAACGGTTGACGTTAACCCAATTACTGACTGGACGCGAAAGTCCATCCGTGCTTGCCAAGCAGACACGAAACCTGCTGTATCATGGCTTGCTGACGCATGATGCAAATGGAATCAACGCTTAAAAGACCTACATTTGGGCGGGAGGAGCGGCATCTGTACCTATCATGGCTGGTATCATACGCATAAGATGCTTTTGTAAACCATGAAGGGAGGAATCAGCATGTCTGGAGTAGGCGCTGGTTATGGAGCTTTCACATCTACAGGAGCGATTCTCGTACTTTTCATTTTGCTCGTTATCATCTCTAAAGCATTCGTTATCTAATTCGTTGCTAAACAATCTGCATTCGAGCGATTTGTTTGTAATCAACGAAGAGAGGAGGAAGTTGAGATGGGTGAAGTAGAAAGAGGTTGTGGCGGTGGCTACGGCATGTGGACTTCCACTGGTGTGATTCTGGTACTCTTCATTTTGCTGGTTATCATTACTCGCACTATTTTCATCTAAATTCTATATCTTGGGCTTGAGCGCCAATGCTTCGGGCCTATGACTACGCAAGCCGGAACATGAACCGTCTCCAATAGGGGCGGTTTCTTTTTTTAAAAGCGAGCCATTCGTTATTATGAGGAAATCGGTCTGTTGCCCTCCCCACGGTGCAGCGAAGGGAATATGCGGCTGTATACGCAGGAGGAATACCGTGAACGAAAAATTTTCCGAACAGCATACAATATAACACTGGATACAAAGAACCACCGGATACTGGCTCTTTCGCCTGAATAATATCATCCGGTGGTTCTTTGTACCTAGTATGAAATTCTCGCCATGGCCATTCATTGTTTTTTGTCGGTTAACTATGATGTTTCGTAATACAGCTCAAATGTAATGGTGCATGGGATTGGTGATGAATACCTATGTAGAATAGCAAGCTGTAGTTATAGCATTTTTTTGAGCTGAGATATACGGGCTTGGGAAACGTCAAGTATCTTTGCATATTCGTGCTGTGCTGCATTGGGTTGCTTCTGCATCAATTCTTTTAGGCTTTCGATCATCTGTTGCGTTGATCGCCGCAAACGTTTGGATTGCTTCAATGGCCTTTCCCTGTTGGAGAAAGTCGATTTGGACGGCCTGGTGATAGGGCTGGAATTTGTACCATTTTTCAAATCATGAATACATTCCCCACAAATAAAGCTGTCTCTAAAATAAGTCAATTGCTCGGCCGAACCACACATTTTACACGTTATACCGGTATATTTTCGTAAGGCGAGAGTACCCGTTTCCTCATCAGCGAAAATCTCAATAGGATCACCCATCTTGTAATCCATTGAAATTCGCATTTCTTTGGGAATGACGATACGACCTAACGAATCTAATGGACGTGTCATACCTGTACTTTTCAAATGATAACCTCCTTTTTTTTATATCCTTATAATACTAAATGAAGAGGAGAAAAAAGAATAGGCTTAGAGGAGCAATCGCATATATTAAGTAAACTGTTGAAAAGTATACAAAAAAATTCTATAAAATGGTATACTTTTTTTGAAAAAAAACAATAATTCTAGCACAGCATCACCAAAATACAGATTAGAGCATGCAACTGTACTCCATCAATCTATGATTCAAGATGAGTTGAAGTATAATAATAACGAGGAGGAGAATGATCATGTACTCCATTAGAGAGGTTCAAGTCAAGAGCGGATTGCCCGCATCAACACTTCGTTATTATGAAAAAGAGGGGATATTACCTGATGTCGGTCGGGATGAAGGTGGAAGAAGAGTATATACAGATAAACAAATCGACTGGATCAGGTTTGTCATGGCTATGAAAGATACCGGGATGACGATTGAAGAGATTAAGGCATACCTTGAGCTTAATGCAATAGGCGAGGCCACCGTACATGAAAGAAGAGACCTTCTCGTAGCTCATCAGAAAAAGGTAGAAGAGCATATGGCCCAAACACAACACAATTTGGAGAAAATCATTCAAAAGATTGCCTACTATGATCAAGTTGTTATGGGAAAAAGTTGTTATGGGAAAAAGCCGTTTGCTTAAAAAGCAAACGGCTCTTCGGAGAGCCAGGGCACTATATATTTCTGGTAACCTCATACGCATCCCAGACAGCGTACATAATATTTTGTACTTGCTTGGCATCACCAATTAAGTAGGCTTCGGAAACGTCATTTTGGATGTCTTCATAAAGCGATTGTTGAGGAGTATATCCTACAGCCAGAATCGCTGAATCGGCCTTTAGAATCGTTTCTTCACCATCTTTGTTTTTAAGAACATATTCTTGATCGTTGGCATCGACAATTTTGGTGTTGGTCAGGAGATGGATATCCTTAAATGCAACAAGGTCACGCAGCATATCTTCATTTGCATGGCAGAGGGGTCCGCCTACGGTTAAAATATCTTCTTGCATTTCCACCAAGGTTACTTTTTTACCTTGATCAGCAAGCCAGAGTGCAGTTTCGCATCCCACAAGCCCGCCCCCGACAATTACAGTGGAAGCACCGGGATCTTTTATCCCAAGCAGAACCTCTTCTGCGGAATACACCTTGGTAGATGTACCGATGGAGAAGGTTTTGGGAGAGGAGCCGGTAGCAAAAATAACGGCATCTGCTGCATATTCCTTTACGGTAGTCCGGTTAACCTCGGTGTTCAATTGGACGTCAACCTTTAAATCCTTTAATTCCCCTTCGTACCAGGTCGCAAGTAAATGGTCGTCTTCCTTGAAGTCTGGAATTCCGCCCGGGATTAGATTACCTCCCAATCGGTTATTTTTATCAAATAAGGTAACGTGATGTCCCCGAATAGCAGCTACACGGGCAGCTTCACATCCTGCCGGCCCTCCACCGATCACCAAAACTTTTTTGGATTGATCTGCTTTTCCGAGTGCGTAGTCTTTTTCTCTACCGCAAGCTGGATTAACGGCACATGAAATCGTTGCAAAAGATGCCAATCGACCCATACAGCCCTCCTGGCAGGAGAGGCAAGGACGAATCTTTTCTATTTTCCCAGCCTTGATTTTATTGGGGATATCAGCATCAGCTAACAATGGTCGACCAAGTGCGATCATATCGGTTTTTCCTTCACGTATAGCCTTGCTGGCCAAGTCTGGATTATCCAATCTGCCAGCAGTAATCACAGGTACCTTTAGAATGGTTTTTAAAATTTTGTTATAAGGCAGATAAAGTCCTTTTTCCTGATACATGGGTGGATGTGCCCAATACCAAGAGTCGTAAGAACCGACATCGCCATTAAAAGCATCATACCCGGCTTCCTCTAATATTTTGGCAGCTTCAATCCCCTCTTCAATATCCCGTCCCTGCTCCTTAAACTCTTCGCCGGGCAATCCGCCCTGACGCCAATCTTTAATAAAGCTTTTGATGCTGTATCGAAGAGATACCGGGAAATCCTGTCCACATTCAGCTTTGATGGCTTGAACGATCTCTATGGCAAATCTTAAGCGGTTTCTCAGACTTCCTCCGTATTCGTCTTTCCGATGGTTAAAGAAAGAAATCGCAAATTGATCCAATAAATAGCCTTCATGAACCGCATGGATTTCAATACCGTCAAAGCCTGCCTTTTTGGCAATAGCTGCGGATTCCGCAAATTTTCTGATATAGGTGTGGATTTCGTCAATGGTCAGCTCACGACACGTTACATCGGGAAGCCAGCGATGAGGAATGGGAGAAGGGGCGACAGCCGTTTTACCAACAATTGAAGGGATACTTACCCGGCCAAATCCAGCGGATAATTGTAGAAATATTTTTGCGCCGTATGCATGAATCCGCTCCGTCATCATTTTACCGGTTTTAACGAAATTCAAGGGATTTAGAGTAGGACAGGGCATGGACGGCAGGGCACATTTCTCGATTTCATTTTCAACCATCGTTACACCTGTAATGAGTAGACCTGTCCCACCTTTTGCACGTTCAACATAATATTCGATGCCACGTTCATTAAAGGTACCATCGGCATCACAAAGCCCGCCAGGACCCATGGGAGCCATGACAAAGCGGTTTTTAATTTCCAGTTTTCCAATTTTCATAGGCTCGTATAAAATTTGATGTTCTTCTTTCATAAGAATACCTCCTAAGTATGAATCATTCGTTTAACTGAATGCATTCACCGAATATATTCAGTATAGAATAGGAGTAGGTATTATTATGTGATTGTTTTCACAATTAAACAAAATAGCATTTCCTATTATAATTAAGTAATATGAACAAGGCACCTGAGAAAGAGGAATACTTACAATAGAGAGGGAGAGTAAGTGAGTGTCAAAAAAACAATTGAATGGACGCAAGCTGCAAAGTCTGCAAACTAAAAAAAATATATATAACAGTACATTAGAGCTGATGCATGACAAGAGCCTGGAAAAAATTAAAATTGAGGATATCTGTCGGAAGGCTGGCGTGTCAGTAGGGTCATTTTATAATCATTTCAAGACTAAAAGTGATATTTTGGTGGAGATGTATGCACAGGCGGATGGCTACTTTGAATTGAAATTTAAGAATGAACTGCCGTCAGAAAGTATTATGCAGGATCTTATTCAGTATTTTGAGGTTTATGCGGAATATAATCAGAGTGTTGGTTTAGAGACGGTGCAACAGCTATATACAAGTAATAACAAGCTTTTCATTACTAAGGGTCGTGGTATGCAGCATATACTTCAACAGATTATAGAGAGAGGGCAAGCCGTGGGAGAGCTGGATCAAACCATGACATCCGAAGAGATAACAGACTACTTATTTATTGCTGCTCGTGGGGTCATGTACAACTGGTGTCTTCATGACGGCGACTCGGATTTAATTGTAAATATGCGTGAATATATGAGTCGCCTGATCACGATCTTTAAATTAAGGAATTGATTCTAACGGGTAAAAGGTAATACTAAGGCAATAATGCTGGGTTGACTCTGCGAGAAGAAGTATAAAAAGGGATGAACAGCAAGCTAATTTAATGGCTTGCTGTTCATCCCTTTCGTGTGTAAGCAGTTTTACATGCTGCTGTGTGTCGCTCTCATGCCTTGCTGGCTGTTGTTACCGTAGTGTTGCATGTTACCGCTGCCTGCATAATGCTGTCCAGTTGCACCCATGTGCTGCGGAAGGCTTTGATTCATGTGGCTTCCCATACCATAGGAGGACGGTTGCATACTACGGGAGGCGTAGTTATCGCCAAAGCCGGGCTGAGTCATTTGGCTGCTGGAGCGGATGGTGTTTTCCAACTGACTACACAATTGAATGACTTGCTGGCATTGCTGCACAGCTTGTTGATGGTGCTGGATTGCGGTTTGGATCATTTGAGCTGCATTACGTTCACGCTGCACCAGGTCCTCCAAATTGGATGCATTTTGTTGCTCCTGTTGCAGCAACTGCTGATACATGGCAGTTCCTTGCTGTGTTTGTTGCACCAATTGCTGCATAATTTGTTCACATTGACGAAGCTGCTGTTGTGGAGCCATGGTGTTGTTGTACATTGTTATCAATCTCCTTCACCGGATGGTTTTGGGTTCCAGACCCTCATATATTGTGGCGAAGGAAGACGATGATTATACGCGGATTATGGTTACAGACCGGCTACCAGAATAGCCGTAAATTCCTCTAGGAATACACGATCTTCGTGGTCAAAGCGGGCTTTTAACGGGCTGTCAATGTCCAGCACTCCCAGCAGTTCCCCGTTCTTGATGAGGGGGATAACGATTTCGCTGTTGGATGCCGCGTCACAGGCGATATGGCCCGGGAACGTATGGACATCCTCTACGACAAGGGTTCGTCGCTCCACGGCGGCTGTACCACATACACCGCGCCCCAGCGGAATCCTTATACACGCAGGCTGGCCCTGAAATGGACCGAGTACAAGCTCCGTTCCATCATAGAGATAGAAGCCGCTCCAGTTAATATCCGGCAGAAAATGACCAAGCAACGCAGAAGCGTTCGCCAGATTTGCAATGGTATTGGGTTCATCATGAATGAGTGCCCGGAGTTGCCCGAGAACCGATTCAAATTGTTCGTGACGTGTGCCTTCGTAAGGAATAGCCTGAAACATATAGTCCACGCTCCTATCAGGAAATTTTTTACCATTATCCGTTGTGTATATTGGCAGAAAAAGGTAATTATGCAAGCTGCTTTTACCATTGGTTAATTAATTTAAGATATAACGATTGTATATATTCAGTCAAGAGGAAAATACATCTGTAGCCTTTCGGAGACCTCCGTACTCTAATCTTGGTACAGTGTATTTTCTCATGGATACCGGATCGGCGCATTTGTGGAGCAGGGGGGTGGTTGTATTTGTTGGAGGGGTATGCTTAAATGTAGCGTATATTTATTGCACTTTGATACTGGAAGGATGATTGAACATGTGTGCATATGCATGTAAGGGGCATATACCACTGCTGGAAAGCCCGCGTCTTCGGCTGCGAAAGATGGAAACCGGGGATGCGGCCACGATGTTTGCCTGCTGGTCTGACCCGGAGGTTCACCGTTATATGAACCTTACGGGGATGTCCGGGCGTGAGGATGCAGAGGATATGATCAAGCTGTTGAATGAGCTGGCACAGACGGAGGATGCATTGCGCTGGGGCATAGAGCTGAAGGAGAACGGGAAGCTGATCGGTAGCTGTGGCTTTAATTATTGGCAGACTGAGGGAGCTTATAAAGCCGAAATCGGCTATGAGCTGGCCAAGCCCTATTGGAGAAAGGGCTATATGTCGGAGACACTACGGCTGGTGCTGTCTTTCGGTTATGACACGATTCGGCTGAATCGGATGGAAGCGCTGGTAGACCCGCGAAATACGGGATCGCAAGCTCTGTTGTCCTCTATGGGCTGGACGCAGGAAGGGCTGTTACGGCAAGTGCAGCATACGTCTACAGGCTTTAAGGATATGCTGATGTACTCCTTGCTGCATGAAGAATGGCTCAGATTGGAGGCGAAGCGAAATGCTGTTTCAGTATAACGGAGGGTCGTCGCCGCTGCACAGACTGGGGCCATTAAGTAAGCTGATCCTGGTGGGATGCTGTAGCCTGCTGTCGATGGCATGGGATTCAACACTACATGAAGCTGCGCTGCTGGGTGTACTGATCGCTGCGGCTTGGTTTGGGGCAGGCTTAACGTTGGCACGCCAGCTTCGGGCTATGTCATTTCTGATTGGTTTGGGTATTCCGTATTTTATATTGTCTATTCTGGCGATTCGGGAAGGACATATCGTGGCAGCTTGGGGGCCGATCTGGATTACAGCGGAAGGACTGGATATCGCAGGGGCGTTGACGCTGCGCATTTTTGTGCTGTTTTTGACCTCGTATATTTATTTGTCGACCACCGATCCCAGAGATTTTGTACAGGCTTTGAATCTGCGTTTGCGTGTCCCTTATCGGTTTGCGTTCGGTATTTCGGTGGCACTGACGTTTCTCCCCTTATTGGAAGAGGAAGGACGTACCATAATGGCGGCACGGCGTGTACGTGGACAGGAACCGCCGCGTGGGCTGCGGAATCGGCTATCCTGGTGGGGCGGGTATACGGCTGCTGTGCTGGTGAATGCCGTGAGGCGGGTTCAGCAGACGGCGCTGGCGATGGAGGGCAAAGGCTTTGGAGCATATGCAGACCGGACTTATCTTCACATGCTGGATCGTCGTCGTTCCGGCTATGTATGTGCTGTGGTTGCTGTATTAGGTACTGCTGTTTTATGGTGGAGCTTATAGGGAGCAGCCTCTTTTTTTGATCTCATTGTCAACCATATAAATAAATTTAGGTTGACAATGAGAGCTTGTATGAATACATTTAGAATGTGCTAGTTTATATTTGGAGAGGAGATAGGGAATTACATATGAAGGAATCTCGTTTTTTTGCAAGGTTTACGACACTGGATATCGTACTGATGGCGATGCTGGCAACGTTGAATGGAGTCATGACCGTTTATTTGTCGATCATTAACAAAACATTAAACAGTCTGGGGGGACCTATCGCCACTTCCGCCATTGTCGGGCTGTACATGATATATGGTTTGCTGGCCTATTATATTATTCGTAAGCCGGGTACGGCGGTTATTGCTTATTCATTCGGTGCAGTGGTGCAGTCCTTTATGGGCTCCGTTTACGGAATCGCTTCTATTATCGCGGCTGCGGTCTGCTATATGATTGTGGCTGAACTGGTATTTGCTTTACTACGCTATCGACGCTGGAATGCCGTTTCGTTGATGCTGGCAGGCGGGGCTATGGTTCCGTTGTGGTTTATCGTGGCAGCTAATATATTCGGCTATATGCATTGGGGCTGGAAGGTACTGACGATTACACTGGTCGTGCGAATCCTGAGCGGCATTGTACTGTGCGGTCTGCTAACCAAGCTATTGGGCGATGCGTTGAATCGGACAGGACTGTTAAAACGTTTTGAGCTGGGACGAGCTTCACGTGCAAAATGAATTTAGCAATTATGGTTCTGGATGTAAAATAGCTGTGTCTATGAAGGAGTTTGGCTATCGGTATGATGATCAGGCCGAACCCGCGATACAGGGCTTGACGCTGGACATTGCGGTGGGTGAGCATGTTGCGATTGTCGGGGCCAGCGGAAGTGGAAAGTCTACGCTGTGCCAGCTTCTCCATGGTGGATTGTCCCGTTCGGGTGAAGGTGAACGGACTGGGGTGCTGACCGTATACGGGATGGACCCGGACACGGCTGATCTGGCGGCTGTCGCCTCTACCGTCGGCGTCGTGCTTCAGGACCCGGATGCCCAACTGGTACAGGGAATCGTCGAGGACGAGATTGCCTTCGGGCCGGAGAACCTGCGCGTGCCTCCGGCGGAAATAGCGCAGCGTCTGACGGCTGCGCTGGAGGCCGTCGGCCTTGCCCCCGAGCGCGACTCCTTCGTGCGTCGCCTCTCGGGAGGCCAGCGCCAACGCACCGCTATCGCTGCGGTGCTGGCGCTGGAAGCGCCGCTCGTCGTGTTCGACGACGCAGCGGCGCAGCTGGACCCGCCGGCTGGACGCGACTTCGCCCTGCTATGCCGGCGGCTCCATGCCGCAGGCCGGACGGTGGTCACCGTGTCCGGCCGCATGGACGATGCCGCGCGTGCAGCGCAGCGCGTCATCGTGCTGGAGGGCGGGGCTGTGCAGCTGCAAGGCCCGCCCGACAAGCTGCTGCGCGAGCATGGCGCGCAGTTGGCCGCCTTGGGGCTGCTGCCCTCTCCCGCAGGGAGGGGAGGCGTGCCTCAAGGGCCGGGGGCGAAGCCCGGTCTGCCGTTGCTGGAGGTGAAGGGGCTGGCCTTCACCTATCCCGGCAGTAGCCGGGCAGCGTTGGCTGGCGTGAGCCTTGCCCTTGCGCCCGGCGAACGAGCCGTCCTGCTGGGCGAGAACGGCTCCGGCAAGTCAACGCTCGGCAAGCTGCTGATGGGCCTCCTGCCTGCACCCAAGGGGTGCATGTGGTGGGAGGGTCAGGATATGGCGAAGCTGCCGATCCATCAACTGGCCGCCGGGATCGGTTATGTGTTCCAGCAGCCGGAGCATCAGTTTGCGGCTGCAACGGTGTGGGACGAATGCTTGTACAGCGTCCGCATCAAGCTTGGATTGCGGGCTGGCGAGCCGATTCCTGCTGTATATGAGGAACGGGCGCAGCGATTGCTGACAGCCGCCCGACTGGGTCACAGGCTGGATGCCTCTCCGTACCTGCTGAGTGGCGGTGAAAAAAGGCTCTTAAGCGTAGCTGCGCAGTTCATTCTGCCCAAAAAGCTTTACATTTTGGATGAGCCTACTGCCGGAACGGATTATGAAGGAGCGAGCATCCTGCTTCGCATGTGCGTTGAACAAGCGGACCAGGGAGCAGCCTTCCTGATCATCACCCACGATATGCAGTTTGCTGAAAGCTTTGCCAGTCATGCTCTGTGCATGGAAGAGGGCCAACTTTATAAAGTGGAAAATAGTGAGATTCATCATACGATTACAGTTGACAAAATTTAAGTATATGTAGACAATCATATATATACATCGTACAAAACAGGCGGCCTATATAGGTCGCCTGTTTATGATTATGAATTGCGGGTAATACCAATCCTGTGCAATCGAATTGTACAGGTGCAACACAGCTTATACCAGGAAAGGATTTGTGATTTGCTTGGGAAAAGATAAACCCATGAAGCGCGGGCTCGTGCTGACCGGTGTTTTGCTGGCCACCTTTCTGGCCGCGATTGAGGGAACCGTCATCGGTCCTGCCGGACCGACTATTGTTAGTGAACTGGGCAGTGTGAATTTGCTCAGCTGGATTTTTACGGCCTATTTGCTGACGATGGCTGTAACCACACCTATTTTCGGCAAGCTTAGCGATTTATTTGGCCGCAAACCGATTTTTCTGATCGGCTGTTCATTGTTTGTACTCGGCTCTTTGCTTTGTATGCTGGCTGGTAGTATGGAGCAGCTTATTTTGTACCGGGCTATTCAAGGGATTGGAGCGGGCGGCGTGATTCCCGTTACCTTTACCATTATCGGAGATATATACAAAATGGAGGAACGCGGCAAAGTTCAGGGAATGATCAGCTCGGTATGGGGGATTTCTTCCCTGATCGGGCCTTTGCTGGGCGGTTACGTGGTTACTTATTTTGGCTGGGAATGGATTTTCGGTTTTAATGTCCCTTTTGGACTACTGGCTATGCTCTTCATCGCTCGTTACCTGCGTGAGCAGGTAGCCAAGCGAACCGCACGTATCGACGTGCCGGGAGCCGTTACCTTTACCATCGGAATGACAGCCCTGCTGCTCGTATTGGCGCTGGGCGGACAGTATATCGGCTGGGCTTCTCCTGAATTGCTGACCTTGGCCGCCGTAGCTATTTTATTTCTGATTCTGTTTTTGGTTATCGAAAAACGCGCCCAGGAACCGATGGTTCCGCTAAAGCTGTTTCGGATACGGGATATCGCTTTTTCCTGTGCCGCAGCACTGCTGGTCAGTTCTCTGCTGATCGGCCTGACCAGCTACCTGCCGCTTTGGATTCAAGGCGTACACGGCGGAGATGCCGCTTCATCCGGTTTGGCACTGGCTCCAATGTCAGTAGGCTGGCTGTTTGGTTCCATGATCGGGGGACGCATTTTGCTGACTTTAGGTTCGCGTCGAACCTCATTAGTGGGACTGACCCTGATTGTATTGGGTGCCTTCGTGATGACCTTGATGGGCCAAACGGCGCCGATCTGGCTGCTGTTCCTGTCCACATTACTGTATGGATTGGGCTTTGGCTTCTCCATGACCGTGTTCACGATTATTGCCCAGTCTTCGGTTGGGTTCCAGTTGCGTGGTGCATCTACAGCATTGAATACGTTCCTGCGCACACTGGGACAAACGATTGGTGTGGCAGCCTTCGGATCATGGCTGAATTACCGCATTGCTGCCCAGACAGCAGATGGACAGCTTACACAGCAGGGGGTTACGCAGGAGGATATTAACGGCCTGCTTGCACCTCATGCCTCACAAAGCTTGAGTGACAAGACTGCTGGCTTACTCCGTTCTGTGCTGGAAAACAGTCTGCATTCCCTGTTCATCATCATGGTCGTTATTGCAGTCATTAGTTGGTTTGTCGTTCTCGGACTTCGGAACCGTCCACCGGGTACGGAAGAAGAAGCAAACAAGCCCGCAAAGGCGGCACAGGGAGGAACTGCATAGGAAGAGAGGTATGAACATACAGAATATATACGGAAATAGCGGTAGCTTGGGACAGGAAATCATGTCCAGGGCTGCAAGCTGAAAAGTCCGCCCCAAATACAAAAGGGGCGGACTTTCTATTAAAGTTGGAATGATATGAGCTAAACGCCTAAAAACTAATGGTTTGGTAAAACTATTTGTGATAGGGTGACAGGTTGTCAGCGCTACGGCCCAGCTTTTTGAGCAAACCGATAAGCTGATCTCTTTCGGTTTCGCTGATTCCGCTAAAAGCACGTTCAATCTGACGTGTATAGTCAGGGTAAATTTCGTCCATGACGCGTTGTCCTTCGTCCGTCAATTCCGCATATATAATCCGGCGATCCTGGTCGCACGGGTGACGGTGCAAATAACCGCGGCTTTCCAGCTTGTCGATAACATAGGTGACATTTCCGCTTTGCAGTAACAGCTTTGCTCCAATTTGCTGGATCGGCTGCGCTCCCTTGTGATACAAAACCTCCATTACGGCGAAGGCCGTTGGGTTGAAGCCCACCGTTTTGATGCCAGCAACCGCATGCTCATTTACACTCTTGAATGACTTGCCAAACACGCTATACAAATGCATGGATTGCTGTGTCACCAGTGTCCGGTAATCTATCATCTTCATTCCGCCTTTATGTATGGATTTGGGCATCCTTTGACCGCTCGGCTTGGATGACCGGGCAACCATACCCTTGCTACTAGCATAAAGGGATTTACGTAATGAGAACATGCGATTTGTCACAGTAGCTGTTTTTTTAACTATTTAATTTCAAAGCTTTAAAGTAAATTTTTGAAAAATAAAGGTTTTGAATGTAAAAATACCGTCCCAGATGGTTATATTAAAAAATAATATATATTTTGGATCCAAAATAAGATACAACAAAGGAGATGAGGCACATGGAGACGGGTTCTTTTCGTTTTCAATTTCGTGATCCGCAGCAGGCTGCCCGAGCCTGTGAAACATTAAAAGAAATCGGGTACACTGCCAGCACAAACGGTGACACAGGTCTGAGTGTTCATATTGAGAACCAGGATGTACTATCTGCACTGGAGATTTGCCAAGCCTATGAGGGTAACATAATTGAGGCTGGGAACCATACTTCCGATTCGGAAGCCATTCCTGGCTTGCAAGGAAGTGTGTGGGTGCCAAATCCGGGCTATCGTTCGGAGGATTGGATCATTCCCGCTCACATCATCAACGAGGATTGGAGCGAAGCGTATAAGAACAGTTCCTCCCCAACGAACAGCAACAAGACCAAGGAGCATAATGTCAGCTCCGATCATCAACCCGAAGACGATGTTGACGGCTTCTCTGGCAGCATCCATATCTGACTTCACATGAATGAGCGTAATCACCGACTTAAGTCTCTTTAATTCCCTGTCTACTTTAGCGCTCGTCTTTGCCACGGGATTCTTACCCTTAAATGTTTTATATAAAAAAGAATCCCGTGGCAACAGTGATCGTAAGATCAAAGCCTAAGCGTTGCGTCTCCACACTCCAAAAGCAAGCCCACTCCTACAGCATTTCGTTTAAAGACGCCTGTGTTCCCGCCGTATGCCCCGTCGTAAACGCCGCCGTAATATTATAGCCGCCCGTGTATCCGTGAATATCCAAAATCTCGCCGCAAAAAAACAATCCCGGCATCAGCTTGGACTCCATCGTTTTCGGATTGATTTCCTTCAAGTTCACACCGCCTCCGGTAACGAATGCCTCCTTCAGAGAGAGCGTACCGTTCACGCGGATCGGAAATGCCTTGATTCGCTGGGCTAGCTCCTGCCATTGCTGCTTCGGAATATGATCATACGTCAAATCCTCACGCAGCTCGGTTTGCTGGAGCAGCAGCGGAATCAGGCGCTCCGGCAAATAAGGCTTAAGCACGTTTTTAATCGCTTTTTTGGCATCGGCTGCCGCCAGCTCCAGTGTTTCGCGGTAGACTTCATCAGCATGCTTGTGAGGCTGCAAATCCAGAGTCAGCAGCACCGTGCTGGTTTTGTCCTTTTTCATCCCTTTTACGACAAACTGACTGCATCGCAAGGCGGAGGGACCCGACAGGCCAAAGTGTGTAAAAATCATGTCCCCCTCGTGGGTAATTAGCTTCTTTTGCTTCGCATTCCACACGGTCAGGCTAATGTCGCGCAAGGATAGACCTTGCAGCTCCTTCGTCTGAATAAACGTCTCACCTGACGTTAATGGAACCTCCGTGGGATACAGCTCGGTGATCGTATGTCCTGCTTGCTCTGCCCATGCGTAGCCATCACCTTCCGAGCCTGTATGCGGGACGGACTTGCCGCCAACCGCTACAATAACGTTACGGCTGCGAAGGGTTTCCCCGGAACGCAGTCTTACCCCCGCAGTGCGGCCTTCTTTGTATAGAACCTCCTGTACGGGGCTACCCGTCCGAATGTCTACTCCTTGAGAACGAACCTTGTTGACCAAAGCATCGACAACCGTTTTGGCCTTATCCGTCACCGGAAACATACGTCCGTTGTCTTCTTCCTTTAAGGCTATGCCCAGTTGTTCAAAAAAGGCGATGATATCCCGATTGCCAAAAGCCGCCAGCGCACTGTGCAGAAAACGTCCATTGCCGGGGATGTGCCGGATCAGCTCGTCCAGCTCTTTTGCATTCGTGACGTTGCAGCGCCCTCCACCGGAAATACCCAGCTTTCGTCCGAGTTTATTTCCTTTTTCGAGCAAAAGCACCTTGGCGCCCTCACCGCTGGCTGCCGCAGCGGCCATTAATCCGGCAGAGCCGCCTCCAATCACAATAACGTCGTATGTCATGAACCTCTTCCTTTTTGTTGAAAAATTTTTCGAAATCTCAAAATAGGGTAACAGGATTTTCACCATATCGTAATACCGTTACCTTAGATACACATTATCGCTGTATTTCTGTATAAAGATATACCCTATCAAAAGCTTGGGTATTCACGTAAAGACGTCATCTTCTATGAATCTATATTTCGCAGAATTTGTCGTTCTATACCGGGATTTTAACACATATATTGTAATATATTGTAGCCTGTGCTTTAATTCAACTAACGGCGTCAAGGAAAGATGATGAGGGGGAGAAGTCCTTGTTAATTGCGTTGAAGGAAAGTGTGCTTCAAGTTCTCCTTGCCGTGATGTCGGCGGGTTTTTTCTCTATATTAACGGATTATGGGGATAAGAAAAAGGTTTGGGGTGGCAATCTGCTTTTCGCATCTAATCAAAGGATCCTTTTTTGGTGCTGCTTGCCAGCCATATTGCTGTGTTCGCTCTTTCAATATCAGTCTCCTTATGGCCTACCTTCCAATCTGGGGATGATCCCCCTCGCTGTTGGCATCATGTACGGCAGACGGCGCACCGCGTGTATTCTTGCCGCTTCTGCGCTGGTTAGTGTTCTAATTATAGCCCAGTCTACGGCAATGTCACCAATGTATGTGGGTACGGGTTTTATTCTTTTTCCTTTTATGCTGCTGCACGTCAAGTTCTTTCAAAGAGGAACATTATTGGACAAAAAACTTCTTATTTCTGCCTATGTTGCGGCTGATTTGCTGTTTAAGGCGTTATTCTCGCTACTGTGGGGCAAACAGGATGTTTGGGTATTTGTTCCTGATCTTCTTACGACGCTTTGGAACATTGCAGCAGGTGTGCTGGCAAGCTTCTTGGTCGTCAGTCTGATGAGAAATGCCTTCGAGAAGCTGGCGTTGCGGCGGGATGTGACCGAGTTTACGAGCAAATATCTAATTGAAGCCGATAAGCTGCGTCAAGTTATGGATCTGATGCCGTTAGCTCTAGTCACTCTGGACAGCGAAGAACGGGTTATACATATGAACAAAACGATGCTGGAACTCTATCGGGACGTCGATCCGTTTATTACACTCCCTGAGGTGGTGGGGCGTCCTTTGACATCGCTGTTTGGTTTAAGCACTGCACCAGTGGTCAATGAACGGGTTGCGAGGGCCCTTGAAGGAGAGGCGGGTGCTGATTTTATAAATGTGCCTCCCAAAGTGTTTTTCTCAAGCTTCCTGCCCATTCGTGATAAACATGTAAGCAAAACGACGGGTGTCATTATCGCCTTGCAGGACATTACAGAGCTGGAGACACTGCGCAGCGAATTTAGCAATTTCGAGAGGCTTAGTCTGGTCGGACAGATGGCGGCGGGCATTACTCATGAAATACGCAATCCGATGGCGGTTGTGCGAGGATTTTTACAGCTCATGCGCGAAAAGAGTCCCGATTCCCTCGGTCACTATTATCGTATTGTGATGGAGGAGCTGGACCGGGCGAATGGAATTATTAACGATTTTCTGTCACTTGCCCAGAACCGAATTGTCGAGAAGGAACAATGCCATCTGCATGATATTATCCGTGAACTCACTCCTCTGCTGTGGGCAGATGCCAATCTGAGAGGACAGACGATCGAGCTGAAGCTGGAGGATCATGTCGCAATGCTGCATTTGAACTCCAAGGAAATGAAGCAATTGCTGCTCAATCTGTCGCGTAATGCGATGGAGGCTATGGGGGATAAAGGTGTGCTGACAATTTCAACGCATGAAGAGGGCGATTTTGTGGAGCTGGAAGTGAAGGACACGGGTCCCGGTATTCCGCAAAATCAGCTTGAAAAGCTGTTCCAGCCTTTTTATACGACCAAAACGAAAGGTACAGGTCTGGGCCTGGCATTATGCCAAAGTATTGTAGAGCGTCATCACGGTACGATTGCTGTAGATTCGGTGGAGGGAATGGGAACGCAGTTTAAAGTTCGATTGCGCAGAACCATTCCAACTCACAGGGATCATTCTGAATCACCTTCCATGAATTCCATACAGAAATAATTGTACCAATATATATCTGGATTTTTGCAAATTGCGCGAAAAAGATTGTATAATAAAGATTAGACGTCCATGTCTTACACACGGCAGAGGCTGAAATGAAGCAACGTAATATACATGATTTTTCGAAAAGGAGTGAACGAATATGTCGATGTCTTTTGATCAATATATGAGAGATTCTGTTCAGCCGATGCGCGAAGAACTGACGAGTCTCGGAATTCAGGAGCTGCGTACTCTGGAAGATGTGGAGGCCAAGCTGCCTGATGCCAAAGGCACAGTGCTGGTTGTTGTGAACTCGGTGTGCGGTTGTGCCGCAGGTCAATGCCGTCCGGGTGTAGCCGAAGCGCTGAAGCATGATATTACACCGGATCACCTATACACGGTTTTTGCTGGTCAGGATAAGGAAGCAACGGCGAAGGCACGCGAATTTTTCGCACCATATCCGCCATCTTCTCCTTCGATCGCGCTGTTGAAGGACGGCGAACTGGTTCACTTCATCGAGCGTCATCAGGTGGAGGATCGTTCGGCAGATCAAATCGCTGCTGATTTGACCAGTGCATTTGACCGTTTTTGCCGGTAAAACAGCTCAAGCTAGGCCCCGCATTTTTCGCTTGCGAAACTTGCCGGGGCTTTTGTATGTTGGCCTGTGAAGAAATTCCTAAAAAAGAGGTGCTTATCTGATGAGTTTGCAGGAACAGATTATTGCTGAATTGGGAGTACAACCTACCATTAACGTAGAGGCTGAGGTCCGCAAGCGTGTGGATTTCCTCAAGACGTATGTCACGAAAACCGGAAGCAAGGGTCTGCTGATCGCCATCAGCGGCGGGATCGACAGTGCCGTAGCCGCTGCCTTGTGCAAACAGGCTACGGACGAGCTGACGCAGGAGCAAGGCGAAGAGTACAAAACGCTTGGCGTATTCCAGCCCTATGGCAAGCAGGAAGATATTGAGCACAGCTACGCGGTAGCCAAAGCGTTCGACCTGAAATATGCCGGGGAAACGAACATTCAGGAAGCGGTGGACAGGGTTGCCGTGGAAGTAGAGCATTCGTTGAAGGATATCGGTCTTGAGCGTTCCATTACTCCACAAGTGAGAGGGAATGTGAAGGCGAGAACACGTATGGTGGTTCAGTACGCGCTTGCGAATGAACTGAATCTGCTCGTTGTGGGTACGGATCATGCCTCGGAAGCCATCACAGGCTTCTATACCAAGTGGGGCGATGGTGCTGTTGATATTACGCCGCTCAGCACGCTGAACAAACGTCAGGTGCGTTTGCTGGCGAGCTACCTGGGAGTTCCGCAGGCCATTCTGGACAAAGCCCCTACAGCGGGATTGTGGGAAGGCCAGACGGATGAAAAAGAACTGGGCATCTCTTACGAAGCGAACAGCGACTATCTGGAAGGCAAGGAAATTGACCCGGCGGCACGTGAAAAGCTGGAAAGCTTCTTCACACGCACAGCGCATAAGCGGACAAGCATTCCAGGCATTTAAGCAGCGAACAACTATGGAATTGTAAAATAATAATGCGGCGATCCGCCCGGCGGATCGCCGTTTGTATTAACGGCAGGGTATAGCCTTAATTGGTAATCCATTCAATAAAGCGGCGGGTTTCGGTAATCGCCTGATCCAGCGGAAGGCTGCTTCCCTGAAACGGATGAACGGTATTGAAGGTATGATTGCCCCCTTGAATTTGTACCCACTCAATATCAGGACGAACTGAGGTAAGCAGGGCAGAGCCTTCACGCAGGCGTTTGGAATCATCGGTACCTTGAATGAGTACGGCAGGCAGTTGGCTGTCTTTAAGCCTGTCCACGATGGCAAAGCGTTGGCGATTCTGTTCCATATCTTCCAAAATAACAAGATCCAGCGGAAGCTGCTGCCCGGTTCTGGCGTTTGGTACGTAGCTGCGCCCCTTGGTGCGCATTTCTTCTTTTTGCGGCAAGGTGAACAGGTCCAGGTCAGTCATGCCATTCCATGAAATGACGCCTGAAATCTCGTCCGGATGATCCAGTGCATAGATGAAGCAGCTTCCCGCACCTCGGCTGTGTCCTAACAGAAACAACGGCAGTTCTCTGAACTCGTGGCGTGCTCTCAGATTTGTCAGCAATACGTCCAAATCCTCTTGTTCCCGGCTGTAGGTGTTCCGTGCGAATTTTTCCAGCTCGGTAAAATTCGTTAGATCCTCACCTATGCCGTTATGTGAAAAGTTGAAGGTTACGACATGGTTGTCTGTGCTCAAGGCTTCTGCTATATAGGGGAACATGCCCCAATCCTTGAAGCCCTTATAGCCATGAGCGATGACCAGCAAGCTTTTGGCTGTATTTTTGGCGGGAAACCAGGAAGCTCGGATGACCGCATCTGCTCCTGCTTCCGTACCTGCTTCAATAACGAGTGATACTGACATTCTATCCTTCCTTTCTAAGGGAATTTAAATGGGCATATAAGCTAAATCAACATTCGCAAAGTGCCTCTCTTATTTTAACATATTTTGGTGTCGCTTTGACGGCTTTGTGACTCGCCATGATGTGGACACGCTGTTACAATAGGGGCAGTAAAGTATAAAAGGACGGGGAATACCCAAATGATCTACGGAATCGGACATGATGTGCTGGAAATAAGCCGGATGGCTGACATATTGGCAGGCAAGCATGCAGACGCTTTTTTAAATCGGGTGTTGACCCCGGCTGAACGCGACCTTGCGGTGGAGCGAAGGGGCAGGCTGGCGGAGTTTGTAGCAGGGCGCTTTGCCGCGAAGGAAGCGATAACGAAAGCCTTTGGTTGCGGAATCGGGCAGATCATCGGGTTCGGCGATATGGATATTTTACCGGAGCCTGGGGGCAAGCCAGCGGTTTATTTGTCTGCCCCTGCGTGGGACAGACTGGGGCTGCCGGGTGCGGGCGGCTCGGATTACAGCATTCACCTGAGTATTACACATCAACCCAACATTGCCTCTGCTTTTGTGATTGTTGAATATAAGGAGACGTGATGTGATGACTAACCATACATTGGAACAAAAACGTTATTTCAGCTTCGAGCTGCTGAATTGGTATACACGAAGCAAGCGGGATTTGCCGTGGCGCCGCCATAGGAATCCTTTTTATATCTGGATCTCGGAAATTATGCTTCAGCAGACGCGTGTAGATACGGTGATTCCGTATTTTAACCGCTTTATTGCACGCTTTCCGACGATTGAGGCGCTGGCGGAGGCACCTGAGGAGGATGTGCTTAAGCTGTGGGAAGGGCTGGGATATTATTCCCGAGCCCGGAATTTGCAAACGGCGGCGAAACAAGTGGTTGAGCTTCACGGCGGAGAGGTGCCGGATGATACGCAAGCTGTCGCCGCTCTGAAAGGCGTAGGTCCGTATACGACGGGAGCGATTATGAGCATCGCCTTCAATCGGCCGGAGCCTGCTGTGGACGGTAATGTGATGCGGGTGCTGTCGCGCTATTTTCTGATTGAAGAGGATATCATGAAGGGCAGCACGCGAGCGCATATGGAGGGTCTGGTGCGGGAGCTGATCCCCGAAGGGAGAGCCTCCGACTTCAATCAGGCACTAATGGAGCTGGGGGCGCTGGTCTGCACGCCGAAGTCGCCCCAGTGCCTGACCTGCCCGGTCATGGAGCATTGCTCGGGCCGATTGGCAGGCCGCGAGGAGACGCTGCCGGTCAAGACGAAGGCGAAGCCGCCGCGACTGGAGCCGCGTTCTGTCGCCCTCATCGAGGGCAGCGGCGCGAATGCAGGCCGCCTGCTCGTGCGTCAGCGCCCGGCCAAGGGCCTGTTGGCCCGCATGTGGGAGCTGCCGCACGAGCTTGTCGGGCCGGAGGGCTACAACGGCCCGGTGCCGGATGAGCCAGCTATGGATCACCTGGCGGCTCATTTGCTGGCGGAGGGCGTGCTCGCCCGTCCGGTGCGGTTCGTACGTGAGGCGGAGCACACGTTCAGTCACATTCACTGGAACCTGCGTGTGTTCCAGTGTGAAGAGGTCGCCAGCCCTGCCGGAGAGGCGGGCGGACAGTCGCTGGCTGCCGAGCAACGGGCAGGCTACAGCACCGACGGTGCGAAGCCGGGTGCGCTGATTGCACTGGCGGAGCAGGAGGAGCACACGCGCAATGCGCTGCCAGCGGGGTATCGCTGGATCAGCGAGGCGGATATGGCCACCTTGGCGTTTCCCAAGGTGTTCCTTGATCTGATCACCGAATATTTTGCGAAGCAAAAAGGGACCTTGGTGTAGGTCCCCAAGCTGTCGGGAGAAGTCCTGACAGCTTTTTTTGTTCTTTTTTCGTTCAGTCCAACATCTCATTTAAATAACGATACATATAGGCAGTGTCTATCCATGGTGTAGCCGAGTGCGCAGCGAAGGATTTATCTACATCGCCTGTTCAAAAATGTCGATCACTTCCTGCTGTGTAGGCTGAATCGGATTGGTTACACCGCAGGCATCCTTGAGTGCGTTGGCAGCGAGAACAGCGAAGTCTTCACGCTTGACGCCGAGTTCTGCCAGCCCGGAAGGGATGTTGACCCGTTTAGCCAGCCTTTCAATGGCGCGCAAGGCGAGGCTTGCACCTTGTTCTGGTGTAACACCGTCCGTTTTTTCGCCAAGTGTACGGGCAATGTCGGTGAGTCGTTCGGCGGAAGCCTTGGCGTTGTAGCGCTCTACATGCGGCAGTAAAATGGCGTTACAGACCCCGTGCGGCAGATTATAAAAGCCACCCAGTTGATGCGCCATGGCGTGAACAAAGCCCAATCCGGCGTTATTGAACGCCATCTTTGCGAGGAACTCGGCGTAGGCCATTTGGCTACGGGCTTCCACATCGTTTCCGTCATCGACGGCTTTGACCAGATGATCCCGAATCAGCTCAATGGCTTTAAGCGCGCAGGCATCCGTGATCGGTGTGGCATTGGTGGAAACATAAGCTTCAATAGAGTGAGTGAGCGCATCCATCCCTGTTGCGGCAGTTAAGGACTTGGGCATAGCCATCATCAGATCAGGATCATTGACGGCAATGAGTGGTGTCGTGTGCTTGTCAACAATCGCCATTTTGATATGACGCTCTTCATCCGTAATAATACAAAACATAGTCATTTCACTAGGGCGTGTCTTCAAAGTGTTTAAGTAGGAATATATTGGTTAAAACCATTAAATGAGTACACGATATGAAATTCAAGATCAACAATGGCGGCAGATTCAAGATCTTTTTCCACCTAAACGAAAACCACAAGGAGGACGTCCTGCAGTGGACAATCGAATCATGTTGAATGCCATGCTATGGGTGGCCCGTTCAGGCGCCCCTTGGCGTGATTTGCCCGATTTCTTTCCCAATTGGAAATCTGTCTACACCCGCTTTCGACGCTGGCAGAAAGCGGGGATTTGGGATGAAGTGTTAAAACACGTTTCGCTGGATTCCGATGAGGAAAGCGTAATGATTGATGCCACGATTGTGCGAGTTCACCAGCATGGATCAGGCGCAAAAGGGGGCAAAGCAAGCAAGCGATCGGACGTTCCCGTGGCGGATTAAGCACCAAAATTCATGCTGTGGTGGATGCGTTAGGCAACCCACTTCGCTTTGAATTGACCGGAGGCGAGGCGCATGATTCCGTCCATGGATACGAAATGCTTAAATCCATGAAACTGACCATGAAGCAAGTCTTGGCCGACCGAGCTTACGATACGAATGCAATCCGGGCTTTTTTGGAAGAACAGCGGGCCATCCCCGTGATTCCGGGAAAGAAAAACCGCCGAGTGCCCCCGAAATATGATCGGGACATCTACAAAGAACGTCACTTAGTAGAATGTTTCTTTAATAAAGTAAAAAACTACCGTCGTCTGGCGACTCGCTATGATAAATTAGCGTGTACGTTCAGGGCGTTTTTGACCTTGGCATCCATTTTAGTGTGGCTTGCTTAAGTTTGAAGACACGCCCTAGCAAATGGTAATACATGGGTTGATTGTATTAGATGAATACACGATACGAAATAAAAGAGACGACCTGTTTCCACCTGAACGCCCCCCCCAAGGAGGACGTCCCGCATTGGACAACCGAATCATGTTAAATGCGATGCTTTGGGTGGCCCGTTCAGGCGCCCCATGGCGTGATCTACCTGACCACTTTCCACATTGGAAATCCGTCTTCACCCGCTTTCGACGTTGGCAAAAAGCGGGGATTTGGGATGAGGTGCTTAAGTCTGTTTCCCTGGATGTTGACGAGGAAAGTGTAATGATTGATGCCACGATTGTACGCGTTCATCAGCATGGATCGGGCGCAAAAGGGGGCAAAGCATCGAGTTTATCTTCAATATATGCGCAAAATAACCATCAATATCGGCGTTTAATCGCTAGCCAACAGTTGAAGAAGTTCAAACTTCTAGCCTCCGTATTAGCGAATGTTACATGACCAAATACAATAAGCTTTATTTTTAGGCACGTTCTCATACCATTAAGTTTAGGCAATATCTAATCGGGATTAGACGCATGTTCGTGTCCCTCGACACCACGGTTCAGCAAATTCCAAAATTGTTCAACCATGACTGATGCCGGATATGGCATCGAACGGGTAATCCACCATTCCAATACTCCCACTGCCGCTGAAATTAAAAATTGCACCGTAATGTCCCTGTTCATTTCCTGATCAAGGTTGATCGAATCCAGATGCTCGCTCAGACTTTGCCGTAACATTGTCTCCATTTGGTTCCGAAAAACCCTACTTCCCTTGCTCGTCAGCATTATGGAATAGAAAGAAGCATGTTGCTCCAAATATTCAAACGTGCGCAGTAGTGCGGTTTTGGAAGGGAGATGAAACAAGTCATCTTCAGACATACAATTGCGTAGTAACTCGTTAATTTGAGCTTCCATGCATTGATCGCGCAGATCGTACTTGTCAGCGAAATGCAAATACACCGTTCCGCGATTGACATTCGCTTTCTCCGCAATTTGATTGATCGTTATGCTCTCGAATTCCTTTTCTGACATCAGCCTCATAAAAGCATCAATAATTGCTTGCCTCGATTTTTGAATACGCCTGTCCATATCCTTCCCCCCTTTATACCATCCAAAAAAAATGATCACTTCGAAGCCCTCTGTTGAAAAATCAACAACCGAGCTTGTTTTAACCATTGAACACCATTTATTGCTCTGATACATTCACTATATAAAATTTATGTTGATAATTCAACATATGTTCAATTATAGAGGAGGTATAATCATAAAATCTATTTTTTACAATATTTGAAATAATTTAATTTACATTAAATCAGGAGGGTTTAAAAATTGAAACTTACAGGAAACACGATTTTTATTACAGGCGGCGGTTCGGGAATTGGACGTGCGTTAGCAGAAGCTCTCCACAATCTTGGAAACAAAGTTATTATCTCTGGTCGACGTAAAGAGCGTCTGGAGGAGACGATCAAAGCGAATCCCGGCATGTCCGCAGTGGAATTGAATGTACAAGATCCTGCCAGCATAGAGGCGGCCGCCAAACAGTTAATCGAAGAATACCCGGATTTAAATGTCTTGATTAACAACGCTGGCATCATACAGTCCGATGACGCGGCGAGCGTGATCGATGAGGATGTTTTGGTTTCGACTGTCACCACAAACTTGCTAGGTCCAATTCGGTTGACTTCTGCATTAATCGAGCATTTGAAGTCCAAAGAAGAAGCGGTTGTCATCAACACGACTTCGATACTTGGATTTGTACCGTTAGCGACAACTGCTGTATACTCCGCGACGAAGGCAGCACTTCATACCTATACGCTGTCCCAAAGGTACATGCTTAAAGACACTTCGGTAAAAGTAATAGAAATTGTGCCACCATGGGTTCAAAGCAACAACGATGAACCGCGTGCGATGCCACTTGCGTCATTCATTGATGCAACGATAAAGGTACTTGGCACGGATACAGACGAAGTTCTGGTGGAAGAAGCGAAAATGTTTCGAAATAACCCTGGGCCGAACGAAGGTGTTTTTGTGACCCAGCTTAACGATATGATGAATTCTGAACCTCCAAAGATTCATTGATCCACCTGTAATTCAATTTTCCGAAATTTAGGCGAACATGAATTAGACACTTAGGTCTGTCTAATTCATGTTCATTTTATTGTAACTTGCTCGTGGAGTAAGAAAAAGCGCCAAGCGGTCACGCTCAAGAGCTTAGCGAATATTTTCGTTAAAATGTTGACGGTCCCCCATGTGTTCCCATTTAATCAGTTTGAAGACACGCCCTAGCTGTGCCTGCCGTGGTGTTAATGGCAATCAGAGGGAAGGAGGGCTTCGCGGATTTATCCACGCCTTCGTAGTCGCCGATCTGTCCGCCGTTGGAGGCCAAAAGCGCGATGCCCTTGGCACAGTCATGCGGTGACCCGCCTCCGAGCGAAATAATAAAGTCGCACCCGGATTGGTTCAGTAGCTCCAAGCCCTCGTTTACATTGGAAACCGTGGGATTCGGCTGCGTGCCGCTGTACACAACGGATTTTACGTTTAGACTGTCCAACATGCTCGTTACTTTTTTCACAATCCCAATATCAACTAAAGGCTTATCGGTTACGATCAATACATGTTTAAAGCCCAATTTTCCGATTTCTGTACCTGCATCCGCCAGTGCACCCGAGCCCATAAGACTCATACCCGGCATCATGAATTTGGAGGTTCCCGTCATAAATATGCATCCACCTTTGTTATTATTTTGAGGTAAATTAAGGTATAATGATGGAATTAAAGGATCTTTCAACCATCCTTATATTCTTATCATACTGCCCTATATTGGCGGGAACTAACGCATTTTATTATAAAATATCGTGATTTTTTAAAGGGTGAAACGATGGAGCATTCCAAAACTTTAGGCGACTTTAATCGTTATAGTGAGCTGAAATATGGATATGAAACCGAGCTGATCCGAATTTTGTATTATGAGCTTCCAGAAAATTATTACGAGAAATATGCTTCATACGAATACCCGAAGCTGTGTACGATTTTGGAGGGGAGAAAAGAAGTCAAAATTAATGAAACGGAGCATTTTGAATACGATTCTCAGGAAATTATCCTGCTTCCTCCCCAGTCCAGCGTTGAAATGAGGATCAAAGAACACACCAAGGCACTGGTCTTTGAATTAAGCGATCAGTTGATGGAACGGTTAAGGAACGTGGTAGAGGAGGAATTTCAGGTCCCGGAGAGTTCCCCGACTCATGCGGTGGTTCGCTGTGAGCTGAACGAAAAGGCGAATTCACTTACCGCATCTATGGAGCGGATCAAGCAATATATGGCACATCCCGCCGAAAGAAAAAATTTCCTGATTGATCTGGGCGCCCAGGAAATGGCCTATCATCTGCTACAGATGCAGGTGCTTGAGCAGAATCTGCTTACGAACCATCGGCATCCTGTGTTTCGGGCAATACGGGATATTCAGGAGCAGCTGCCTGGGATCAGGCATGTGAAGGATTTGGCGGATAACTATAATATGTCACATGCGAATTTCACGAATCAGTTTAAAAAAATAACAGGACTAACCCCGCTTGACTATATAACGAATCAAAAAATGCAGCTTGCCAAGCAATGGCTCCAGCATCGGAACGTGACAGAGGTCGCTTTTGATTTGAATTATGAGAGCGTTTCCTATTTTATCGGTCTTTTTAAGAAAAAGTACGGGGTTACACCCAAGCAATATCAGATGAGTGTGCAGCGCCAAGTTGTAGTTACGTAATGTGAAAAAAAGCCAAGCGGCGATTCCACAGTAACTGGGGAATCGCCGCTTGGCTATCTTACAGATATAGTGTTACCAGCTTATTTTTTCGCTGCTGCGTAACGTTTGTTCACTTCATCCCAGTTAATTACATTGTAGAATGCTGCAATGTAATCCGGGCGTTTGTTTTGATATTTCAGGTAGTAAGCATGCTCCCAAACATCCAGTCCAAGTACCGGAGTCAGACCTTCGGAGAGCGGGCTGTCTTGGTTAGGAGTGCTGGTGATTGCCAGTTTGCCGTCTTTGCCGACAACCAGCCAAGCCCAACCGCTACCAAAGCGTGTTGTAGCTGCTTTCGTGAAATCTTCTTTGAATTTGTCATAGCCGCCCAGCTCGTTGCTGATTGCTTCTGCAATAGCGCCAGTTGGTTGTCCGCCGCCGTTAGGGCCAATAACTTCCCAGAACAGGCTGTGGTTGTGGTGTCCGCCACCGTTATTGCGAACCGCAGGGCGGATGCTTTCAGGAACGCTGTCCAGATTGGAGATCAGATCCTCCAGGCTTTTGCTTTGCAGTTCAGGAGCGCTTTCCAGAGCTGCGTTCAGGTTTGTTACATATGTGTTATGGTGACGATCATGGTGAATTTCTACTGTCAGCGCATCAATGTGCGGCTCCAGTGCGTCTTTCGCGTAAGGAAGTTCTGGTAATTGAAATGCCATTGTAAAATCCCTCCTGATTATATGGTTTGGGTAAGGTGTCCCTATGTAATAATACCCTCTACAGTTATATTAAACCGCATTCAGGCTATTTTATCAACATTTTTGTTTGTAAAATAGCAAACTGGGTAATACGACCTGGTAGCTATCATGTCCAAAAACCCGCTTGGAATACATGTATATAGGTAATAAGAGGAAAATTATGTAGCTCAAAAATGTAAACGTTTCATATACAGCGCTTACATGAGAAAAAGGGATGTATTCCATCTAAAAGTGTGGTTTAATGTTCAAGGAAGCAGAAATTTCGGCTTTTTTGTCGACTGCTATATCTTGTCATGTCTGCGGATATGACGAATTTGAGGGAATTCACCCTTTTCCTGTTCTTCAATTCATATATAGCAGATCGTTTGCATTTTTATCATAATGCCTTGTGATTAACACCGTGCTAAGAACTTTAAGGATTTATGTAAAAAATGATGGTGCTGTCTCAATTTGTTTTATTAAGCTTACGAAAAGGGAGATATTACTTATGCACGTTCGTTCCTTTCAATTGAGTGATGTGAATCCAGTAATGGAACTCATGCAGATTGCCTTGTCTGAGGAGTGCTACAAAGAGACGGTGGGTGCTTTTGCCCGTCAGCTTTCGTGGGATTCTGGCTTGATCGTCGTTGCGGAAGAGGATGAAGAGCTGGTTGGCGCTCTAATCGGCACGATTGATCAGAATCATGGTTGTTATTATCGTATTGCTATTCACCCGGACCATCGTCGGATGGGAATTGGCAAATCGCTTGTAGAGTCCATGGAGCAGCGTTTTCAGCAACGTAAGGTTAGCCGCATCTGGGTAGCCGGAGACAAGCATAACAGCGCGGCCATGCCTTTATATGAAGCGATGGGCTACGGGGCAAGCCAGATTTTACAGACTTTTCAGAAGCTCAGCATTTTGGCTCCTCATTAATCGGCAATGGTTATAAAGAGAATCGAATATTTTCAAAGCTAATACTTCCATCTAGAGCATATCTGAGTAACCGTTGCAATCGGGTACGGGATATGCTTTTCTATTTATAACAGGGTTGAGGAGGTTTTTTATGGACGCTTTGGCTCCTTCGTCAGGTCCGCTTCCCTCGCCGGAAACGTCCAAACCTGTAGGTCGTGGGGGATATATACGCGATTGGTTGGTGACTCTTCTGATTGCGATGACCGTCTTGCTGCTGCTGAACCTGTTCGTGTTTAATTTGTCTACGGTCAGGGGGCATTCCATGCAGCCGACACTTATGGAAAGCCAGCATTTGTTCGTTAACAAGCTGATTTACAATTTTCATGATCCGGGCAGAGGGGATATCGTGATATTACAAGATCCCGACTCCAAGTCGTCCAGCCCGAGATTTTTAGTGAAAAGAGTCATAGGTACTCCAGGGGATGTAATCTGGGTTGAGCATAATCATCTATATGTGAACGGCGAGCTGCAAAACGAGCCTTACACCGACTCGGAGATTGAGGACGGTGATTACGGTCCTTTTACAGTAGAGCCGGGGCACTTTTTTGTCATGGGCGATAATCGACACGCCACGGGCAGCAAGGACAGCCGATATTTTGGCAGCATTAAACCTCAGGATTTGCTGGGGCGTGCGGAGTTTGTATTTTGGCCGTTATCCGAGTGGAAATGGCTGTAAAGTAACCATAGTTTATCAATGCGGAACGTGTGCAAATCGTCAGGACCATGACGGAGCAGGCAGTTACCGATCAGGAAAGGAAGAGGATTATGAAAGAAGTGATGGTATATACCGACGGCGCTTGTTCCGGCAATCCCGGACCTGGGGGGTGGGGCGTCGTTTTGCTATATGGAGAGCATCGCAGGGAGTTGTCCGGGGCAGAAAAAATGACGACAAACAATCGCATGGAGATCAAGGCTGTCATTGAAGCGCTTAAGCTGCTCAAGGAGCCTTGCCATGTAAAGGTACACAGTGACTCCGCCTATGTCGTAAACTGCTTCAAACAGGGCTGGATTAAGAATTGGCTTCGTAACGGCTGGCGCAACAGTAAAAATCAGCCAGTTGAAAACAAGGAGTTATGGGAAGAACTGTGGGAACTGATGAGTAAGCATGAGGTAGAGTATGTGAAGGTCAAGGGTCACAGTGACAACGAGCTGAATAATCATTGTGATTTTCTGGCGACCAGTGCTGTTAAAAATTTACGGTAGCATCTGCTGAACTATTCTGTTGAAATTTGAGATATGAGGATTTTGCAAAAATCCTCATATAAGTGATATGAAAGAGAGGTGAGTATCGGATGCAACGCGGACAGACACCAACGGCTGCCGGAACCGCTTTGACTTGGGCCTCGCTCAAGCAGGAGATTATCCAAGCCGCTCCAGGACTGGGCATCGACTCTATCGGGTTCGCATCCGCCGATCCCTTTCTGTCTCTAAAAGCAATATTGGAAGAGCATCGCGCCAAAGGCTATGAATCCGGTTTTGAGGAGCCGGACATTGATAAACGGATCTACCCGGAGCTGTACGGTTCGCAGCCTGCATCCCTGATTGCCATTGCGGTGGCTTATCCTTCCAAAATGAAGGACCCGCCGAAGTCAGACAAAGGCAAGTACCGTGGTATTTTGGCGCGTTCCGCCTGGGGTAAGGACTACCACTTAGTGCTGCGCGAGGCCATGGAAAAGCTGGAGGCTTTTATAGGTGAACGGGTTCCCGACGCGATTATGAAAAACATGGTGGATACCGGGGAGCTATCAGATCGGGCTGTTGCGGAACGGGCGGGTATTGGGTTTAGCGGAAAAAATACGATGATGATTTCACCAACACTGGGATCATGGATTTATCTCGGTGAGCTGCTGACGAATATCCCTTTTCAGCCGGATGAGCCGGTTACGGACGGGTGTGGGGAGTGTACAAAATGCTTGGATGCGTGCCCTACGGGCGCGCTTGTTGGGCCGGGACAGCTCAATGCCCAGCGGTGTGTGTCCTTTTTGACGCAAACGAAAGGATTTCTGGATGAGGAATTTATGCTGAAAATCGGGAATCGGTTGTACGGATGTGATACCTGCCAAATCGTATGCCCGAAAAATCGGGGCCTCAACTGGGATCATCATCCTGAGCTTACACCTGATCCCGAAATTGTGAAGCCACTGCTGCTGCCGTTACTGGATTTGAGCAATCGTGAATTCAAAGAGAGATTTGGTCAAAGTGCGGCAGCCTGGCGGGGAAAGAAGCCGATTCAGCGCAATGCGGTTATTGCGCTCGGCAATTTCAAGGATATTAGTGCCGTGTCCAAGCTGACGGAGGTTTTGCTGGATGATCCGCGTCCTGAACTTCGGGGCACGGCGGCTTGGGCTTTGGGCCGAATAGGAGGGAAAAACGCAATGACAGCGATCAAGCAAGCATCTGAGAAGGAACAACATGAGCAAGTACGCGAAATGGTCGCGCAGGCGCATTCCAAACTTGAGGAACGAGAACAGGCTGAACAGCAAAAGGTCTCAGAAGGGCCGACTACGATCTATTATGATGAAATGGAGACACCTATAGGCATTTTAACGCTGTGTGCAACGGACCGGGGGCTATGCCGGATTGATTTTGACGTTTTTCATGCGAAGGAGGCGCTGCTTCAGCAATGGGCCCGTACATGGATTGGGGAATATGTCTATGTGCAGGAGCCGGAAAAGCTGCGCGAGGCTGCGGTTCAACTGCGTGAGTATTTTGCCGGGAAACGACGGGATTTCACTGTGGCCTATGATTTGAGGGGCACCCCTTTTCAGGAGCAGGTATGGCGTGCGCTGCAAAATATTCCGTATGGTCAAAGCGTGTCCTACAAGGATATCGCGGAGTCAATTGGCAGAGCCAAGGCGGTACGTGCGGTTGGAGGAGCGAACAACAAAAACCCGTTGCCCATTCTGATTCCATGTCACCGGGTATCGGGTGCGGACGGGAGCTTGGTTGGATATGCTGGAGGCCTGCCGATCAAGATGAAGCTGCTGGATTTGGAGAAGGAATGAGGACAAGTGTTTGCAAATTGTGATTTGCTAGCTGTCCCATGTTTTGCTATGATAGGTTCGTGTATAATTCAAGAGGTTTCATATAAATATACAGAGGTGACGACTTCGTGGTATGGAATATTGTCATTCCGATCATTACCCTGATTGTTGGTTTGGTCGGGGGATTTTTCATCGGTGCTTATTATCTTCGCAAACAGCTAGAAAAGATGCAAAACGATCCTGAGACGCTGCAAAAAATGGCCAAACAGATGGGTTATAACCTGAATGGGAAGCAAATGCAGAAGGCCCAGCAGATGATGAAGAACCAGCAGTTCTCCAAAAATCAGCCAGGTCAGCGTAAAAATCAGGGCAATCGTAAATAATGAGCAACATAAGCACGAATGCCGCATGAGGTTGCACAGAGGAGGATTACTGTGGCTGGCGTAAAAGATTATATTAACCGCAAAGCTGCGGATAACCGGGATAAAATCGAGTACCATGTGGAGCAGATTCTACAACTGATCGGTGAGGACCCCAAGCGTGAAGGCTTGCTGGAAACACCGGCACGCGTAGCGCGCATGTATGAGGAGATATTTGCAGGTTATGAGGTTGATCCCCGGGATGCGCTGGGTGTAACATTCGACGAAAATCACGAGGAGCTTGTGATTGTGAAGGACATCGTCTATTACAGCCAGTGTGAGCACCATATGGCTCCTTTCTTCGGAAAAGTGCATATCGGCTATGTACCCAGCGGCAAAATTGTAGGACTAAGCAAGCTTGCCCGTCTGGTTGAGGCTGTGACGCGTCGTTTGCAGGTTCAGGAGCGCATTACGGCACAGATTGCAGATATTTTGAATGAAGCGGTCTCCGCTCACGGGGTTATGGTGGTCGTGGAAGGCGAGCACTTGTGTATGTGCGCAAGAGGCGTCAAAAAGTCTGGCAGCAAAACGGTAACATCTGCGGTACGTGGAACGTTTCGTGATGATGCTGCGCAGCGTGCAGAGTTCCTCTCGTTGCTCAAGGATTGACCGAACAGGCGTGACGGTGATGTGATGATTAAAAAAGAGTGGTTTACGCATAGGCGTAACCACTCTTTTTTGCTAACATGAGAATAGGTAGCCGGTAGCTGCTTTGAAGGAGGATAGCGTATGGAGAATGTACATATGTCAGCAGACAAAACAACGGTTTTGCCTGATCTGCAATGGTTTCAAGCGCCACTCGTGACCACTCAGACGGATGTTTTGTCTCCACTGGCGTGGGAGGAACTGGCCTGTCGGCAAGTAGGGCAAGGAGCTGCGCCTATTTTGCATCTATGGCGACACCCGGCTGCGCTGGTGATCGGCCACCGGGACCGCAGGCTTCCGTACGCGCCGCAGGCGATGGAGCGTGTGCGGAACGCCGGAGCCTCGGTATGTGTGCGTCCCTCGGGCGGAGCGGCCGTGATGCTGGACAGGGGGGTACTGAACCTGTCCCTGATCCTGCCGAATCCGCAGCGAGCAATCAGCCTGCATGAAGATTTTCGGCTTATGGCGGGGCTGATTGCCGATGCGCTGGCCCCGTGGTCTGCCGATGCACAGACCGGGGAAATCGTCGGGTCCTTCTGTCCCGGCGATTACGATGTCAGCGTCCGAGGCCGCAAGTTTTGCGGCATTGCGCAGCGGCGGCAGGCCAAGGCCTATATCATCACGGCCTTTGTGATGATTGAGGGCAGTGGCGCGGAGCGCGCACAGGCGGTGCAGCGGTTCTATGCGGAGGCAGCCGGAGCTGCGCCGACGGGCGTGCCGAAGCCGGATTATCCGCAGGTGAATCCGGCAACGATGGGCAGCCTGGCGGAGCTGGCAGGGGTGCCGTCGGTTGAGGCTTATACGGCATCGCTGCGCCGTGTAGTCGAGAGCCGGGCGGCGATTGTGCCTGCCGATGGCTCACTGCTACAGCCGCAAGGACTGACGGAGCAAATGAGAGCGCTCAGAGAGCGATACGATTCGCAGGTGTAGTGGGAAGTATGTTCCTGGCTACAGAGGAGTCTTAGCTTAGAACGGCTGCCATCTCAGCTTAGAGGCTTGGGCATAGCGTTTTTCCACCTCAGGCCAGTTCACGACATGCCACCAGTCCTCAATGTATTTGTTGCGCTCGTTCTGATGCTTTAAGTAATAGGCATGCTCCCATACATCTATCGCCAGCAACGGAATGGACTCCCATTGAGTCAGGTTCTGGTGCTTTTCGGCCTGCAAAATTTCAAGCCGTCCTGCACGTGGACTCCACGTCAGGATAGCCCAGCCGCCGCCCTCGACCTTCTCGGCTGCTGAGCTGAATTGCTTCTTGAATGCCTCATAGCTGCCAAAGTCCTTTTTGATCTGCTCCGCCAGCGGCCCGCTTGGTGTTCCACCGCCTTGAGGACTCATAATTGTCCAGAAAAGAGTGTGCAGATAATGGCCTGCACCGTTAAACGCCAGCTCGCGTTCCCAATGCTTCACAAGGTCAAAATCACCCGTTTTCCGGGCTTCCTCCAGTTTTTTCTCCGCTTTGTTTAAATCATTCACATAGCTTAGATGATGCTTGTCATGGTGGATACGCATCGTTTTCTCATCAATGTACGGTTCAAGCGCATTATAGGGATAAGGAAGCGGCGGCAAACGATGTCCCCCGATAGGAACAGATCGGCCGGGGGAAGTTTTTTCCGTAGCCGAAGGCTCTGTCTGGCTGGACTGGACGCCTTTGTCTTTGTTCGCCCACGGTCCTTCCCACCTCGTGCCGTCTGTTTGCCCTGTCTGCCGCTCTCGCAGCGCATCCTCGGGGTAATCCTCACCCTCTGTCGCCACATGAAACAACGCAGTGGCCCGCGCAATGGAGCCGGGCTCCTGAAAGGGATTGGTCGAGATCAGGAAATACTGGCTCTCATATGCCGCATGCAACACAATTCCGGTGGATTTCGGCTGCTGTCGTAACGCATGGCTGTGCTCGGTCAGCAGACTGAGCTGCCGTACATACTCCTGTGACTGGCGGTTTGCGGTTTGCAGCAATTCGTCCAGACGATGATTCAGCTCTTGTGAGATAGGCTGTGAATCTGATGCCGATCCTGACCCCGATTCTCTCGATTGCCCGGCTTGTGCTTGTGCAGCAGCTGACGACCGCTCCCATTGACGATGCCACGCCTGATCTGCCGGATCAAGGGCGCTTCGCTGCTCTTCAAGCAGCTCTATAGCGGTGCGTTCCGTCTGCTCGAATACCGTCCTCCAGTCATCCAGCAGCCGCACGTAATCAGGCTCCAGCCCCTCTGTAGCGGACTTAATTACTTCCACATGCCAGCTTTCCTGCTGCTTCCAATGCCGGATTTCCTCCAGCACACGTAAGGGCAGGAAAGACCCGTAAGTACTCAGCATCGTTTTTACCTCCCGTATCCCACTATGGCTATCCGGGCTGGTCCCAAGAACCTGACCCGGATGCATACGTACCCAGTATATTCGCCGTCTCATCGGGAATATGTCTATAAACTCCCCGATCCGGCACGGACATGTAATGTGGGACAATGAATACATAGTTGGACGCAAAAAAGAAGCCTCGCTTCGACACGGGCTAAGTGTCCATAGACGGGCTTCTCCATATTAAAAGGAGTATGGCTTCTACAATAGAAGCGTTACTTCGTAGTCGTTTGTTTACTGGCATTAGCGATCATTTTCTTGTCCTCCAGCTCTTGTACACCGCTTAAAAACGTCGATACCCGCCGCAAATACTCACGTGGATGCTCTCTGAAAATAAGCTCATGCAGCCCTTTTTTGACAATCCATACACTGGAAAGCGGGTTGGTTTGATTGGCAGCGAGCTTTTCCGCAATCGGGTAAGGAGCCTTTTCATCCTGCGTCCCATGTACGAACATGATCGGGAACGGATAGTTTTCTGCTTTGACCTCTTGATATGGAATCTGATGCAGGCTGGTACCGTTCAAGACTGGAAACAGCAGCTCCAGAATTTCCAGAGACGGATGGCGAGGCAGATCAATTTGATTATGAATGTTATGGTACAGTGTATCCGGCTCCAGCAGGAAGGTGCTGTCCAAAATCATGGCGTCCACATCCTTGGTCTGCAAGCCCGCCTGAAGAGCAGTTCCTGCCCCCATCGAGAAGCCCCATACGATAATCTCCGAGGAACCGCGTTGCTTCGCAAGCTGGATCGCCCCGAGAAGCTGCTGGGATTCCGCTTTGCCTCCGGTTGCGACGGCTTTGTTATTTTGTGATGCGAATCCGTAATCGAACATGACAACGTTAAAATTCAAACGGTGGGCATAATGGGCCAGATCATACATCGGAATCCAGCTTTCTTCGCGGTTGGCCCCATAACCGTGGCTGAAAATAATCGTTTTCTTCGATTGATCTGCCGGGATATACCAGCCCTGCACCATCCGGCTGCCGTCCTTGGCGGGGAAGCTGACATCCTCGTAGGGCATTCCTTTGGCCTGCATCGGGTTCGAGTACAGTGGCGCGACAGCTGGATTCGTCAGTACCCATGCGATATAGGCGTGCAGGGTAATAAAGCAAAACAATAGAAAAAATACGACCGACAGCAGCAAGGCAATGACAACATGCTTGATCCGCAGCAGCCGGGGATTGATCAGTGGGGTGGACGGCTCCTGGACAGCATGCTGTAGCTGAGAGCTGCGCTGGGATGTCGAAATCATGTAAGAGCCTCCTTATATAAAAATGAACTTCGTTTCATATAATTCTAGGTACAATTTCACTTGAAAATGATAGTCTATGCCCGTATTGATACCTATTATCGTATGATGCGTGTTATCCAAAGTCAACGGCTGAACCGGAAAAGTAAAAATGATGCAAAGAATTGTCGATGTTTGTCCTCGTTCTGTAATATGGCTGTCACAAAAACATTGGTTTACAGTAGCCACGACTATTCTATATAATTTATGTAACCATGTTTCATGGTGTGAAACGAATATGGAACAAAGAGGAGCGGTTCACAATGGAAGACCGTAAATTAACCGTTCGCGCCGTGGAGCGTGCGCTTGATATACTGATGTGTTTTACCGGAGATTCCGATCTGGGCCTGACAGAGATTGCCTCCAAAATTGGTTTACATAAAAGTACCGTCCATCGGCTGCTGACCACGCTGGAGGATCGGGGCTTTGTCGTTCGGAATCCCGCAACGGAAAAATATCGGCTTGGCATCCGGATATGGGAGCTATCCACCCATCTGTCACAAAGCGACGAGCCGGCGATCCTGTTACAGCCAGCGATGGAAGGATTGCGTGACCGTCTGGGCGAAACGGTCAGCCTATACCTGCGCGATGGCAGCATGCGTATCCGCATTCAGGCCGTGCAGAGCAATCAGGCGATCCGTCGCGTTGCGCCAGTGGGTGCGCGCATGCCGCTGGCTGTAGGAGCCTCCAGCAAGGTACTGGCGGCCTTTATGCCGCCGCAGGAGCTGGAAGTCCTGCTAAGCGGGGACGAATGGCCGCCCTCGGTAGATCCGGAGGTTTATAAGGCTCAATTGCAGGATATTCGCGAGAAGGGCTATGCGACCAGCTATGAGGAACGTGAGCCGGGCGCTGCTGCTGTGGCTGCGCCTATCGTGAATCGGAAGGGACAGGTCGCTGCGGCCTTGTCTGTATCCGGTCCGGTCAGCCGACTAGCGCCCGAGACGCTGCATGATTTTGCACCGATTTTGATCGAGGCTGCCAAGGAAATGGGGCTTATGCTTCCATAATTTTTGGAAAAAGGGACCAGGGAAGGGTTGCCAAAGCCGCAAATTTGAAGTAGTCTGATGGGGATGGCGGGTTGTCCTATATAGCCGCCTCATACGAATAGAATTAACAGAGTTACTGGGGGAGCCTGTAATGCCGGGCTGAGATGGAATCGCACTAGATTCCGGACCCTTTGCACCTGATCTGGATCATACCAGCGTAGGGAAGTAATCGGCCATTGAAATGTATACGCAGCCGCTGTCTACGGCAACGCATCGGAGTATGTTTCCGCGTGCGTAGCCGTCTGGATAGCTGTTTCGTTAGATTAGCCGGTTCCCTGGGGAACCGGCTTTTTTGCATAGATCAGCCAGCCTGGGGTGGTTCGGATCGGTGTGTCATTTCATCGAAACGGGAGGATTGGACAATGAAACCGACAGAAACAGAGGGAACAGCAGGGAACGCAGTGGATGAACAGACCGGAGGGGTAAAGCCCTTTCCAGGGAGCCGCAAGGTGTATATTCAAGGCACGCGGCCGGGCATTGCCGTGCCGGAGCGTGAAATCGCGCTACATCCCACACATACGCCACAGGGCACGGAGCAGCATGAGCCGTTACGTGTGTACGATACGAGCGGTCCCATGACCGACGAAGCCTATCAGGTCGATATCCGTCAGGGCTTGCCTCCATTACGGCGAGCCTGGGCACTGGAACGGGGCGATGTGGAGGCTTACGAGGGGCGTGCCGTCAAGCCGGAGGATAACGGGCTGAAACCCGGCTCCAAACGGGAGACGGCTGAATTTCCCGGCGTCACCAACCGTCCGCTCCGTGCGCGGCAAGGGCGTACTGTAACGCAAATGCATTTCGCTCGGCAAGGGATCATTACGCCCGAAATGGAATTTGCGGCCATCCGCGAAGGGGTAGAGCCTGAGTTTGTGCGGCAGGAGTTGGCGGCAGGGCGAGCTATTTTGCCTTCAAATATCAATCACCCGGAAAGTGAGCCGATGGTGATTGGTCGTCATTTTCACGTGAAGATTAATGCGAACATTGGTAATTCTGCGGTTACGTCCTCCATCGAGGAGGAAGTGGAAAAAATGACCTGGGCTGTACGCTGGGGCTCGGATACGGTCATGGACCTGTCCACAGGCCGTAACATCCATACGACGCGTGAATGGATCATCCGTAACTCCCCTGTGCCGATTGGGACTGTACCGCTGTATCAGGCGCTTGAAAAGGTGAACGGCGAAGCAAAGGCGCTAACATGGGAGTTGTATCGTGACACGCTGATTGAGCAGGCGGAGCAGGGCGTGGACTATTTCACCATTCATGCGGGCGTGCTGCTGCGGTATATTCCGATGACGGCAAGCAGAATGACGGGAATTGTGTCCCGTGGAGGGTCGATTATGGCGGCTTGGTGTCTTGCGCACCATCGGGAGAACTTTTTGTACACGCATTTTGAAGAAATATGCAAAATCATGAAAGCCTACGATGTGTCCTTTTCCCTCGGAGACGGTCTACGTCCAGGCAGTATCTATGATGCGAATGATGAGGCACAGTTTGCTGAGCTGGATACGTTGGGCGAGTTAACGCAGATTGCCTGGAAGCATGATGTTCAGGTTATGATTGAAGGGCCGGGACATGTCCCGATGCACAAAATCAAGGAGAATGTGGACCTGCAAATGGAGATTTGCAAGGAAGCTCCCTTTTATACACTGGGACCGCTCACGACGGATATTGCGCCCGGCTACGATCATATTACCTCGGCGATTGGGGCGGCAATGATCGGTTGGTTCGGGACGTCCATGCTGTGCTATGTGACGCCGAAGGAGCATTTGGGCCTGCCGAACAAGGATGATGTTCGTGAAGGAGTCATTACGTACAAAATTGCGGCACATGCAGCCGATCTGGCCAAAGGCCATCCACGGGCGCAGCAGCGGGACGATGCTTTGTCCAAGGCACGCTTTGAATTCCGCTGGCGCGACCAGTTCAATCTTTCGCTCGACCCTGAGCGGGCCTTGTCCTACCATGATGAGACGCTGCCAGCAGAGGGAGCCAAGGAAGCACACTTTTGCTCAATGTGCGGTCCCAAGTTTTGCAGTATGCGTATCACGCAGGACATTCGCGCCTATGCGGCAGATAAGGGGCTGGACACCGAAGAAGCGGTAGCCGCCGGGATGCGTGAGAAGGCAGAGCAGTATCGGGATGCCGGGCAGTAAATCCTTAAACTTATAAACACATGAATAACAAAAGCCGTGGTTCTCTACAGATGATGTAGGGGCCACGGCTTTTTAGCTTATGTAAAGCGGGATCATCTAACCGGATAAACGGCTGCTTTATTTTTTACCCATTTTCTCATTCAAAATGTCCTGAAAGCTGAGCTTCTTCTCCGAGCTGTCTTCCTTCTTCTGCATACTCACTGCGTTGGCACGTTGGTATTGGTGATGAAAGGGCATCAAGGTGTGTACAGTTAAATTCATTGTATTCATGTAGGTAGTTCCTCCAATTCCATTTTGTCAAATTCAGATTGAGTTGCTTAGGACGTCTGTATAGGACTATTCGTATGTACTTGATGCCGTAATACCGGGTAGACTGCTTGGTAATGTTTCAATCATTATAAACGCATTTTTTCAAATTAAAACGCTTTTGACATAAAACAGGAAGATGGTCATATGTGTCCAAAATGAGGATTAGGTGTATGGTCATTCTGAGGGAAAATGTGCCTAGGTCCAGAACAAGGGCCAGAGGCCCGTTTTCTTAGTTTAGTAGTCGGGACCGTGTTTTTTTGTCGAAGATCCTTATATAAGTCAAAATGAAGTCAGTCTGGTGGCGAATTAAAGTGTCAAAGTTGTATTGACTTTATGTTTGGGAGTGGATACCATGAACTGGTTGTAAGCGTGTTTTAGCTACTAGGATCAGCCAATCCATCTGGCGATTCATCCTTTGAAATGTTTAAGAAAGGACCAGGACATATATGAAAAAAAGAATTGCAGACATCGCATTTATTATTCTGGGTGCGTTTTTTTTCGCGCTGGCTGTTAATCTGTTTGTTATCCCGAATGAGTTTGGCGAGGGGGGCGTTACAGGGGTCACGATTATTTTGTACTACCTGTTTCAGTGGTCCCCTTCGATCGTCAATCTGGCGATCAATGGCTTGCTGCTGATTGTCGGGTATAAATTTTTGGACAAGAGAACGACCCTGTACACCGTGATTGCAGTCGCTTTTAACTCGTTGTTTTTACATTTAACGGCCAACTGGCGGATTGATTCGCATGAGCCGACGATTAACGCCGTATTTGCCGGGGTTTTGGTGGGTATCGGGATTGGTTTGATCGTGCGAGTAGGCGGAACAACGGCGGGAACGGTCATTTTGGCCCGGATCGCCAACAAATATCTGGATTGGAACATCAGCTATGGCTTGCTGTTTTTTGATCTGATTGTTGCATTTTCGTCCTATTTTATTATTGGCCCGGAAAAGCTCATGCTGACCATTGTTATTTTGTACGTCGGTACGAAGGTTATGGATTTCATGATCGAAGGTCTGAACCCGAAGAAAGCGGTCATGATTATTTCGGAGCATCAAAATAAAATTGCAGAAATGGTCATTACCCAAATGGATCGGGGAGTTACAGTCCTGTCAGGCCACGGGTACTACACGAAAAATCCGAAAGAAGTTCTGTATATTGTCATCAGCAAGCAAGAGGTGTCAGCGCTTAAAAAGATTGTGAAGGCTATCGACACAGCGGCGTTTATCACGATTCATGACGTGCGGGATGTGTTTGGCGAGGGCTTTTTGGATATTTCGAAGTAGTTGGCGTGCAATATATAGGAGAATACAGTTGAAAGTCGGTCCTGAGGAATCGGCTTTTTTTGCTGCTATTCAAAAGTGAACCACTATGTGATAATGAAATTATGCTTTTTAAGCACTTATTTTTTGTGGTTTTTGGGTTGTGAACTAAGATTTATTGCTTAATAATTTTGATATTTGGATAAACTAATATTATATATTTTAATGTTGTGGGGGGCTTTTTATGTCAAATAATCAACATATAACGCAAGTTGAATTTACTGATTTCACTCTATTCTCTAGCGTTCGCATTCCATTTGCTAGACATATTAATATCATCAGTGGAGAAACTGGTGCAGGGAAAACGAACGTTTTGAAAGCTTTGTATAGCTATGGAAAAACAATTAATGAAGTAAAGGGATTACCAGACTCAGTTTCACTGGAAAGAATTAGCGAAATGATTGCTTCAAAATTATTAGGAGTGTTTAGACCTGATGATCGTAAAATTGGAAGACTATATAAGTTGAACTAAAG
>NZ_JBITPH010000032.1:0-1832 GCF_050467685.1 Paenibacillus sp. NRS-1782
CGGACAACGAGGAAGGAAGCGTTAACGCCTTCAGCTTGTTGTTCTTCGTTTTCTGCCTCACGGCGGACACCCTTGCTCTTGGCTAATGGTTGGCAGCTGTCAGCTCCCATAGCGGACTTTCACCGCCTAGTTACGCACCATGCATGGCGCACAAAAAAGAACGCTTATTTTTACAAGCGTTCTAGAAAAAATAATTTTTTCACTCTTTTTTTTCGTAAACAAAATTATTCTTGATAACTTGCTTTGTCTGAGCTGTTATCTGCTCTTGATTGTCCCGATTTGCAACCTGATCGCTTGGATACTCATTCGGAACTTCAACAGGGAAAAAATCTCCATATTTTGAGTGTATAATTTCTGCTTGTGAAGATAACACTTTCTCGTTTATCTCCTTCTTCTTCTCAGGTGTGAGCCAGTCAGGATCATTGATAGTTTGGGTTTGAGGCTTACTGCTGTTCGCAAAGGTCTGACTTTTGATAACAGCCACCGCCCCTCCGACAACGACAATTAGACTTAAGATAATAACAGCTGGTCTGAGTCGCTTGTTCACACTCACTTCCTCCCTTCCAAAAATAATCCAATTAACAAAATTTAATAACCCATGAATCCGTTCCCTGAAATAGTGTAGTTATTTAAATTATTAACTAACATTTGGTATTGTCCAGCTTCTGGTACCTTGATTTCAAATTTTGCATTCGTGCCTGTATATCTTCCGGAAACCATGCGAACCTTGCCCAAATAATCTCTACTCACGAGTGTATAACCAACATCGGGTTGAGACCAAGAACTATCATCTCCCCACTGCACCACACTTACAGGCACATACCCTGCATAACCAATTGAAAACTTATCTGACCAAAATCCATCGTTACGACCTAGGTGGCTAAATGACCAAGATGGCACAGCCATAGGGGAAATTTTTTCAATGGATTTAGTTTTATCACTTTTTACAATTACTGACTCCAGTGGAACTGCATTGGCTATAGCTTCATTATACTCCTCAAGCGTCAAGCCGCTCAAGAGCGTATCCGAATTAACAATTGAGGAGTAGGGTGGGAATAGGGACTGGTTAGAAGGGGCTTTAGCCGATGAAGATGAATCTGCATAAGAGCTTGCAGGATTCAACCCAATGGCCACTAACATAATAACTAGCATTGTTACAAGAAGTTTTTTCACAGATAATTGCCTCCAAATACTAAATTTTAACAACTTCTATATGATAACACACAAAATAACCATCGTATATATATTTTTTGAAATTTTTACCTGATTGACATAAAATTTTGTTTTTCGGGATTTGATAAAAATCGCTACAGTTTGTCAAGGAATACCGCATTAAAGGAAGGAAACTATTCTACGACCCAAGTCCATGTCATTGTAAATACTCTGGCAACCCGTTGCGCTTCCGAACTGACTGGCGATCAAAGTCATGATGCGTAACCGGGTACGAAATACTAAATTTCAAAGAAAAACGGCCGCCCCACTTGGATACTTTCTCTAGCAGCCCTTTTTAACAAGGGGCGAGAGCGCTCCAAAGTAGAACGACCGTTACATTTAATTCCTAGGCGTGTGCTTACTTATTCATACCATCTAGGTGGTGTTAATTGGAGGAACCTGCTGTTTTGACTTCCTCCAGCATTTTATCGTTATACCCGAACATCCAGGTCAGGACAAAAGCTACTGCCATAGCAGCCACGTTCGCCAAGATATAAAGCGGAAGCTGGTGGTTCATGTAGAGCAATGTACCCGGAATGACCGTAATGGCCATACCTGTAGCCGCCAAATGGAAGAGCGAAGCGATAAACCCACCGACCGCCCCACCGATCAGCCCCATG
>NZ_JBITPH010000033.1:0-27188 GCF_050467685.1 Paenibacillus sp. NRS-1782
CGCTAACGCCTTCAGCTTGCTGTTCTTCGTTTTCAGTCCAACTGCCAAACAAGCCGCACCTTGGGCAGCCATAGCGCAAGTAATGATGGCGTTGAAGGCGTTTACGCCATTCTTTTCGAGCAGTTGAATTTCCAGAAAATTAAATATATGATGCACACCCGTAACGACAACAATTTGATGGAGAAAACCGATAACAATCCCTGCAATACCGAAAGGCAAATCCAGTACAAACGTCGTTCCTTGCAGTACCCACTCTTCAAAAGAATGGAAAACCGGACCGATGGCAAACAGCCCCAGTACAATCATGATCAACAGTGTTAAAAACGGTGTAAGAATCAAATCCAGCGCTTCGGGGACCCGTTTGCGCAGCGCACGCTCCAGCTTGGCTCCGATCAGGCCCACGAAGAAGGCTGGCAATACCGAGCCCTGATAGCCTACCACCGGAATGAAGCCGAACATCGTCAAGGGCTGGGCTGAGCCGTCCGCAACAGCATAGGCGTTGGGCAGCGCCTGATTCACCAGCATCAAACCGAGGACGATACCGAGCACCGGGCTACCGCCGAATACTCTAAAGGCTGACCACGCGACCAGCGCAGGTAGAAAAGCAAAAGCCGTATCCGTCAAAACTTGGGTAAACAATAGGAAATTCGGTGAAATATCCTGCGACGTCATGCCGAACAGGGCCAGAATTTGCGGCTGGGTAAGCAAGCCGCGCAAGCCCATGAACAGCCCCGTAGCAACCAGCACCGGAATGATCGGTACAAATACGTCGCCAAAGGTACGAATGGAGCGTTGGAAGACGTTGCCCTCCTTTTTCGCCTGGCTCTTCACTTCTTCTTTAGATGTTCCGGTTACTCCGAGCTTCTCGACTTCTTCAAAAATCCGATTGACCGTACCTGTACCAAAAATAATCTGATACTGACCCGAGTTGAAAAAAGCTCCTTTGACCTTGTCGATTTCTTCGACCTTTTTCTGATCAATCTTCTCCTTGTCATGCACCATAATCCGCAGACGTGTTGCACAGTGAGCAAAGGACGCAATATTGTCCTTCCCACCGATTGCTTGGATCACTTCTTTGGCTATTTCCCGGTTCTCCGCCATGATGTTCATCCTTTAGTTCATTCCGTCATGTTATTGATGATTAACGATCCACTTGATGATGTTGAATATTCATGTAAAATCCCATTTTACCGCTTGGAAGAGAGCCTCTCCCTTGTCGGCAAAAAAGCGTATTTCGTCACTCTCTGGGTGCGGAAAAATACGACTGGTGAACACCTCTTCCCCATCATTGACGAAAATTTCCACCGAAGACGTATCCACGAACAGATGCAGCTTGATATGGTCCCCATTCATGGCGCACTGTCTTATCTCACCATACGAAGCAGCGACAGGCTCACCCGATTGCGAACGATCCAGCACAAGCTTGCGGCTGACGGCATCATATCGGATCACCGTTTTCTCGGTCGCACTTGCGCGGAATTCAATACCGCACGCCTTGGCGCTCAAAAGATCATACTCACAAATCAGCTCATAGGCTGTTCCCTTGAAGCCCGTATAGGTTTTGCTCTCTGACGTTAACGTGTCAGCCACCCGATCCTCACGCTTTCTACGCAGCGTAGTTAGCTCAGGTATCGGCCTTTGTATGAGTTTACCCTCATGAAGCGTAAGCTCCCTCGGCAGCGTCAGGCAATGCGCCCATCCGTTCGGATCTGTCGGACAATCAATATCCGGTAATCCCATCCACGCCACCATAATACGCCGCCCCTGCGGGTCAACCATTGTCTGCGGAGCATAAAAGTCAAAGCCACGGTCCAGCTCGCGGAATGCTCCGTGCTCCAATATCCTGGTCCCGGTATCCAGCGGCTTGCCGATCACGTAACCCGACTGATAAATATTGTGATACTCATCTCCGGAAGGCTCCAGGCCCTGAGGAGAAAATACCAATACACCCGAGCCGTCCAGTTCAAAATAATCCGGGCATTCCCACATGTATCCAAATGTCTCCAGTCCTGTGCGCAGTTCCCCCTCAAACTGCCACGTATGGAGGTCCGTTGACCGATAAAGGACGGCGCAGCCTGTTGCATTCGCTCTTTGGGCACCAATCACACAGTAAAAGCTGTCCCCGTCCTTCCACAGCTTGGGATCACGAAAATGATCCGTATAGCCTTCCGGCACGTTTGGAATAACGGGATGCTCCCATTTTGTAATGAGACCGCTCTCATCCATAACGGCCATACATTGATAAGGATGTCTGATCCAGTCCCCGTCACGTGTATTTCCCGTATATAGCATATACAGCTTGCCCTCATGCTCCATCGCGCTGCCTGAATAAGCACCATGTGAATCAAAGTAATCGCCCGGTGCGATTCCGATGCCTGCGTCGTCCCATGTGACCAAATCTCTGGACTTCAAATGATACCAGTATTTCATTCCATGATCGGTTCCAAATGGGAACCACTGAAAGAACAAATGGTATTCACCCTGATAATACGAAAAGCCATTCGGATCATTGAGCAAGCCTGTCGATGGCTGAATATGAAACTCCTGCCGCCAATGACATTGCTCCACCTGTTTCTCCAAGCTGGCTATTTCACCCGGCTCTGCCTGCTCAATCAGTCGATACTTTTGTTCTTTTGTCATTTTCATAGGTGTACCTCATTCTTATTAAAACTTTTACCTCAGGAACCGGTTCCAATTGAATCAAAAAATAATATACAGGAACCGGTTCCCGTACAATTAAAAAAATATATTCATCCATGGGATTGCAACCGATTCCACTTGTGCACAGCACTATGGAACCGGTTTCGTAGAAATTATAATCCACCTGTTCAGCGTTTGTCAACGCTTTCTCTCTCTCTAAGAGAATAATTCATAACAGTCACTTTCTCTACTGGCTTGTGTTCTACCAGCCTTACAATATTTTGCGCCGCTACGCGTCCTGCTTCCATGTAAGGATATTGCACGGTTGTTAGCGCAGGATGAACCACCTCCGTAATATCGTATCCCCCGAAGCCAGTCACTGACAATTCCGACGGAATGGCAATTCCTCTGGAATACGCCGCGTTGATCACGCCAAGCGCAATATTATCCGTAGCACACACCATTAACGACGGCTTAAATCCATCTAAAATCGCAGACGCAGCCACTCGTGCATCGGACATTTTAAAACCGGTTTCATAGTATCTGATATCGTACCCGGCGGATCGCTCCAGTTGCTTCACATCGTCCCTATGAGCTTGATCGGGCAATGCATCCCGAACAGCCTGCTTAAAGCCCTCCTTGCGCCGCACACCGACAGCAACATCCTTTTCCGTAACGCCGACGTAGGCAATTTCACGGTGGCCCTGTGATAGAACATATGCGCCGATATCATATCCCGCCCGGTAGTCATCATGGATAAGGCTGTGAAGCTGCGTGTGCTGCTGCCCTACCAGCAAAACCGGAATCGCAATGTCGCGGATCGCGGTCAGATGCTCATCGGTAATTTCAGCAGCCAGTAAAATAATACCGGAAATCTTTTGCCGACCCAGCTCGTAAATAGCTTCGATTTCACGCTTCACATCCTGGCTCGTATTCGAGATCAGCATCTGATAATGCTGGGCCCGCAGCTCTTCATCTATACCCATCAGCGTATGGGATGTGGCAAAGGAATCCAGACGCGGCACAACGGTTCCGATAATGTTAGTCCGCTTTGCTTTCAGGCTCTGGGCAAAGGTATTAGGCACATAGCCCGTGGCCTTGACCACCTTTTCAATTTTACGTCTCGTATCCACGCTGACAGCCCCGCCGTTCAAAAAACGGGATACCGTGCTCTTGGCCACGCCAGCCATTTGGGCTATATCTGCAATCGTCTTATTCATGAGGTCCCCCGGATTGTCTTCATTTTCACAAGCTTCCAAAACGTCTCTTTTATCATACCCTATAATACCATATGGCGGGGTTGGGATGCTGTGGCTACAGACCCATCAAGGACAAAAAACACCGCTCCTTTCATGGAAGAAAGGCACGGCGTATCTTGGAAATAGAGTTTAAAAATCAAAGTTATCTGGATCAGGACCTACCCGATAATTCGCATTTAACGCCTGAATTCGATCCATATCCTCTTGCGTCAATTCAAAATCAAAAATGTCGGCATTTTCGACAATCCGATGCGCCTTGGTAGACTTGGGAATGGTAACAACTCCCTGCTGCACATCCCAGCGCAGAATCACTTGCGCCACCGATTTGCCATACTTGGTCGCTATGTCTTGCAGCACCGCATGATCAAGCAATTGGCCTTGCATTAACGGGGACCAAGCTTCCATTTGAATGTTGTGCTTTTGACAGAATTGCAGTAGCTCGGCTTGTGTTAATTGTGGATGGAATTCCACCTGATTCACCATTGGTGTGATCTCTGCATCCTTCATAACGTCCTCCAAATGATGAATCTGGAAGTTGCTGACTCCGATAGCCTTGATCCGCCCTTCTTTATATAAGGACTCCAAAGCTCTCCAGGCTTCTTTATACTTGCCTTGAACCGGCCAATGAATCAGATACAGATCCAGATAGTCCAGACCCAGCTTGTCCAGGCTTACTTGATAGGCTGCCCGTGTCTCTTCATACCCCAGATCGGCATTCCACACTTTGGACGTTACGAATAGGTCTTCTCTGGACAGATTATTTTCCTGAAGAGCTTCCCGGATGGCTTGTCCTACACTATTTTCGTTAGCGTAGGCTGCGGCTGTATCTATACTGCGATAACCATGCTTCACAGCCGCCTTGATGGCATCGACCAGCTCTGAGCCTTCCTCCACCTTAAATACCCCGATTCCGAACCAAGGCATGTGAACTCCGTTGTGCAATGTTGTTGTGCTTTGTAGGTTTTGAGTCATTGTTTATCTTCCTTCCTAAATTATCTACTATATAAGCTGAACTAAAAGTTTCTTATCGTGCTACTACGCAGTCGGATGGTGCTTCCCATCGCCACCGCCCCCGGATTTCTTAAATAAAGCCTAGGTTTAAGGTAGAAATCCGGGGACAAAATCTTTTCATAAATATTCCATTTAAGCAGTAGCCGTATCCCTTTTTTCTAGCGTGCGACTCCAGCCTGTAAGTAGAACCGCAGCGAAAACCATCATCGCCCCGATCCAGGTCGTATGAATAAGACCCCAGGAATCAGTCACCCTTCCACCCACGTATGCTCCAATGGCTATCCCGGCGTTGAAGGCTGCAATATTGACGGCGGAAGCGACATCTACGGCTTTGGGGGCAAAGCGTTCGGCCAACATCACCACATATACCTGTAGACCAGGCACGTTCATAAATGCAAGCAATCCCATAAAAAAGATCGTAATCAGTCCGGCGGTTTTAAAAGGAGCCGTGAACAACAGAACGAGCAGGACAATTGCTTGAATTAGGAACATGTAAAATAAAGCCGAAAGCGGCTTGCGGTTCGCAGCTTTTCCACCCACAACATTCCCAATAGCAATCGCGATTCCATACAGCAAAAGAATGAACGTTACCGTACTCTGCTTAAATCCGGTTATGTCGTGAAGCAATGGAGATAAATAAGTAAACACCACAAACGTGCCTCCATACCCCAAGGCTGTAATGATAAATGCAAGCAGCAAGCGGCCATTGGTAACCAGTGTGACTTGCTCGCGGAAAGGGGTTCTGTTCCCTTTGCGCAGCGTAGATGGCAGCAAAATCAGATTCGCAATGAGTGCCACCACACCGACGATCACAATCGCCATGAAGGCCGCTCGCCAGCCCCATTGCTGCCCGATAAAGGTTCCCAAGGGTACACCCGTGACCGTGGCTACGGTCAGCCCGGAGAACATAATGGAAATGGCACTGGCTCGGCGGTCATTGGGTACAAGATCGGCTGCGATGGTGGAGCCAATGGACATGAACACCCCATGGGAGAATGCCGAGATCACACGTGCAATCAGCAGCATAACAATTCCACCGGAATACGCTGCGAGGCTGTTGCCTGCAATAAATACAATCATGATCCACAGCAGCAGCGTTTTACGGGGAACACTGGATGTTAACGAGGTCAAAACGGGAGCCCCGATGGTTACTCCTAAGGCATACAACGTGACGGTTAAGGCGGACATGGTTACAGATATGTGCAAGTCCTCAGCGATCAGGGGAAGCAGTCCCACGCTGATGAACTCTGTTGTCCCAATGGCAAAGGCGCTTACGGCTAAAGCCAGTAATGGCCAAATGCTTCTTTTTGAGTCTGACGACATGTGTTTCACTCCTAATCTATAGAAATCTTCGACCAGCAGATGTTATTATGAGTTATTCAAGCAAGTATGAACAGTACGTACTTTTTAGTGATATAGGTACCAAAAAGTACCCTAAACAAGGTGAAACACACGGAGGGATCGACATTGGGTCAGAAAAAATACAACATCTCGGTTGAGGCGACTTTAGAGGTTATCGGTGGGAAGTGGAAGTGTGTGATCCTGTGTCATTTGACACATGGGAAAATGCGGACAAGCGAATTGAAACGCATCATGCCTTCGATTACACAAAAAATGCTGACGCAGCAGCTTCGGGAATTAGAGGAGGACGGCATCGTCAATCGAATTAGCTACAATCAGGTGCCTCCCAAAGTAGAGTACGAGCTTAGTGAATATGGATGTAGTCTGAAGAGCATTTTGGATTCTCTGTGTGCTTGGGGAGAAAAGCATATTATTAAGGAGTACGGGGATAAATCCGTTGTATTAGAGGATAACATTCTGAACCAGCTGTAAAAAAGATTACACCCCTTCCTTCTTCCTAAGTCCTTGTACCCTTGATGGAACTTTGTACAATAATTTACAATGTAAAAAGTTTCACATACTCTACTTTGGGAAGAAGGATCATGCACAATGAAAAAAAACTGGAGAGTTTGCTTGTCCAGCATGTTTGCTATTTTCCTGGTTGTGTCGGCAACCGGATGTAATGCTCAGCCCGCCACTTCCAAATCTACGAATACTTTGTCTTCACCGACTGGTAGCGCCGCCCATGCGGTTGTTCAGAAAAGTCCACACTGGTCTTATGAAGGAGATCAGGGACCGGAGCATTGGGGAGAGCTGGAAAAGGATTTTGCCGCTTGTGGTAACGGCCACGAACAATCCCCTGTCAACATAGAACATTCTCGAATGGAAGCCTGGCAAACGCAGCAGCCGATACAGGTTCACTACACCAATACGAAAGTATCCATCCTGAATAATGGACACACCGTTCAAATCAATGCAGCCAGCCCCGGTAATAATATTGTACTGGACGGTACTAAATTCACTTTAAAGCAGTTTCACTTCCATCATCCCAGTGAACACCAAATAGATGGTAAAAATGCCGATATGGAGCTTCATTTTGTTCATCAGGGTGACAACGGCAGCACCGCCGTCTTAGGAGTACTCATTCAAGGCGGCAAGGAGAATAAGGCTTTCAGCCGTATTTGGTCCAAACTGCCAAAAGATGTTTCTCAGGAAGAGGCTCTGGAGGGAGAACTGAATCTCGCTATTCTTCTGCCGAAGGACCTGCACTCGATTCGCTATAACGGTTCTCTGACCACTCCACCTTGCACAGAGCATGTGAACTGGACCGTGCTGGAACAGCCTATCGAGATGTCAGCAGACCAAATCAGCCGGTTCGCTGCCCTTTTTCCCGATAACCATCGCCCTGTACAACAACTGGGAGCACGTGAACTGACTACCGATAAATAATGAAATAAGTACCCCACGACAGCTAACAGAAACTCTGCCGCCGCTGATAGTAAAATAACCAAGAAGCCCCTCTGTCCATAAGATAAACAGGGAGCTTCTTGGTTATTTTAGTGGTTGCCCTTCTTTACAAATGAACCAGTTCCTCCACCTTTACTGGCTGGCCCGTACGGATGGAGCGATTGGCGGCAATGCCCGTTAAAATAGACCAAGCTCCATCTATATGTGAGGCTGCGCGATGGAACCGATCATCTGCCGGCTGATCAAAAATATCCCGCAGCATGACTGGATCACCACCGCCATGACCACCCACGCCTTCCTCTACCTCTACCTCATAAGGTGCTGCAAAGTGGGGATAGATCGTGATGGTTTTTTCTTTTAACGCCCCCTCGTCTGCCTTACTGCCCCCGGAATTAACGTAGGATTGCTCGGATACCCGTACCTCCATCCGACCCTTGGTGCCGTTGAACACGATGATAAAGCCCTCCCAAGGCATGTAAGCATTCAGCGAGTAGTTCATGACTGTCTTGTTCTTGTACTTCACCATGACACTCAGCGTGTCCTCAATGCTAATATTGTCGCCAAATACGCTTTGATCCCGCACATAGCCATCCTCATGCTCGGCATCCAGATACATGCTTTTCAGGTGCTCGTTACGGTCCAGATGCAACGCAAACGGGTCATTTTCCGCTGCCTTGCTGCCGTAAGCCCGTTGATAGAACTCAGTCACACCACGCTGTTCCGCATTTTCCCGGCCATAAAATTTCAGATCGCCCATCGCATATACCGTCTCCGGCTTCGAGCCGAGCCAAAAGTTCATCAGATCAAAATGATGCGTCGATTTATGCACCAACAGACCGCCACTATTGCGCTTATCCCGGTGCCAGCGTCGGAAATAATCCGCACCGTGCTGTGTGTTCAGCAGCCATTCGAAATTGACCGACAAGATATTACCAAGCGTCCCGTCCATAATAATCTCGCGGATTTTCGTATTATGCGGCGCATAGCGGTAGTTAAAGGTGACGCGTAGCTTGCGTCCCGTGCGATCTATGGCGTCCAAAATATCCTGGCATTTATCCTCATCCACCGTCATCGGCTTCTCGGAAATAACATCACAGCCCAGCTCCATCGCCCGGATAATATACTGATGATGCACACGGTCAATGGTCGTGACGATGACGATATCCGGCTTCGTTTCTGCAATCATTCGTTCAAATTCATGGGCTTTATAGGTCTGAATCGGCTCATGATCGTATTTCTCCTGCAACAGCCGGTTGGCATAGTCCATTCTCGTCTGATTGACGTCACAGAACGCGATCAGCTCCGAGGTATCCTTGAAAACGGTAACAACTTCACCGTAAAAAAATTCGGCTCTTCCTCCAGTACCTACAAGTGCATATTTGATTTTAGCCAATTGGCTCACACCCTTTGCATGAATTACTTTTATTTTATAGTATAAGAAAGAGCGAATTCTTCGCATTTATTGTGAATTTGTCCTTAAAGTATACATATATTATCCATTTTAATTTTCTCGTAAAGGGGACCGTTGATGTGATCGCCACACCCCGTTTTTCCATCGAGCAAGCGCTACGGACAGAGCCGTTCAGCATGTCCGCTGACCATGTTCACCAAGCACATGAAATCTATTATCTGCTGGCAGGAGAGCGCTACTATTACATTAATCAGCGGGTATACGCTCTACAGAAGGGCGATCTGATCTGGATCAGCAAACACGATTTTCATCGCACGAGTAACAAGGGCAACGGTAGCCATGAGCGAATTCTGATCAATTTTGATGAAGCGTTTGTTGCCATGTCGATGCCTGACACCCCGTCCAGCGATCAGAAGCAGCCCCTCCTGCCGGAGAAAAGCTTTCTGCTTCGCCCTTCGGCGGAGGAACAGCGCGATCTGGAGCATCTGTTCCAGCAAATGCTGGATGAGTACCATCAAGACCATGCATACCGCCATATGTATCTCCAAAGCTTGCTGCTCCAGCTGCTTATCCGAATTGGCCGCATACAATCCTCCACCCCCGACACCATTGCGCCGGAACGCAGCGAGAAGCAGCAGCGAGTGTATGCGGTCATCGAATACCTGCATGCCCATTATGCGGAGAGGCTGACCCTGGATCAACTGGCACGGCATTTTTATATCAGCAGTACGTATTTGTGCCGGATTTTCAAGCAGACCACAGGCTTTACCCTAGTAGAGTATCTTCAGGATGTCCGGGTTCAGCAAGCACGAGCGTATCTGAGAGAAACGAGCTGGAAAGTGACCGCCATTGCTGAAAAAACGGGCTTTGACAGCATCGCTCACTTTGGCCGTGTGTTCAAGCAATTAACTGGACATACCCCGTTACAGTATCGAAAAGAACAGAAAAAGGAGCAGGGAGACGCCCCTACCCCTTGATACCCGTCAAGGTAATACCTTCGATAATTTGTTTTTGAGCAATCATATAGACGAGCAGCACCGGAACCGTGAATTTCTCTGGTGTATTGAGATAGATAAGCAGGAGGTTATTTTCGCTTTAAGAAATTTTTTGTAGCTTGGTAAGCGAATAAGTGCGGCCACCGTCTGAAGTATAATGATAATTAAATGGACTTAAGAACTCACAAACTTGGAATGTGTCCAAATTAATAACGATGTAATTAGGACCATACGAAAAATCGGTATGCTCTGTTCCAAAGGTTCTCGGAGTTTTAAGACCAGAAAGATCGAAGTAATCCATAATGTGCGTTACATCTCCCTCTACATTACGATAATAGCTGTTCATATAGAGCCATGATCCCTTACTGATATCAATCAGTAAGGCATTTGGAGCGAAATAGGGTAAACTACTGGAGAATGACCCCAAATATACACCCTTTACTTCAGCTACTGACATGCTCATATCTCTAGCTGAATACCCATTTGGGGTATACCATGTTTCGTGATTTTCCCATTTGAGTTCTGCCAAGATATTATCTCCGTTACTGCGGATTGTTGAAAGATTATAATACAAGACGACTCTGGAAAGGTCGGCTGTACAATTGATAATGGAAGAAGCACCTGATGGATTTGAAGCATTCCACATCAATTTATAGTTACCTCTTTCTTCACCTGTTGCAGAACCAATTACAATCGCATATTTCCCTGCCGGGATATTAACGTATGAGTGACCTCCGTTTGCTTTAACACCCCATCCAGTAGAACTGCCTAACGAGCCGTTGGCATTGACATTGTACAGAATAGCCAACAAATTTGTATTGCTGGAATCCAGCTTTAGAAATGAAAGCTGCTTTGCAGTGAGAGAAACCACATAACTATCAAATGATTCACTAAGAGTGCCATCTCCTACAAATACAGGTTCGGAGATACCCCATGCGCTTTGCGGTTTAACGGTTCTGCTCTGGGTAGAATCTGTGGAAATCTTTTTTGCTTCGTTCGGAGATATTTCATCTAGATTGTCAAATTTTTGAGTATCCATGGCAGAATACGATATAGCGGGCATGGATTGAATTTCTGCATTTTTCGCCTCTTCCTTAGCCACTTGCGGTGTTGTTTCATTGGCCGCGAAAGAGGGAACTGCTAAAACACCGTACATGAGCAGTATGGCCAAAATATAACTAACGCTTTTTTTGACAAATTTCATATTGTACTCCTTTCGTAGTTTTGAATATGAGTCAATCGTTTCTTCTGTTATGTCCAGATTATCAAACAGTACAGAAGAATTTTCAAGGGGCTGGCGTAGATAGTATGTTGATGACGTAAACAGCATGAAATACGAATAAATTTCCGTTTTACAAGAAGGCATACTGTATTCATAATATTCACTGCAATACATCATCTGAGTACACCTCAAGCAGGTTATTAATATAATTTCTGCTCACGGGAAGATGGGTAATCTCATGACCATTGAGAATATCCACGGAATATGGATAAGTTATTTTTACTCTGTAGATTTTAGATTTTGCAATCACATATGACCTATGTATCTGGATGAAATTCTCACAGCCTAATAACTGCATCACTTTATTTAATGTTCCTCTAAGATAGATTTCCTCTTTTGTTGTATGATAGATTATTGTATGATTATTCACTTCTACAAAAGCTATATCACTTTGACGAACCATATTTATCGTGGACTCTGCAATAATAGTAAATACTCGTTCCGGTTTTTTTCGCTTCACTACCCTATCCAGAAATAGCGAAAGTCGCTTCTCGTCAATAGGTTTTTTCAAGAAGCCCATGGCTTCAACTAAATATCCGTCAATAGCACGAGCAGAATCAACTGTAACAAAAATGATAGGTACCCGATTCCCCATTTTCCGAATATGCTTTGCTGTAGCCAACCCATCAATATCTTCTTCACTACTTAGCGAAATATCGAGCAAAACTACGTCTATATCTATGTGAGCATTAAGATATTGAACTAATTTCTGGGACGAATAAAAATCAGTACATTGCAACTCTATATTTTTATTTAGAGCCCACCGAGATATAGACGCTTTTAACGCATCGCCCCAACAACATTCGTCTTCACAAATTACGACTTTCACGGCATACCACTCCTTCATTTGCACAGTTAAGATACAAGTGATTTAAGGAATTCAGAGCGCCTCGATGAAGCTTTTGTCACCTCGACAACAACAACTTCTACTTGGACGACCCGAATTCCTTGCTTATTTTCAAGGCGAAATTATGACTTTTTAAGGGGTAATTAATCAGAACCTGGCAAACGCATATAGCAATGGCAACAGCGAAAAACATACAGACCCAGAGACTGGGGGCTAATAAATAGGTAGCCCCACAGCGCTTGATACTTGTTCTGCATCTTGTCACCTTCCTCCCCGGTCACGGCCTTATTCCGTGCCTACTTGACCGCCTTGGATATGATCTGATTCAGCTTCTCAATCGTTGCCGCCGCATCCTGCTTGCCCAAGAACATCAGGTCAATCGTTTTCGTGATATCTGAGTTTAATCCCGGTATCTGTGCGTCGTAGGCCAGTGCAGAGCCATGCGCATGCCCTTTGTCACGTCCTTCGGTCAAATAGCTGGAATGCTCAATCGTCGCCGTTTTCATAATGCTCTCATCTGCGGCGGCAAGCGTACCCATGGCATTCCCACCTTCAACCAGTCGCGCCACCTGCCCCTTCACGGAGACGTAGAATGCAGCCAGCTTCATGGCCTCTTGCAGATGCGGGCTGTTTTTGTTTACGGCTACGTAAGCAACCGGAATGGCGACAGGTTCATTTTTGCCTGTGTTGGAGGGCCAGTAAATATAATCAAAGTCGAGGCTTTTATTTGGACTGAACAGAGGCTCCAGCCATCTTCCCGCCGCCAGCATACCGACCTGGTTGGACATGAACATGGCGTCAGCCCCCTGCCCCTTGGGAAGCGAGCCGAGATATACCGCATTTCCCTTGTTCACCATATCGTACATGAAGCGGAAGGCTTCCTTGCCCTTTTCATTGTGATCCAGTACATACTTGCCTTGTTCATCAAAAATCCGACCGCCATTCGACCACACCCATGAATACCAGTGAGCCCACCCGTTTTCTGCAATATAGCCCTGCTTTCCGGCAGATTTCAGCTTCGATGTGACTTCCTCAAAAGCGTCCCAGTTCCACTTGCCCTCGTCATAATATTCCTGCGGTGTCTTCATACCGGCATCCTTAAAGACCTTTTTGTTGTAATACATCACCATCGGATTGGAGTCAGGAGTGACCCCGTAGATTTCCCCATCACGCTTCGCCGGACCCCACAAGCCTTCCGGGAAATCCTCGGCTTTTACATTACTGGCATCACTTTTTAAAAATTCACCCAACGGCTGCACCTGCTTCGCTCCAATTAAACGTGCAATCGTCGGCTCATACGAATAAAATACATCCGGCCCGCGACTTCCCTGAAGCTGTGTCAGCAGCTTTTGCTCATATTGGTCGCCCGGTACAGGCACCAGCTTAACCTCAATATTCGGGTTTTCCTTTTCGAATAAATCCAGTGCACGCTGGTACACCTTCACCTCCGCAGGATTCCCCCAGACTTGCATGATCATCCGGAATTTTCTCCCATCCGTGTTTTCCAGCTTGGGAGAGGTAGTGCATGCCGCTGCAAGTAACAACAGAACGATGAGAAAAAAACCAATTTTTATCCAGCTCATGTAATTGTCCATCTTAACCGCCTCCTGTAGCTTCGCATAGTTGTATGACATACTGACATGAAGCGCTTACAAAAATTCTCTTATCATCATATGTAAAAGAGGGAGACGCGATATCCCCCTTTTTCATGTATAAATAAAAATTTTACGTTTACTTAAAGTGGTAACACAAAGTAAATGGTCAGGACGGGTTCCAAAAAACAAAAAAACGTCTGTTTGTCCAGACGTCCCTTTTGCTCACTTCAGTTTTCTTTTCTTACAGCTCAATTCGATAGCATCTTTTCAAAAATATTATAGCCGCCCGTTTCACCTATATAGGTATAGCCGCATTGTCTGTAAAACTGACTAAGCTTGTCATTCCCCGCAATACAGTCTAATCGGATTCGATCCTTGCCTGTGAAATGAATTCCTTTTTCAATCCATTGCACCAGTTCACGACCTAGTCCCTTCCCGGTTCTATCCCGATCCACAACCAGGCGATGCAAATATACTGAGGTTCCTCCGTCGGAATCAGCAGCATCTAGCCCCCACAGCTTATGATCCCATGCACTGGGTTGCTGTTGCAGAATCATGGAGCCTGTCAAGAGGTGCCCCTCTGATGTTCGAAAAATGATCACTTCTCCGCGCGAAATGGCGCCTTCCAGATTATGATCATCCTTCCCTTTTAACAACTTGCCCCATTGAGTCGAGCCCTTGCTGTGCAGCCATCTGGCAGTCTGTAAAATTAACTCCTGCACCTCAGCCTGATCCTCAGCGCCTGCCTGAAACGCGCGTATTTCCGGATTCACGAATGGATCGACAATTTGTAGTGTTGTCATGCTGCACCCCAACTCTCTTATATCAGTATGTATGAAAACTATATCATAAAGACTCGTTTTGCCCATACCTAGTTCACGTATAACTTCGGCTACGGTAATCTCTCTGGATTTCCACTTATCGTACGCTCACATAAATCCCGGCCCCAATTATCTGTCTCTTAGACCTTCCAAACTTCACCCATTCTTTTTTAGCAACAGCGATCCCTTACGCTTGGCGGACACGGTTCTTTTTCCGTTCCTTTTTTCGGCTGCCCATGCCAGCATACTAGGGAAAAGATCCTCCAGCAGCTTCCCCATATCGCCTATATCCTTCACGAATTTTCAGTGGCTTCTTCAAGTCAATTTCAAATAGTTCCAAAAAAAATCAAAATTATATTATTTTCGCTAATAAAAGAACATTGATTCTATAATTTGGTTGTTATATAGATTTTGATAACTCCCTACCTTATATATGCGTATATGAACAACATAAGGGAGGAAATTTCCGATGGGTGCTATTGAAGATTATCGACGTGAGCTTTACAGAATTGCTTGGCGAATGCAGTATCGTACAAAACGCAATCGGAAACGTGAAATTTCTTTAGAATCCAAGCCTAATCTCTTTCAATCCTCTTTTTCCGAAGAGTCTGATAACAAAATAACGATGCAATCATATATTAATAGATTAAGGTCTGAGGTAGGCAAAAAGGTCATCCATGAAATTTACATAAACGATAAAACCGAAGTCCAAGTTGCCAAGGAACTCCATATTACACAACAGGCGGTGAACAAATGGAAAAAGAAGGCGCTTCACGATTTATGTCAGATGATGAGTTTATGAAATTAGTAGCACTTGCCCAAACCAAATCCGATGTAGAGGCCATGAATGCAATTTTTCAATATTTCGATCCAGATATTAAGAGATTAAGTAAATTTATCCGTATGCCAAAAGAGGATGCCATCCAGAGTATGAAAACCGAACTTCTTGAGTTTATCATGAAGAAATAAAAAGTCCTTAGCGATAAGCTGCTTCCGGTTACCTACCGGGGCAGCTTATTTAGATTTTGCTAGGGTCGAGGTTGGAATATACTCCTCAACTCTTCTCGCATGGAGGGGAATTTTCTTGATCCAGAAAAAAATTCGTGTTCAGGTTGTGTAGTTACAGCCCCCAACTCCTATATAAGTGTAGGGGATAATCGAGCAAAGTACATGAATTAGAGGAAATTTATGTATTCGCAATTTTCACGATTTGGTTGTAATTCACAGCCTTAAATCACCTACATAAGTGAAGGAGAATTGAAGACTGATATCAAAAGAATGTGGAGCCATTTGGATGTCAGCGACTCCATCAATTCAAGTTCATTCTCAACACACCTAATTCAATCAACTAGGCTGCGGGGTACAGCTTAGTTTGATTCCTACCCTATCTCTTAATTAAATCTATTAAAATTGGAGGAATTTTATCATGGCTGATGTTCGTGAATATACTGAAAGAATTAGTGTTAGTGCCTCTGAACTTAACCTAATGGTTCGAGCACAACAAATTACCGTGGATGCCGTTAAACGGAAAGAAAGCGAAAGCTGGATTAGAAAACAACTCAGTACCATCGCTGGTGAAGCGAGTACCATATTTGCTCTTGCCTTTGCTACAAGAACTGCTGCTGGTGTAGCATTGGGATTGGGTTCTCTTATTGCTGGCTCACTAGCAACTAACTATTTCCTCAACTCTATCACCGCTGGTCTGAACGGGACTTCGCGACACGCTAGCTGGTTTAATGTGAACACCAACAAATACAAACGTATTGAATTTGAAGCTGCTTTTGTAGAGTACTCCAACGCTGGAGGTACAACACGTTACATCACTCAAGCTGGTTCTATTTACCGCATGCAACGGCTCGATGGAACTTGGATTTACGCTTCTTAATCATCAATAGTAGTACAACAAAAAAACCGCACTAATTGTGCGGTTTTTTTGTTAAATTAAAACGTAAACAATTGTACCAACTACAGATATGGCCATCATCAATAGTGAAATAATATGTTTTTGTGAACTTCGAATATATTTCCATTGGAGGATAGATCGAACACCGAACACTAGAATAAGTAATACGCCAATCCAAACATATTTATAAGGATCTTTAACAAAAAGAACTGACAAAATTACCACAATACCCCCAATCACAACGAACCACCTGTATGGGATAAAACCATCCGTGTCTGATATCTTCTCATCTGTTTTGCTGATAATTTTATCCAGAGCAAATTGAATCACAGCAGCAATAAATAATACAAGAGCAAAAGTCATTGGTATCACCTTCTTTTTCCATTTGTTCAACTATACTATACCAATACAAATTTTTCATGCATCAATAAACATATGATCCAATCTTTTCCGGTTCGAGGCTTTCTTTTTTGTATTGAACAACGTAGCTGTCATGAAGTGCAAACATGTGGACCTATACTGAAAGACAGAATTTTGTAGGCTTGTTGCAAAATCTTGTCGATAATCCTAGACAGTTCACCCGATTCAAAGTAGTATCGACAATCTGGATGGAGTGTCATGAAGGCCCGACAATGGGGTACTACACTTACTATACGACAGTTTCCTATGATGTAGCCTAAGTAGTAAGCATAAAAAAAAGGGCGGATTAATTCCGCCCTCAGATTGTCGAGAAACCCAGGTCATTTTAAGACCTTGGGTTTCTTTGTATGTTCTAGCCTATGCGAAATCGGGAAACCGAGGGGGTTACCCCTGCTTTTCCAGGCGATCCAGATGGATCGCCATCTTCTTCATGTTCTGGACAGCCGCCGTCATCAGTGCTTGCTCCCTAACGTTTGGGAGTCCGCGCAAACGGCAATAGCGAAATCCATGGAGCTGTTTAGCATCCGCGAAGCTTCGCTCTATCGTCTCTTTTCGTTTGCGATACAACTGCTTGCCAGATTTACTGAGTCGGTTGTTCCGCACCCATTCCTTGCTGTCCTCCCAAACATGTCGGGTCACCACCTTTCGGTGGTTTTGGGATTGCGTGCATTGACCTAGCAAAGGACAGGTCTTGCACTGCTCTGAATTGGAAGCGTATTGCCGGTATCCCTTGCGGTCTGTCGTCCGGTAATTTAATTCGTGACTCGCCGGACAAATATAGAGATTACGCTCAGCATCAAAGGTAAACTTCCACTTTGGAAACAATCCTTGCTTGGGATGAAACCTGCGGTGAGCAATGACGGCAAAAATCTTTCGGCTTTGTAGTCCTCGGCAAATCGGTGTAGTTAAATAACCCGAATCTAAGGCTACGGCTTCGACCTTAAATTTAAAACGTTCTTGCTGACGGTCCAAACGCGACAAATAAGGCACGGAATCATGGACATTTCCGGGCGTGACATGCACATCGGTAATGAGATTGTATTTGGTATCCACCGTGCGGTGATCCAGATAAAAGAAGCCCTCCGGTTTGCCATCCCGAATCATATATCCGCTGTCTGGATCGGTCTTGCTCACTTTTATTTCTTTCTCCTCGTTCACTTCCTCTCTGGGTTTCAGGGCTTTTTTCCATGCTCTTTCCGGTCTTCGGCTACGGCGGTGTTGAGCTCGTCCACGTAATCCTTGATATTTTGCAGGACTTGCTGTTTGGTGTACTGGTGTTTATTTGCATTGGCTTTCACGTGGGTGGAGTCAGTCATCAGAACACGCCCACCTACCATTCGGTGTGAAATCGCTTGGAGAACAATCTCATCGAAAATATCCTGAAAGATATTCGTATCTTTAAATCGGGTTCGCCGATTCCAGCTAATCGTGGTGTGGTCTGGAACTTTGTCGGTCAATCCCAGTCCCAGAAACCAGCGATAGGCCAAGTTGGTCTGGATTTCGCGCTCCAATTGGCGTTTAGCTATGCCTTTCTAGATTATCGCACATAGACATTATGAATATCGTATTATACCTTCTAAATCTGGTCCTCAGCTTTTAATCTTCGCTCCGTAGGTGGGTTAAGCGCGAGAGTGCCTAAACCGTGACACCTAAATCGGCTTAGACACTCTCGTATCGGCCCAATTATATACCCTATGGTAACATTTAAATTACGGCCTTTCACTTCTCTTAATTTTGCAGAACGAGCCCATAATTTATACCGTCTGGACAGCAGGCACAATTCGGTACAATCCCGCAGTATCTCCAGTGGCAGGCTGTACTTCCTGTATACCCCAACCAAACGACAGCACCTGCTCCAGCCGAGCATACTCGGCCTTCGTCAGCTCGGATGTAACGGCTTCGCTTCCTTCCACCAGTGACAGGTCAGGCTCACGCCCAAACGCAGCGGCAATCCAAGAACGAATACCCCGTATCGTGTTGTATTTGATCTGATATCCGTCCGTTACCGCGCTTGCAAAAATCTCCGGCTCTTTGGACGCCAGCCCGGTGGCAAGCTCTGCATAATCAAAATCGGACTGTCCGTCCGACGGCAGTTCGTTGAGCTGCACCCGACGGATTAGCTCCTCATCCGACCAGCCTAATGCGCGTAAAGATTCCAGCATGAGCGCGTCCCATTGGGAAATACGTACTCTTTTCGTCGATTCAGTCATTGTTTCTCGCCTCCTTGTTGATCACGCACATCGTACACCAGTCTTAACCTAACGGTTAACCGAGTACGCTACATAATGGCCAGGGCTGATTTCCCGCAGCTCAGTGGCACTCTCGCCGTCCTTATCCCATGCCAAAGAACCGTCTGGTTGGGCAAATCCCGCCCCAAAACCGTCCCGCTCTCCGGCTGCTCTCGGATCAGGCACCGGGATAGAGGACAGTAGCGCCTGTGTATACGGATGGGCTGGCTGCTCATACAGCTCATCTGCATCGGCTACCTCCACTAATCGTCCATGGTACATCACACCAATCCGGTCTGAAATATGCCGCACCATCGACAAATCATGGGCGATGAACAGATACGTCAGCCCGAATTCCTGCTGGAGATCCTCCAGCGTGTTAATGACCTGTGCCTGAATAGACACGTCCAGCGCCGAAATTGGCTCGTCGCAGACAATGAACTCCGGATTCACGGACAAAGCACGCGCGATAGAAATCCGCTGGCGTTGTCCGCCACTGAACTCATGCGAGTACCGGTACAAGTGCTCACGCTTCAGTCCGACCTTTTCAAGTAAAGCCACAACGGCATCCTTACGCTCACTGCCCTGATGCAATCTGTGAATGTCCATCGGCTCGCCAATCAGGTCAAGCACGTTCATGCCCGGGTTAAGCGAGGAATACGGGTCCTGAAAAATGCTCTGAATGCGCCGACGCAGCGGCTTGAGCTGCTTATCGTTCAGTTTGGAAATATCCTGACCGTCAAAGCGCACCGTGCCTTCCGTATAATCGTATAACCGCGTCAGGCAGCGTCCAACCGTCGATTTACCGCTGCCCGACTCGCCGACCAGTCCGAACGTCTCACCACGCTTGATCTGGAAGCTCACGCCGTCCACCGCCTTGAGTACCTCCGAGCTGCGCCCCAACAGATCCCTGGCTGTTACAAAATGCTGCTTAAGCTGATGTACCTCCACCAAGGGCTGACTTTCGCCCCTTGCATTGCTCACTTCACTCACGTTAAACCCTCCCTTCCGCATGGCCCGCTTCGGGCGTCTCGTTGACTCCGGCAGGTACAGCGTCCGGCTCGTTCAGCCAGCAGGCCGCCCGCTGATCCGGGCGAAGCTCCACCATCGGTGGCCGCTCTGTACAGCGGGCAAACGCGTGCGGGCACCGTTCCATGAACGGACAGCCAGACGGCGGGTTCAGCAGGTCCGGCGGCGTGCCCTCGATCGGCACCAGCCGCTCGCGGAAGCCGTTCGTGCGCTGCGGCACAGAGCGCAGCAGGCCCTGCGTATACGGATGGGTCGGACGATAAAAAATATCGTCCACGCGCCCCTCCTCCATCACCATGCCGCCGTACATCACGATGACACGGCTGCACACCTGGGCGACGACACCCAGATCATGGGTGATCAGGGCTATCGCCATGTCGGATTGCTGCTTCAACGTCTTGAGCAGCTCCAGAATTTGCGCCTGGATCGTCACATCCAGCGCTGTGGTCGGCTCGTCAGCAATCAACAGCTCCGGGCTGCACGAGAGCGCCATCGCGATCATTACCCGCTGACGCATCCCCCCGCTGAATTGATGCGGGTATTGATTCATCCGGCGCTCCGGCTCGGTAATCCCCACCTGTCGCAGCAGCTCCACTGCGGCTTTCGTAGCCGCCTCCTTGCTCAGTCCCCGGTGTCTGCGTATCACCTCCACCAGATGATAACCGACCTTCTTGACCGGGTTCAGCGAGGTCATCGGGTCCTGAAAAACCATCGCAATCTGGTTCCCGCGTATTTTGCGCCATTGCTTTTCCGTCAGAGCCGTCAGACTTTCTCCCCGGTAACGAATATCACCATTCAGCCGCTTGCCCGGCGGGGCAATCATGGACATGATCGCTTTGGCTGTAACACTTTTGCCGCTCCCGGATTCTCCTACGATTCCTACCGTTTCTCCAGCATCAATATGAAAGCTAACCCCTCGAACCGCCTGATTCTCCCCCTCACGAGTGAAAAAGGAAACCTCCAGCTGTTCGACAGACAGCAGATGTTCAGTCATTGCATTGTCGCTCCTTTCTGTCGCTTCTGGAGCCATTGGTAATGGTTCTTGTAGCTGGTTGCGAATCATCGTTTCACCAGCTTGGGTTCAAAGCCTACACGCAGCACATCCCCCAAAACATTAAAGCTCAGCACGGTCAGTAAAATAAGCAGCCCAGGGAATAAGGCCATATATGGAGCCTGTGCAATATACCCTTGGGCATTATTCAGCATACTTCCCCACGTAGCATTCGGCAGTTGCACACCAAAGCCGAGGAAGCTCAGTGACGATTCCATCATAATCGCCGAGGCGATATTGTTCGTCGCCCCCACGATAATCACCGGAATCAGGTTCGGAACGATATGCTTCAGGATAATCCCGAATGTGCTTTGTCCCGAAGCTTTGGCATACAGCACATATTCCCGTTCCCGCAGCGTCATCGTCTCTGCCCGAACCACCCGGGCAATATTCATCCACATCAGCAGGGCGATAATGACAATAATATTGCCAACACCCGGCTTCAAAAACACACTCAACAGCAAAATAACCAAAAAAGACGGAATCGACATGATCAGCTCCAAAATCCGCATGAGCAAATTATCGATCCATCCGCCAAAATAGCCGCTCACAATGCCTACTATCACGCCAATACTGGTTGCAATAATCATGGACGCAAAGCCCACCAGCAAAGATACACGACCACCGTACAGCGCCCTTGCAAAATAGTCTCGGCCGTAGTCATCCGTTCCAAACCAGTGTGCCGCTCCCGGCGATTGGAGTCGCTCCAGCACGTTCAGCTTGTTCGGGTCCTGCGGCGACAAAAAGGCGAAGATTGCCCCCAGAGAGAATACGATCAATAGTATGAGGGCGGCGGCGCCCATTTTGCTCGTCATCAGCTCGATCCCGATGTTGCGCCATTTGCTCCGATTCATGAGTTCACCTCGTTGATTTAATTCTCGGGTCCGCGATGCTGTATAAAATATCCGCTAGCAGATTGCCCAGGATCAGCAGCAGGGCGGAAAACAGTGTAATGCCCATGATAACGGGATAATCCATCCCTTTTACCGCCGTCATACCCAGCGAGCCAATACCCGGCCAAGAAAATACCGTCTCGGTCACGATGGCTCCGGCTACCAGATCTGCAACCGACATACCGAGCAGCGTAATGATGGGCAACAGCACATGCTTGAGCACATGCCGAAATAATACCAGTCGTTTTCCAGACCCGAATGCATATTGAATCTGCACGTATTCTTCCTTGAGCTGCGTTATTGTACTGGAGCGGATATACCTCACATACACAGATAAAAACCCGAAGGCCAGTACAAAACACGGTAAAATCCCATGCTTGATCACATCAAGCGCCGAGTCTGTTCCAATGGTCCGCATTCCCGTGCTTGGAAGCCAATGCAGATAAATAGCAAACAGATAAATAAGTAAAATACCAAGCCAAAACAGCGGTACAGAAATCCCGATGTACGACATCAGGTTAATCAGCTTGTCGATCCAGCGGTTCCGGTTGGCCGCAGCCGTCAAGCCGAGTGGAATCGCAATCAGGACAGCTAATACAATGGATGCACCCATTAATCCGGCGGTAGCCGGGAGACGATCCAGAATTTGATCCAGCACAGGCTGGTGATTTATGAGCGAAAATCCCAAATCACCCGTCAGGCATTTTTTGAGCCATAGCATGTACTGCACATAAGCAGGCTGATCCAGCCCCAGGCTGTGCCTCATACGTTCGATATCTTCCAGATGCATATTCGGTGTAACAAAAGAGAGAACCGGATCACCTGGAGCCAGCTTGATCAAGCCGAAGCAGACGATGGATACAAAAAATAGCATCGGTATAACTTGCAGCAATCTTCTGGCGATGAGTTGTCTCATACGTTTCTCTTCCCCTTGCTGTTCTCGAAAAAAATAAGCTGGTTCTCCCAGCTTATTTTTTGAAAACCCTGTCTTATTTGTGATAAATTTTGGACAAATCTTCGAAAATCACGACCGGTTTCAGCACAGCCTGATCAATACCGCCATACTGCTTGTCGAATGCTACAATCGTTTTGGTATAAGCAATCGGGTAGATAACTGCATCATTAGCCAAAATCTCTTGTACCTTTTTGTAGATTTCTCCACGTTTGGTCGTATCCGACTCCGCTGCGCCTTCTTCCATCAGTTTATCCACTTCTTTGTTGGAATAATGCGAATAGTTGGAGGAAGATCCGGTGCTGTACAAGATACGGTACGCATCCGGGTCATAACCCATGATATAGCCGCTGATCGCCAGATCGAAGTCCTTGGCATTCGTATCGACGAATTTTTGCGACCAAGCCGAGGAATCCATGCTGTTTACATCCAACTGAACGCCGATATCCTTCAACTTCTGCTGAATGTACAGCGCTTGTGCCTCTTGCACCTTATTACCGCCCGGAATAATAATGCGCAGCTTCAGTCCTTCAGCTCCAGCCGATTTCAGCAGTTCTTTCGCCTTGTTCACATCATTATTGAAAAATGGAACATCGTTCGTGTGATACAGCACGTCCTGTGTCAGTACAGATTTGGCAGTATCCGCATAATCCTTGGAGCCATAAGATACCTGAATCAGCTCATCCTGATTCAGCGCATATGAAAGCGCTTGGCGCACTTCTTTTTTGTTCAACTGCTTGGTGTCGCTGTTTTCATTAAACATCAGGTAAGCCAAGCGACCTTCGCTGTATGGGAAAATGTCGAACTTCCCGGTGGCTTTCATTGTATCCACATTTTGCGGATCTACATAGTTGACGTTAATCTCGCCATTCTGGAGCGCCAAGCTCGCAGCATTCGAATCCTTCACAATTCGGTACGTCACAGAGTCCAGATGCGGCTTGCCACCAACATAGTTATCGAACCGTTCCAGTGTCACGTACTCGCCGGTTTTGTATTCTTTAAACTTGAACGGGCCGGAACCGACTGGAGTGTTGTTTTTTGTGCTTTTCTCAATATCTGCTTCGTTCTCGAAAATATGCTTTGGAATCGGGGATACCTGTACCAGCGCCGCTTCAAAAGCAGGAGCTGCCTGCGGAAGCTTGAAATCCACCGTTGTATCATCAACCTTGCTCACCTGAACCGGCTTGCCGTTGATCATAAAATTACTTCTCAAAAAGCTGTGCTGCTTCTCATCCAAAATTTTATTAATCGTGAAAACCACATCGTCAGCCGTCAGCTTTTGACCATCATGCCAGGTCAGATTCTTTTTCAGCTTCAGCGTGTACGTCAGTTTGTCTGCCGAGGGAGTCAGGCTATCTGCCAGATAGAATGTCTTCTTGCCATTGTTCACCTGAAACAAAGGTGCGAATATCGCCTGATCTATCGTCAGACTCACTCGGTCACCTGCATAGTTCGGGTTCAGCACCACCGGATCGGCTTGTACACCGATGATCAGACTGCCGCCATCCTTGGGCTGCCCGTTATCCGCTGTTGTAGCATTCGTATTCGCTGCACCTTCGTTTGTCGAAGACGAAGAACCGGAATTCCCGCCAGAGCAGGCACTTACCACCAACATTAATATGATCAATACAAATACTCCAGTCCAATTACGACGCATGTCTCTAGCCTCCGAGTTCTCTAAGTGTGTAATAAAAGTATTATAAATCGGAATAATCGGATTTACAATCAATCAAAAACTACCTATTCCCCTTGTCATTAGAAATTCAGACATTATGTGATCGAATTTTGCAAAAAAACACCCGTTTAGGGTGTCATTCAGAAGATCAGCAAGCTGGTTAATGCCAGGATGGCGGGTAATCCTTGTTTCAATAAAATAGACTTATTGGACGTCAATGCACCATACACCGCAGCCACTACCACGCAAATGACAAAGAACAGCTGAATTTTCCAGCCTATCACAGCGTCCGGGTAGCACAAGCCCCACACCAATCCAGCTGCCAAAAAGCCGTTATACAATCCCTGATTTGCCGCCATAGACTTGGTTACTTCCGCCAGCTCCTCGGAAATGCCGAACGTGCGCATCGCCCGTGGAGTCGTCCACAAAAACATTTCCAATATTAAAATATACACATGCTCCAGAGCAACAATTCCCACCAATATTGAACTTATCAAGCTCAAGCGTATTCCTCTTTTCCACGCAAATCGTTGTAAGTTGTAACTTTCGGATTCACTCTTGAGGATTATAATCCATTTTCCAAAATAAGTAAATAGACCGAGACTAAGCCCGGTCTAATTCTTGCATAGCGCTTAGAAGAATGTAAGTTACATGGTTCTCGCAAAATCCAGCAATGCTTTGGACATGCTGTTAATCTCGTCCGTAGATGCATTCACCTGCTGGGTGAGCGCGGCCTGTGTCTGCGTCAACGTAGACATGTTGCCGATGTTATGCAAAATCCGCTCGATGAGCGTCTTCATTTCGTCCAGACTGGTCTCAATATTTCCGGTCGCATCGGCACTGTGAATGGCAAGCTTCCTTACTTCATCCGCAACTACGGCAAAGCCGCGTCCCTGCTCACCCGCACGAGATGCCTCGATCGCCGCATTCAGCCCAAGCAGATTCGTTTGATTGGCAATCTCTTTAATGAAGTTAGAAATGTTTTGTGTCTCTTCCGCGCTGACTTTGGCCTGATTAGCGGCCTCAGTCGATTGCTCTTGAGCCGTAGCCAGCTCCTGCGCCTGATTACTAACCGAGTTGACACCATTCACCATTTCCGCGATGGAATCCGAAAGATACTTTATTTTGAGCGTAAGCTCGTCCGCAACGGATTGCTTTTGTTTTTCCAACGTTACATCACGGATCGTACCTGCCATACGAATGGGCACTCCCTTACTGTCACGTATGCTTCCCCCACTATTATAATACCAGCGGTATTCGCCATTTTTATTCTGCAAGCGGCAAGTTACTTCATAGGGAGTGCGATCTGAAAAATCACTCAAATGGTCGTTCAACGCTTTAAACGCTATTTCAACGTCATCTGGATGCAAACGTGAGCTCCAACTGCTAAGCGTACTCGGAAAGTCTTTTTCATCATTAAAACCCAGCGTTTTGCGAAATTGTGGCGACCACCAAAATTCACTATTTGGATTCTCTACATCTCCGCCAACCAGGATGATGTCGTATGGAGCCTCAAACAACACACGATTGATGAGATCATATCTTGTAACCATTGCTTCCAGTTCCTCGGACTTAATCTTCTGATTGTGCACATCCAATAAAGCCCCCGCAATACGAAGCGGCATACCCTGCTCATCACGAATGGTTGTTCCCGTGGCACGGAACCAACGATACTCACCGTGCTTCAGCTTTAAGCGATACTGAATATCATAAGGAGTCTTACCTGTATGATCCAGCAAATGATCAGCCAACGCTGCCAATACCCAGTTATAATCCTCCGGATGTAACCGGGATGCCCAGCTATCCAATACATTTGGGAAATCCTTTTCGCTCTGATACCCCAACATGGAGCGGAATTCATCTGTCCATGTGAACGTATTGTTTGGATTCACAGGATCACCTGCAATGACCTCCATATCCCATAAGCCGACCTCAATCGCCTTGGTGACGAGCTTCAGACGAATGTCGGTGTGTCGAGCCTCATTTTTGATGGATTCAAGCGCTTGGTTGACATTGTTTGCGATTTCTTGAACCTCAGAAGATGCAGAGGGTAGTTGCATTGCGGCAGAATAATCCTTCTGCTGTATTTTTTGCGACAATTTGCGGCTCTCTTCTACTAAAGGTGTAAGTGAATGAGCCTCGTTTTTTTTGAAAAACATGATATGATCTTCCCTTCTGAACCAATGTTTGAAACAGTATATTTTATATCGGAATATTATCAATAATCATTATAAATAAAATTTGAATTTATCAGGTAAAAAGAACCATTTTTTAAGACCTTATGCCCAAATTTCCATAAATTAAATATCGAAACATGTCGAATAATGGAGAAGTATAGCAGTTGTGGAAATCGAGTAGGAGGCTACCC
>NZ_JBITPH010000034.1:0-2942 GCF_050467685.1 Paenibacillus sp. NRS-1782
TGGGAAATCTCATCTTGAGGGGGGCTTCACGCTTAGATGCTTTCAGCGCTTATCCCTTCCGTACATAGCTACCCAGCGGTGCTCCTGGCGGAACAACTGGTACACCAGCGGTACGTCCATCCCGGTCCTCTCGTACTAAGGACAGCTCCTCTCAAATTTCCTACGCCCACGACAGATAGGGACCGAACTGTCTCACGACGTTCTGAACCCAGCTCGCGTACCGCTTTAATGGGCGAACAGCCCAACCCTTGGGACCTACTTCAGCCCCAGGATGCGATGAGCCGACATCGAGGTGCCAAACCTCCCCGTCGATGTGGACTCTTGGGGGAGATAAGCCTGTTATCCCCAGGGTAGCTTTTATCCGTTGAGCGATGGCCCTTCCATGCGGTACCACCGGATCACTAAGCCCGACTTTCGTCCCTGCTCGACTTGTAGGTCTCGCAGTCAAGCTCCCTTCTGCCTTTGCACTCTTCGAATGATTTCCAACCATTCTGAGGGAACCTTGGGGCGCCTCCGTTACTCTTTAGGAGGCGACCGCCCCAGTCAAACTGCCCACCTGACACTGTCCTCGTACCGGATCACGGTACCAAGTTAGAACCTAGATACGATCAGGGTGGTATCCCAAGGATGCCTCCTCTCAAGCTGGCGCTCAAGGATCAACGGCTCCCACCTATCCTGTACAGATCGTACCCAAATTCAATATCAAGCTGCAGTAAAGCTCCATGGGGTCTTTCCGTCTTGTCGCGGGTAACCTGCATCTTCACAGGTATTAAAATTTCACCGGATCTCTCGTTGAGACAGCGCCCAAGTCGTTACGCCATTCGTGCGGGTCAGAATTTACCTGACAAGGAATTTCGCTACCTTAGGACCGTTATAGTTACGGCCGCCGTTTACTGGGGCTTCGGTTCATAGCTTCGCTTGCGCTAACCACTCCCCTTAACCTTCCAGCACCGGGCAGGCGTCAGCCCGTATACTTCGCCTTACGGCTTCGCACAGACCTGTGTTTTTGCTAAACAGTCGCTTGGGCCTTTTCACTGCGGCCCCCTCGGGCTATTCACCCTACCGAGGCACCCCTTCTCCCGAAGTTACGGGGTCATTTTGCCGAGTTCCTTAACGAGAGTTCTTCCGCGCGCCTTAGAATTCTCTTCTCGCCTACCTGTGTCGGTTTGCGGTACGGGCACCTTCTCCTGGCTAGAGGCTTTTCTTGGCAGTCTGAGATCATGACCTTCGCTACTGTAATTTTCGCTCCCCATCACAGCCCAGCCTTACGATGTGCGGATTTGCCTACACACCAGCCTCACTGCTTAGACGGACATCCATCAGTCCGCGTCACTACCCTACTGCGTCACCCCATCGCTCATAACGGATTACGGTGGTACAGGAATTTCGACCTGTTGTCCTTCGACTACGCCTTTCGGCCTCGCCTTAGGTCCCGACTTACCCTGAGCGGACGAACCTTCCTCAGGAACCCTTAGGCTTTCGGCGGATCTGATTCTCACAGATCTTTTCGTTACTCATACCGGCATTCTCACTTGAATGCAGTCCAGCGCTCCTTACGGTACACCTTCTACCCGCATTCAACGCTCCCCTACCCCTGATGCATTGCATCAAGCCATAGCTTCGGTGGCGTGTTTAGCCCCGTTACATTTTCGGCGCAGAGTCACTCGACCAGTGAGCTATTACGCACTCTTTCAATGGTGGCTGCTTCTAAGCCAACATCCTGGTTGTCTGTGCAACTCCACATCCTTTCCCACTTAACACACACTTGGGGACCTTAGCTGATGGTCTGGGCTGTTTCCCTTTCGACAATGGATCTTAGCACTCACTGTCTGACTCCCGGAACCAAGTCTATGGCATTCGGAGTTTGACTGAGCTTGGTAACCCTTGCGGGCCCCGCACCCAATCAGTGCTCTACCTCCACGACTCTTATTCCGAGGCTAGCCCTAAAGCTATTTCGGGGAGAACCAGCTATCTCCGGGTTCGATTGGAATTTCTCCGCTACCCCCACCTCATCCCCGCATTTTTCAACATGCGTGGGTTCGGGCCTCCAGTGCGTGTTACCGCACCTTCACCCTGGACAGGGGTAGATCACCCGGTTTCGGGTCTACGTCCACGTACTCAAGATCGCCCTATTCAGACTCGCTTTCGCTACGGCTACAGTTTTTCACCTTAACCTTGCACGGGAACGTAACTCGCCGGTTCATTCTACAAAAGGCACGCCATCACCCATAAATAGGGCTCTGACTTCTTGTAAGCACACGGTTTCAGGATCTATTTCACTCCCCTTCCGGGGTGCTTTTCACCTTTCCCTCACGGTACTGCTTCACTATCGGTCGCCAGGGAGTATTTAGCCTTGGCAGATGGTCCTGCCGGATTCATACGGGGTTTCACGTGCCCCGCACTACTCGGGATCCGTCTCGGAGAGAACAAGTTTTGAACTACAGGGCTTTTACCTTCTCTGGCGGGCCTTTCCAGACCTCTTCATCTAACCGGTTCCTTTGTAACTCCATGTGAGACGTCCCACAACCCCAAGGAGCAAGCTCCTTGGTTTGGGCTAATCCGCGTTCGCTCGCCGCTACTGACGGAATCACTATTGTTTTCTCTTCCTCAGGGTACTTAGATGTTTCAGTTCCCCTGGTATGCCTCTGTCCTGCCTATGTATTCAGCAGAAAGTGACTGTCGATGAAGACAGCCGGGTTTCCCCATTCGGACATCCCCGGATCAAAGCTTGCTTACAGCTCCCCGAGGCTTTATCGTTGTTCGCCACGTCCTTCGTCGGCTCCTGGCGCCTAGGCATCCTCCGTGTGCTCTTTGTAGCTTAACCTAGCATTTACAAAGTAAATGCGATTCGCTTTGCATTTCGGTTCAACACTTACGTGTGAATGAAATACAAAACAGCTACCTTTATTTCACTTGTTTACACAAGATCAGCGTAAAGGAAT
>NZ_JBITPH010000035.1:0-43846 GCF_050467685.1 Paenibacillus sp. NRS-1782
CCTCAAGATGAGATTTCCCAAATAGTAAGACCCCTTGAAGACGACGAGGTAGATAGGTTGGGGGTGGAAGTGCAGTAATGCATGGAGCTGACCAATACTAATCGGTCGAGGGCTTATCCTAAGAATAAGACGCAATGAAGTTTCGGATCCAGTTTTCAGGGTGTAACCTTGAATGAATGATTATGTTATTCCCTGATAGCTCAGTTGGTAGAGCACTCGACTGTTAATCGAGTTGTCACAGGTTCGAGTCCTGTTCGGGGAGCCATATGGAGAGGTGTCCGAGTTGGCCGAAGGAGCACGATTGGAAATCGTGTAGGCGCCAAAAGCGTCTCGAGGGTTCGAATCCCTCTCTCTCCGCCAGATATTATTTATTGTTAAGGCCCGTTGGTCAAGCGGTTAAGACACCTCCCTTTCACGGAGGTAACAGGGGTTCGATTCCCCTACGGGTCATAATATGGAGGCTTAGCTCAGCTGGGAGAGCATCTGCCTTACAAGCAGAGGGTCGGGGGTTCGAGCCCCTCAGCCTCCACCATTTATCATTATATAGAATTCCCTAATATTATCGCGGGGTGGAGCAGTTCGGTAGCTCGTCGGGCTCATAACCCGAAGGTCACAGGTTCAAATCCTGTCCCCGCAATTCATTTCCCTAAGGAAATCCTTTTGGAACTGTGGTGTAGAGGCCTAACATGCCTGCCTGTCACGCAGGAGATCGCGGGTTCGAATCCCGTCAGTTCCGCCATTTTTACAAATTTATATTACCCTGTTGGGAGCCATTAGCTCAGTTGGTAGAGCACCTGACTTTTAATCAGGGTGTCGAAGGTTCGAGCCCTTCATGGCTCACCATTCATGAATTTATATGTCATGGATATCATTGTATTGCGGACGTGGCTCAGCGGTAGAGCATCGCCTTGCCAAGGCGAGGGTCGCGGGTTCGATTCCCGTCGTCCGCTCCATATTTGCGCCCTTAGCTCAGCTGGATAGAGCGTTTGACTACGAATCAAAAGGCCGGGAGTTCGAATCTCTCAGGGCGCGCCATTTAACTTCATAAGCCGGTGTGGCGGAATTGGCAGACGCGCGCGACTCAAAATCGTGAGGGAAACCGTGGAGGTTCGAGTCCTCTTACCGGCATATATTTCGGGATGTAGCTCAGCTTGGTAGAGCACCTGGTTTGGGACCAGGGGGTCGCATGTTCAAATCGTGTCATCCCGATTCAAAAGGAAAGTCGCTTGAAGAAGCGGCTTTTTTTGTTATATTTTTTGTCTTTTTTTGTATAAATCAGTAATCGTCAGGTCACACTAACACAAAAAGTGGGACGGAAGGGATTACTGTGAAGCGATTAAGCTGGAAAAAACAAATTAAACGACGCTGGAAGCAGTGGAGAAGAACGGTGTGGGCCTGTACTATTTTTGGATCGGCTTGTTTGCTGGCAGGTTTAGGTATCCTGTTTTCACGTTATATGCAGACTATGATGTCACAGTCCCTTGCTACTACCGTTATGGCGGACGTTGATACGGAGGAGCCTTCACACACGAGTCCGGCTGAAGTGCATTCCTCGCAGGTGCAGGTATTGCAAAGTATCCGTGCTTCTGGCATCAGCAGAAAGACTCATTTGTTAACTACCTATGTGTGTGGCACAGAGACACTTTCTTTGGGAACGTTAAGTTCTCAGCAGTTAGAGAGTTTGCTGAAGCAGCATCCCGATTGGAAGGGACGGTTAAATTCCAGGGGCGAGGTGTGGCTGGAGCGTAAAGTGGAGGATTTGTCGGAGTTATGCAAACAGCACGCCTACATGGGTATGAGTATGGATGGACAGCTTACTTTGTTTGAAGGACCGCCTAAAAAAGAAAAAGTAATTCGGACTTTCTTTCAGCTGGATGTGGGATCAATGGAGACGGCTCTGCCCGAGGGAGTGTATGAGCAGCTCCAGCAGGGAATCCGTGTGCAGGATATGAACGAATACAACAGCGTGATCTCCACTTTTGGTGATTTTGCGGTGGAACGAACACAGCGGGTATTGAAGCAGCAATATTGATTACATGCAAGTGGGAGGCGTGTGGCTTTGCCCGGGGGGTGAGGCGTACAACGTCTCTTTTTTTGTGATGAACTTAGAGTTAAACTTTTTACTCTATTAGATGCAAAGTTTTGTTATAATGAAATGAACGACACATATGTTCGCTTTGTTTAGTATTTGGCAATGATTATGGTTTTGATATTGATCGTTGATGGCTAGTTAACGCCGTATTTTGGCGATAGGGGAGAGATTTTTTTGCGTTTTCTAGGAATTGATCCGGGTATTGCAATTGTGGGCTTTGGATTTGTAGACAAGATTGGCAGTAAGGTGGTTCCTGTTCAATACGGTTGCATCCAGACGGAGGCCCATACACCGGAAGAAGAGCGGTTGCTTTATGTGTATGAGGGCATGCTGCAATTGATTGATAAATATAAGCCTGATGCGGTAGCGCTGGAGAAGCTTTTTTTTAATCGTAACGTAACAACCGCAATGTCTGTGAGTCAGGCGCGCGGTGTGCTGGTGCTGGCTGCGAAACAACGTGGTCTGCCTATAGGGGAATATACGCCTATGCAGGTGAAACAGGCTATTGTAGGGTATGGAAAGGCTGAGAAGAAGCAGGTACAGGAAATGGTTAGAATGTTTCTGAAGCTTCAAGTTGTGCCCAAACCGGATGATGTGGCGGATGCTTTGGCAGTGGCTATTTGTCATGCGCATTCATATGGACTAAATTCAAAGTTAAATGAGGTATTGCGAAAATGATAGATTTCTTGCGTGGTTCTGTGGCTCACTTGGAAAATGAATATGTCGTTTTGGATGTGCAGGGTGTCGGGTACCGGGTGTTTTGTCCGAATCCTTATGCCTTTGTTAAAACAGATAAGCCTGTTGTCATTTATATTCACCATCATGTAAGGGAAGATGCTATTTTATTGTTCGGTTTTGCGACCCGTGAGGAGCAGCAGTTGTTCCGTAAGCTCATTGATGTATCTGGAATTGGGCCGCGTGTGGCGCTTGGTATTTTGGGAGGCGGTACACCTACTCATGTGGTAACGGCAATCTATCAGGAGAACATCGCGTTTCTCACCAAGCTGCCGGGTATCGGTAAAAAGACAGCACAGCGCATGATTCTGGATTTGAAGGACAAGCTGGACGGCATCGGCTCAGTCAGCATTGCGACCGGATTGTTTGCGGAGCCTGTCGTGGAAGAGGGTTCCTATTGGAGCGAGGCACGAGAAGCGCTCAAGGCGTTGGGCTACACAGATGCGGAGCTGGATATGGTATGGAGCAGAATGAAGAAAGACGCGAAACCTGATGAATCTGCCGATATTTTGATGAAACGGGCTTTGCAACTGTTGTTTGCCGGATAGGACGATGATGTCCGTTAAAGAAGTCTGATGAAAAGGAGGAGCGATGGAATATGGATGACCGGATTATTTCCGCCAATTTGATGATGGAAGACCAGACGGCGGAGCTAAGCCTTCGCCCCCGTTATCTGAATGAATATATCGGGCAAAATCAGGTGAAAGAAAATTTGAAAATATATATTGAAGCGGCCAAAATGCGTAAAGAGGCGCTGGATCATGTGCTGCTGTACGGCCCGCCTGGACTGGGCAAAACGACGCTCGCCAATATTATCGCCAACGAGCTTGGTGTTAATTTACGCACGACCTCAGGCCCGGCAATTGAAAGACCTGGGGACCTGGCGGCGTTGCTGACTAATCTTCAAGAGGGCGATGTTTTGTTCATTGACGAGATACATCGCCTGCACCGTACGGTGGAAGAAGTCATGTATCCGGCAATGGAGGATTTTGCTCTGGACATTATGATTGGTAAAGGCCCGAGTGCGCGTTCGGTTCGTCTGGATTTGCCGCCCTTTACGCTTATAGGGGCTACTACGCGCGCTGGGCTGCTTTCTGCGCCGTTGCGTGACCGATTTGGTGTCATTAGTCGGTTGGAGTTCTATACGACAGACGAGCTGGCCTACATCGTATCAAGGAACGCAGATATTATGGAGATTGAGATTGTCGGGGATGCGGCCGAGGAAATTGCATTGCGTTCACGGGGGACACCACGGATTGCGAATCGGCTGTTAAAAAGGGTACGTGATTTTGCCCAAGTTGCAGGAGACGGTATTATTCATTCGGAGCTGGCCGCAGAGGCGTTGAAGAGATTGCAAATTGATCCGCGCGGACTGGATGAAATTGACCATAAAATGCTTAAGGCGATGATTCATTCATTCCGTGGCGGACCTGTGGGATTGGATACAATTGCAGCGACCATTGGTGAAGAAAGTCAGACGATCGAGGATGTGTATGAGCCATATTTATTGCAAATCGGCCTTCTGCAAAGAACGCCGCGGGGACGGATGGTGACTCCGGCGGCCTATGCTCACCTCGGAATTCCCATGCCAACGGATTCACGGTGAGCAGGGAATGTGTACTTTTATCACATGGAACAGGCAGTATCGCCTCATACACAGAAAAATGTAGCTGAAATTAGTTCTTAACGTGATTACACGGCTATGTACTCGTATGATATTGTGAGACGAATGGTATGGAAAAGAGAGTGCGTTTAATTAAGATTTGAGCGGGTTCAAGTTTAGGCGTATTTCGCCGATGTATTAAAAGGGACAGGTATGAGTTAAGTCCCCGCCAAATCATGCAGTATGCGTGCTATGACAGCCAGAAATGGGGGAGCCAGAAATGAGTGAAAAGGCGTTAAATCAAAACACAATTTTCGGCACATGGGCGTGTCGGGCCAAACGGGCAACAGCGGCTATCGTATTAGCTGTAGTTTGCTTGCCTTGGTCTTCGACTGTTCACGCCGCTGCCACCCAAGAGGATATTCGTGTAGTGATCTTTGCGGATCTGGGCAGCAAATATAAAGCGACTACACCCGCTGTTACCTTGAAATCATCAGGGGCTTTGAGTGTCGGACAAAACAGTGGGGGCAGCTTTCAGGCCTGGACGGGACTTCCGGACAGCACAGCACGCTTTAGTGTAGACAGCTATCGGGTGAAGGTACTGGAAGGAAATGAAGCGGCTGCCATAAAAGCGGCTCAAGTGTTGCAGAAGACCAATGATAAACCGACGGTTTTTATTGGCTCGAAAAACGGTAGCTCTGTCTATCAGGTGTATGCGGGAATATATGCGAGTGAACAGGCGGCACAGGCCGCTGTACAGCGCATTTCTACTGCAACCGGAGCACAGGTGGAAGTTACGGGGAACAAGCATTGGTCTACAGGGAACTATGGTAGTGAGCAAGAGGCCAATCTCGTCCGAACGACGATTGCTGCCGCAGGTTTTGATGCTTTTACCGTAGTTCAATCGAGAGGTCAATATGCTGTGTGGATCGGTGAAGAGAGTAATGACAGCAAGTTGTCCGCTTTGAAAACAGAACTGGAAAGCAAGCAACCGCGACTCACCCTCTCTAAAGTCAACGCTACTCAAACTGGACTGATTGTGAGACAGGAAGCAGGAGTAACGACAGGCTCTCAGGTGATGACTCATTACGTGCTGAGTGGTTCTGATAATAGCAAGGTTATTGTCAACGGAGACAACGATGGAATTCAAGTGGTTGAGAGATCACAGCGTACATATCGTGGAGACATGGAGATTGGCATGACGTCAGGACAGCTAGCGCTAGTAAACGAAGTGCCGTTGGAGCAGTATTTGTATTCCGTGGTAGGAGCTGAGGTCTATTCCTCATGGCCGGGTGAAGCACTCAAGGCACAAGCGGTAGCGGCTCGCAGCTATGCGCTTGCCCAAGGCAATCGTTTTCAGATCGGGAACGTGGTGGATGGAACGTTAAGCCAGGCTTATAACGGCAAAGGCTCAGAGCATGCGAATGTTAGCGAGGCTGTAGATGCAACTGCTGGTGAAGTGATTAAAAGTGGTGGCAAGGTGGTCGAAGCTGTATTTTCATCCAATGCGGGTGGCGTTACAGCGGATGCTTCCGAGGTGTGGAATAGTGGCGGCGAAGCGTTTGCCAGCGTAGATAGCTCTGGAGATACTTCGGCGCAAAAAGGAGCACAAGAGTGGTATCATGTGCTTCTCTCGAGTGGAAAGACAGGCTATATCCGAGCAGATAACGTTAAGGAGTTGGAGGGAGTCACAGAGGCGGGGCTAGACAAGGTCACCGTGACTGCTGAAAATACCAATGTACGTCCCATTCCTCAAATTCAATCAAACGTGTCAGCAGTAGCCAAGGTACAACCGGGCGAAGAAATGATTGTATTGGAAAAGGTGCCTCAATCTGGAGACTACGCATGGGTGCGGGGACCCTTTACGGCTGCTCAGCTTGTAAAATCCTTGCAAGGGAAAGTAACGGGCACAGTACCGTCCTCTATTGACCATCTCGATGTCACCAAACGCGGTCCGAGTGGACGAGTGCTGGAGGTTGAAGCGAACGGATCGCCTTTAAAGGTGAAGTATCCTGATATGTTTCGTTCAGCGATGGGAGGATTGCCGAGCACGCTGTTTGATATTGCGAGTACTGGCAGTTATACTGTATTAGGCGCTGATGGGGCTACTACTCATGTAAATGGTGCACAGGGAACTTCAATCCTGTCGGCATCAGGGAGCAGCACTTCCAATGGTAATGGGGTGATTGTCATGAATGAAGATCGTCATGCGCGAGTCATCGACAAAACGCAAAGCTTTATTTTTACAGGCAAAGGGAATGGTCACGGTTTGGGCTTGTCACAATGGGGAGCCAACGGTTTGGCTGATCAGGGGTATGATTACAAGAAAATTTTGCAACACTATTACAAAAATGTGGATATAGTTAAGGACTGACCAATATATGAACGTAAACGATTATGATTTTGAATTACCTGAAACATTAATTGCACAGACGCCTTTGCTTGAACGTAGTGCTTCCAGACTGCTGACGTTGAATAAGGGTAGCGGTGAAGTGGGTCATCATACATTTTCAGATATTGTGCAGTATCTCCAACCGGGCGATACGCTGGTGCTAAATGATACGCGAGTGATTCCTGCACGCTTGTTTGGTATCAAGGAAGACACGGGAGCTAAGGCCGAGGTGTTACTGCTCAAGCCACTGGAGGGTGACCGATGGGAAGCATTGGTCAAACCCGGCAAGAAGTTGAAAAAGGGCGCGGTCATCGTTTTCGGTGATGAGTTGAAGGCGGTCATTGAGGAAGAAGGCGATATGGGCGGAAGAGTGCTCTCATTCTCATATGAAGGTATTTTTCAGGAGATATTGGATCGTCTTGGGAAAATGCCGCTTCCACCGTATATCAAGGAGCAACTGGATGACCGTGAGCGTTATCAGACGGTTTATGCCCGGCACGAAGGCTCAGCCGCGGCTCCAACCGCAGGTTTACATTTTACAGAGGAATTGCTGGACCGAATTAGAGAAAAGGGTGTTTCCATTGCTTTTGTCACCCTTCACGTCGGTTTAGGAACGTTCAGACCCATGTCTGTGGATACGATTGAAGAGCATGTGATGCATGAAGAATATTATTCATTGTCACAGGAAACGGCAGATGTGCTGAATGAAACCAAAGCGCGTGGCGGAAGAGTCGTAGCGGTGGGGACAACCAGTTGTCGGACGCTGGAGACGGTGGGCAATACATTCGGTGACGAACTATTACAGGCCAGCAGCGGCTGGACGCAGATTTTTATTTATCCAGGTTATGAATTCCGTGTGGTAGATGCGATGATTACGAATTTTCATTTGCCTAAATCCACATTGGTTATGCTGGTCAGCGCACTGGCGGGCAGGGAGAATATTATGCATGCTTACCAGGAGGCGATTGACCAGGAATATCGGTTTTTCAGCTTTGGGGACGCAATGTTCATTTATTAATTAAGGATGGTAGAGAAAATATGGCACCAGCAATAAGATACGAACATATTAAAACCTGCAAACAATCGGGTGCTCGTCTCGGTCGTGTGCATACACCTCACGGGGTTATTGAGACACCAACCTTTATGCCTGTAGGGACACAAGCTACAGTTAAAACGATGAGTCCTGAGGAACTGAAAGAAATGGATGCTCATATTATTTTGAGTAATACGTATCATCTGTTTCTTCGACCTGGTCACGATATTATTCGTGAAGCAGGCGGGCTGCACAAGTTTATGAACTGGGATCGTCCTATTTTAACGGACAGCGGCGGGTTTCAAGTGTTTTCATTGAGTGAAATGCGTAAAATTACGGAGGAGGGCGTTCATTTTCGCTCCCACTTGAATGGAGATAAGAAGTTTCTTTCGCCAGAAGTGGCCATGGAAATTCAAAACTCGCTCGGCTCGGATATTATGATGGCCTTTGATGAATGTCCTCCTTTTCCGGCTGAATATGAGTATGTGAAAAAGTCGTTGGAACGCACCAGCCGTTGGGCTGAGCGCTGTTTGGAGGCGCATGCGCGTCCTCTTGATCAAGGGTTGTTTGCCATTGTTCAGGGAGGGATGCATGAAGATCTGCGAAAGCAGAGCGCGGCGGATTTGACTTCCATGGATTTCCCGGGGTATGCTATTGGTGGACTGAGCGTAGGTGAACCGAAGCATTTGATGTATGAAGTGCTGGATTATACGCTTCCTCTGCTTCCCACTAACAAGCCACGCTACTTGATGGGCGTAGGTTCTCCGGATGCCTTAATTGAAGGCGCTATCCGTGGTGTGGATATGTTTGATTGCGTACTTCCAACACGAATTGCTCGCAACGGGACGACGATGACCAGCCAAGGCCGTCTTGTCGTTCGCAATGCCCAATATGCAAGAGATTTCGGTCCGCTTGATCCGGCTTGTGATTGCTATACCTGTCGTAATTATTCACGTGCTTACTTACGACACTTGATTAAAGCGGATGAAACCTTCGGGCTCCGACTGACAACGTATCATAATTTGCATTTCTTAATTCAATTGATGCGCAATGTCAGACAAGCGATTATGGATGACAGACTGCTTGATTTCCGCGATGAATTTTTTGAGCAGTATGGTCTTCATGATAATGATAAAGGTTTTTAAGTTTTAGGGGAGAGTATACGAAAGGGGGATTTAATATGTTTCAATTTGCTACAGCTGCAGCTGCACCTGGTGGAGCTGGGGGGCTTTTTCAAATGATTTGGCCACTGGCTCTGATGTTTGTAATCTTCTATTTCTTGCTGATTCGTCCGAATCAGAAAAAACAGAAGCAGCGTCAAACGATGCTTCAAGCCTTGAAAAAGGGTGATAAAGTGATTACAATCGGAGGTCTTCACGGTACAATTTTGGAGATTACGGATGATGTGGTCGTTTTGCGTGTCAATGATGTTACGAAGCTAACCTTTGATCGCAGCGCAATCAGCAATGCGATTGCAAAAGATTCTGCTTCCGAGGAAGTTGTTTCCAAATCATAGAATATTAGCATAACATGCAAAAACCGAGCCTTGGAGTAGGGCTCGGTTTTTTGTGTTGTTTCGCCACATACATTTTGATTATTTGCTCAGGTTAATCCCAAACATACCGCCCCCGGCTCCAATGATAAAGGCAATTCCCAGGTGCAAAAGATCCTTGGCGTTCATGCCTGCATCCAGTGCCAGAAAACCGACCAGCAGCACGATTAGCCCATACAGGATGCCTGTAATACCGCCTTGATACCAGCCTTTGTTCGTAGATCTTTTACCGGCGACGAAGCCGCCAGATACCATGGCGAATGCATGAACGATGTACGTATACAACGATAAATCCTGTTCCTGCATCTGTGTCAGCCACAAGAGTAGCGAAAGGATAAATGCGCCCAGAAGCATCCATGCAAAAGCATAAAACAAGCCGGATAAAATGGGATGGGCCAGACGAAACGAACACCAGCGGCGAATGAGCTCCATTGATAATTCCTCCTGTACCAAGGTTTGAACTATTATAATTCTATGGCCAAGCCTCCCGGCTTAGTACCAAGTCGTAAGCAGTCTTTGTCTTTATTTGAATAATTTAACCTTTTGATTTTTGTATGGTTGATATGAGAAACGGTCAGAATACGTGTACAATGAACGGCGAATGTCTTGTCGCAAGTACAGGAGGAGGCGACATGTTGGGGCACGATATTTTTGCACATGTATTTCGAACGTTGCTCATGTATTTTATTGTATTTCTGGTTATGCGCTTAATGGGTAAACGGGAGATCGGAAAATTATCTGTTTTTGACCTCGTGATATCCATTATGATTGCGGAAATCGCTGTATTTAGTTTGGAAGATGTAAAACGTCCGTTGTATGAAGGTCTGATTCCTTTGGGCGTGCTTCTGATTTTGCAGATCGGCATTTCGTATTTCAGTCTTAAAAGTCGGCGTCTACGGCTGCTGTTTGATGGTAAGCCCAGTGTATTGTTCTCCAATGGACAAATAAACAGAGGAGAAATGCTGAAGCAACGCTACAATTTAGATGATCTGCTGTTACAACTTCGGGAACAAAATATCGAAGGCTTGGACGATGTAGAATATGTTATTTTGGAAACGACAGGCAAGCTCACGGTCATACGTAAAGATGATGAAGTTGGAAATAGTGAATCTGAAAAGCAGACACCAAATTTAGAACAAACGAATTTGATAAACAATGATCAACAGGAGAATAAAGTCCATCCTTCGCCTCAAATCGGCGGGAAGTTTAGATATGAGGGTCTTCCCATTCCGTTGATTATGGATGGCAAGGTGCTGGATCGAAATTTGGAGCGCATGGATATGAACCGTTTTTGGCTTAAAAATCAGATTCAAGCTCAAGGACATAAGGATTTTAAGGATGTTTTCTTGTGCTCGGTTAACCATAAAGGCGATGTATATATTACGCCGCCTGCCTTTGGGGAATCCTCTAATTAAGCCTGCTATGCTTTAAACCATCTTCTCAGGACGGGGATACGGTTGAGGTTGCCCCAGTCAATCATTTTGGTCAGAGTCATCAGAAAAAGGTACAGAATAATGCCCAAGCCTGCGGCGAAAAGAAATTGCAGCCACATTTGACTGAAAAACGCTAGATGTCTGTAAGTATATAAGACGGCAGCCGCCATGATAATCATGCCGACTCCGGTTTTCCAGAAATCAAGCAGCCGCACTCTAAACCGAAGTAGTCTGCTTACACTGAAGCCATGCAAAAGAGTGACTATGGAACTGTTGATACAAATGGCAATGACAGCTCCATAAATACCGTATTGAGGCTGGGAAGCAAGCCAGACGATAAGCACGATTTTGAAAACGGCTCCGACAAAGGTATTGAATAAGGCGCTTCCGGGACGATCCAGAGCCTGAAGTGCTGCCTGAAGCGGGGCCTGAATGTACATAAAAAGAGCAAAAGGAGCCATGAGCTTAAGCATGCCCGCAATGTCGCCATTGTTGTAGAGGAGTAGGCACAGAGGCTCTGCCAATACGTACATAATGACAGCAAAAGGGGCTCCTGCAACTAAAGCAAGCCGAAGGGATTGATGCAATCGCTTATGAATGGCTGTCAATTGTCCCTTGGCAGCAGCTTCGGATAAAGAAGGTACAAGGGAAACAGCCAGTGAACTGGTGAGGACACCAGGCAGTAATAACACTGGAATGATCATACCCTGCATGGCTCCGTATTGGGCGGTTGCCACTCCGGTGGCAATACCTGCTACGGCCAGGCTACGCATACATAGAATAGATTCGAGCAAATAGGACAACGATCCTACAAGTCTTCCGGCTGTTACGGGAACCGATATAGACAGAAGCCGTGACAACACAGACGGTTGTTCGGAATGAGCACCTGAAGATGGAGAAACTTCTGGTTGGGGTATATGAACTTTTTGCTGGTTCCACTTGTATTGCCACAGAAGAACAATCATGCCAATGAGTTCACCCGCCAGCGCACCGAGCATCGCGCCCGCAGCAGCATAGGCCATGCCATACGGAAGGAGCAGATAAGCAAACCAGATGACGCAAAAAATGCGCATGACAGTCTCCGCAATGGAGGAGCTTGCGGACGGAATCATATTTTGTTTTCCCTGAAAATAGCCTCTGTAGGCAGAGGAAACAGCAACAATAACAATCATCGGACTCATGCTGACAAATGTATAATAAACACGGCTGTCTGTCAGCAGGTGGCTTGTAATCCAGGGGGCAAAGAGAAGACAGAGCACCATGGCCAGCAGGCTAAGTGTAACGGTGAAACGCAGACTTGTGTGCAAAATACGCCGTGATATTTCAGGCTGACCAGCCGTTTCAGATTCGGCTACAAGCTTGGCTACGGCAAGTGGTATCCCTCCGGTAATAAGGGTTACCAACACGATAAAAAAGGGATACCCCTGTTGGTACAAGCCGACTCCTTCGGGACCGATAATACGCGGGAGCGCGATTCGCGGAATAAAACCCAGCAGCCGATTGATAATTCCAGCCGCTAATAAAATAATTGCTCCATGGATGAATGTCTGCTTTTTCAATCGCAACTCCCTCTTCCCCAAAATGAATTCCGCGTCTATGTGTTACTTTAAAAGATATGCCAGACCTGTCCATGTTCATGACAAGCTTTTCCGAATGAAAGCAGAGGGATCAGGATAACCAGAGGGGGAGTGGTGAATTCTGCTATTGACGATCGAAATGAATGCATATATTGTTGGTTTACGGCTATTTTCGACGAAAAAGAAGGGTTTTCCAGGATCAGGGCAGAAATGTTCTATAAAGCAGTCAATAACCCCGCTAATTGCTGATCTGCGGAACCGGAGTCGCTGGGAGGAGGAACGGCCATCGTGGGTATGGAAGAGCTGGATGAGCAGGATTGGGATGACGCAATTGAGATGCTGTGTCAAAGCAAGGCGGACGAGTTGATTCTCGTAGGCTATGAGCATGTCACAAGCAAGGACGTGTGGAATTGCGTAAGCCATAAATATGAAAAGGAGGGTATTCCTCCGCTGCACAAGCTCGTTAACGATATACTTTCCCTTAAAGCGACGAGCTTTATGAACTATTTGACAATGTCCGCATTACGGGGCTCCACTTTCGAATAGAAGGGGGTCTTTTTTTGCGTTCAAATTGACTGCTTTTTGAGGGGTAGCTATAATAGGAATATTGAGAATGAAAGGGGAACATGGGACGGAATGAAGAGAATTCTAAGTTTCATCGTGGTCGTGCTCATAACCACTGGTGTTATGGTTGGGACAAGCCCGGGCCTGCTGAACAGTTTAAAACTAGGCCTCGATTTAAAGGGAGGCTTTGAAATTTTATATGAAGCCCAGCCTTTGGAAGCCGGGCAGAGTGTAACCAGACAGTCTCTCATACAAACAGCTCAAAGTCTGGAGAGACGGATTAATGCGCTCGGTACGACTGAGCCGGAAGTAACAACAGAGGGCACCAACCGTATTCGTGTGCGGCTTGCTGGTGTCTCCAATGAGGCAGAAGTCCGCTCCATGCTGAAAAAGCCTGCCGAGCTAACGTTCCGCAGTGCGACGGCAGCGGATGCTAAAAAGCCGGGCCAATACAGCAAAGTTGAGCTTCGTGGTAATGATTTTGTGGAGAATGGCGCTGTTGTTGGCTTTGACCAGCTGAACCAACCTGAAATTAGTATCAAAGTGAAAGACAAAGCCAAGTTTGCAGAGATCACAAAGCGACTTCTTAACAAAGAGTTGGCTATTTTTCTGGATCAGGAATTACTTTCTGCACCTACGGTACGTGGAGAACTGACGGATGGCAGTGCGTCGATCACAGGTAACTATACTCGTGATGAAGCGAACAAGCTGGCCGATACGATTAACCTGGGAGCACTTCCGCTCAAACTGACGGAAAAATATTCCCAGAGTGTAGGCGCTACACTGGGCCAATTGTCACTGGATCAGACGATCCGTGCCGGTTTGATTGGTTCGATCATTATTCTGGTATTCATGATTTTGATGTTCCGTGTACCGGGACTGGTTGCCAGCTTCTGTCTCATCGTTCATACCTGGCTGGTGCTTGCCATCTTCTACTTGGGCGGGTTTGTACTCACGCTTCCGGGTATTGCAGCGTTCGTGCTGGGGATCGGGATGGCAGTCGATGCCAATATCATTACGTATGAGCGGATTAAAGAAGAAATCAAGACAGGTAAGACGATTCGTTCTTCTGTCATCGCAGGCGGTAAAGCCTCATTCCGTACCGTTATGGACGCCAATATTACAACCATTATAGCGGCTGCTGTTATGTTCGGTCTGGGAACAGGCTCGGTTAGAGGTTTCGCTCTGGTGCTCATCGTTGATATTGTCACCAGTATTTTGACGAATATCTTCTTCTCCCGTTTCTTGCTCAATCTGCTGGTTAAAGCGGATGTTGTGAAGAAGCCCAAGTATTTTGGTGTGAAGGAGAGTGATATCAGTGCGCTTTAATTGGGACTATAAATATGTCAAGATGAGCAAATGGTTTTACACATTCTCAATTATTCTTACGCTGCTAGGCATTTTGAGTTTGTCCATATTTGGTTTGAATTACGGTGTTGACTTTCGTTCCGGTTCCAACGTGGATGTCAATTTGACTAAAGCAGTTACACAAGAACAGATTCAAACTTTGCTGGACAAGAAGGGTATCGGCAAAGAGGTGGATTATACGCCGGGTAAAGAACGCTTTGGTATTCGCTTTTCGCAGGTACTGACGGATCAGCAAGTGAATGATTTTAAAACATCTTTTAATAAAGAGCTTGATCCAAAGGCTTCCTTTGAGGTTAATACGGTGGATACGGAAATGGCGCAAGAGCTGGAGCGAAATGCAATATGGGCAATTTTGCTGGCCTGTGTAGCCATCGCTGCCTATATCTCGATCCGGTTTGAATGGCGGTTCGCCATTGCAGCCATCGTTTCGCTATTGCATGATGCGTTTCTCGTTATCAGTATTTTCTCCATCTTCCGACTTGAGGTGAATTTGACCTTTATTACGGCAATTCTGACGATTGTCGGCTTCTCCATTAATGACACCGTCGTTATTTTTGACCGTATTCGGGAAAATTTACGATTTGCCAAGAAGAAGTCCAGGGACGACTTGGAACAGGTGGTCGATCACAGTATTGCACAGACAATGACTCGTTCACTTGCAACGGTGTTTACTGTGTTTATTGCCTCCGTGTGCTTGTTCATTTTTGGCGGAGAGTCAATTCGGATGTTCTCGCTTGCGATGGTTATTGGTTTGTTGTTCGGTGCTTATTCTTCCATCTTCATTGCCAGCCCGTTGTGGGTAGCTTTGAAAGGAAAACAGAAGCCTTCGGCAACTGGCGGCAGTGTGGCCAAGATTGAAAAGTCTTAAATTACGCTTAATTTCACAACAGTATGAATGAAAGAGAAAGCCGCGTCTGCATGGGCGCGGTTTTCTAAGGTTTGGAGAATTTGACATAGAGCATTACCGGGGAATTGTCAGTTCAGGATTGAGGAGGAGACGTTGTGAATAGCGAACGCAGCCGATCATTGGAAACTGCGGCGTGGAGCGGGATTGTGGGTAATCTTGCACTGGCTGTTCTAAAGGGAACCGTTGGTTATACGGCAAACAGCAAGGCGTTGATGGGGGATGCGCTGCACACGGCTGCGGATAGTGCTTCCCGTTTGAAGGAGCTTTTGTTTTCCAAAGGTGCAGCAGAGCATGGTATACTGGCATGGTTGCGAAACGGTGAAAAAGTCCGGACTGTCATATCGGTGGTACTGGCTATATTGGTTCTAATGAGTGGTCTTCAGTTGGGCATATCGGCTGTTCGTTCTTTAAGCAGTCCAGACCCGCAGGCTCCAGGTCTGTATGCACTAATTGCTGCTTTCACTGCTTTGGTACTGAGAGAGTCACTGTTTCAGTTTCAATACCGCTACTCCATTAAACATGGTCATAAGACTGAAGCAGATTTGTACGCTAATCATGAACGGTATTCGCTGTATGCGTCGCTGATTGCTTTGATCGGCATGATTGGGGCAATGACAGGCGAAGCGATGGAATGGCCAGCATTATTATATCTTGACCCGACCGCTGCGTTGCTGGTAGCTTGTCTAGTGTTGCGTAAAGGATATCTGATGGTACTGAATACCGCCTATCCGGCTCCTGCACAACCTCTGCGTGAGGAAGACTCACAACGCTTTATGGAGACGATACAGCGGGTGCATGGTATCGTAACAGTTGAGCATCTGCATGCACAGGAAGCAGGTCATTTTATAACTGTGGATGTAACCATTAGCGTGAATCCCCGGATTACCGTGCAAGAAGCGCAGGAAATTGCTGATCGGGCAAAAAATCTGCTACTGGCACGTTTTCCGCAGGTGACCCATGTACAGATGCAGTTCGTTTCTTATCAAGCCGGGTATCCTTACAAGTCTAATCATGAGCTACCGGATAATGATGTGTCGTCCTTGCTGCAATAATAGCAGGGCGACTATGAAAGAAAGGTGAATAGGATTGCTTCATTCGCAGTACCGATGGAAGACCCCAGAGGTTAACCTGGAAGCGGCTCAGTCGTTGACGGAAGAGCTGGGGATTTCACCATTGTTGTCTCGGCTGCTAGTGAATCGGGGTGTCACTACGGCCGGGGAAGCAAACCGCTTTTTGTACGGAAGTGTAGACGACATACACGACCCTTTTCTGCTACTGGGCATGCAAGAGGCAGTGCCAAGGATCAGTAGGGCGTTAGAACGTGGCGAACACATATTAATTTATGGTGATTATGATGCGGACGGGGTATCCAGTACGTCATTGATGATTCAGCTTATGCGCTTCCTGAAAGCTTCGTATGATATTTATATTCCGCACCGCTCCAATGAGGGATATGGACTGCACAATCATGCCCTTGATTGGGCTAACCAGCAGGGGATTACGCTCGTCATTACAGTGGATACGGGAATTAGTGCAGTAGAGCAAATCGCTTATGCGGCAACCTTGGGTATGGATGTTATTGTTACAGACCATCACGAGCCTCCTGCTGTACTTCCTGAAGCGTATGCTCTGATCAATCCTAAGCTACCCGGATGTCCCTATCCATTCAAGGGTCTTGCTGGTGTAGGTGTCGCTCTAAAGCTGGCACAGGCGCTGCTGGGTGAAGTACCCGAGGAATGGTTTGAAATTGCTGCTATCGGTACGGTAGCTGATCTGATGCCGTTACATGGTGAGAACCGAACGATGGTACGCAGAGGGATTCAGTCGATGAGAAGCTCTGCGTTTCCGGGTATTCGGGCGTTGCTTGGTGTAGCGGGAGTGGATATGTCTACAGTGACCTCTGTCAACATTGCATTTGCCTTGGCTCCCCGGATTAATGCCAGTGGACGTCTGGATCATGCAGGACGGGCGGTCTCCCTTTTGACGACAGAGCAGGAGGGAGAAGCGGATCAGCTCGCGCATGCGCTGGATCTGCTCAATCGGGAGCGTCAGCAAGTGGTTGAACGTATTGTAGAGCAAGCCGAGCAGCAGCTGGCAGCCAAGCTGAATGGAAGCACGCTGCCGTCTGTCATCGTATTGGCAGGTGAAGGCTGGAACGTGGGTGTCGTGGGGATTGTGGCATCCAAGTTGCTGGATCGCTATTATCGTCCAACCATTATTCTGGGCATAGATACAGAGACAGGAATGTGCAAAGGGTCTGCCCGTTCTATTCCGGCCTTGGATATTTATAGTGCTCTGACAGACAGTCATGACCTGATGGAGCACTTTGGCGGTCATCCTTCGGCTGCGGGTATGACGCTGTCTCGCGACAATCTGGCATTATTTGAGGAACGGTTAAATCGCTATGCCGCTTCCATTTTGACGCTAGACAATCTCGTTCCTGTAGCCGAGGCAGACATGGTCTGTCGTTTGGACGAGGTATCTTTACAGGTGGTTGAAGAACTGGAGTTACTACAGCCCTTTGGTATGGGGAATCCTTCTCCACGTTTCGTGTTACAGGGTCTTCAATTGCGTGAGGCCCGTAAAATGGGGCGTGAGAAAAATCATGTCAAGCTGTTGCTGGAGCAGAACGGATTATCGCTGGATGCGGTTGCCTTTCGACGTGGTGATCTGGCCGATTTTTTGCAGCAGCAAACTGAGCTTGATCTGATGGGCGAGCTTTCTATTAATGAGTGGAACGGCAAACGCTCCCTCCAGCTGATGATGCAGGATATCCGTGTACAGGCTCCGCAAATTTTTGATTATCGGGGAGTATCGGACCCTTTTGCCGAGCTGGAGCGGGGGCTTAAGATTTTTCATCCTCGTATAGAAGCACGAAAAAATGACGTTGCTGTTGTGATGCATCCATCGTCCAGGCTCCGTCCGTCTCGTCCAGTGAACGTCGAATCCATATGGGTATATGATAAGGAGGGCGGCGTTACTCCCAGTCATGATCGAAGGGATACGCAGCACTCTGTAAAGTCACTGTTCGTGCTGGAGCCACCAGATACGCCAGAGCAGTTGCAGGCATTGTGGTCTACGTTTGAAGATGTGGAGAATGTGTTTCTTCTTCATTCGGTCAGTGAACGAGGCGGTCGGCTCGTCAGCCCGGACAGGGAGCTGTTTAAGCGTATTTACGTTGTGCTTTCCCAAGTAGGGACGCAGCCTGTGGACGAAAAAGCCATGCTGCCTGCTCTTAGCCGCCAATGCTCCTGTTCAGTACGAATGCTATCTAAAGTGCTGGACATTTTCGAGGAGCTTGAGTTTATAACGCGTACAAAAGGGCGATTCTGTTTTGTTTCCAATCCACCCAAGCGAGATTTAACGGCTTCTCCACGTTATCAGGAATTGCATGATATGGCTGAAATGGAGCGTTATTTACTGGATGCGGATACAACCCAGATGACAAGCTGGATTATGTCGCTTATGAAGGGCGCGTCTTGAGGCATACCCTCAAAGTCAATGATGTAGGCTGGACATACTAATTAGAAGTTTACAGTAGGAGGAACTAAGTTGGACTACAAAGAATATATTCGGGTGATTCCCGATTTTCCACAACCAGGGATTAGTTTTAAGGATATTACGACCCTGATGAAAAATGGAGAACTGTACCGCAAGGCAATCAATGATATGAAGGAACTGGTATCGGATTTGAAAATTGATCTGATTGCAGGTCCCGAAGCACGTGGATTCGTTGTAGGTGCGCCTCTGGCTTATGCGCTTGGAGTTGGTTTTATTCCCATCCGTAAAAGTGGCAAGCTGCCTGGTGATACTATCGAGGAAGCATACGGCTTGGAATACGGCAAGGACATGCTGGCTATGCATAAGGATGCAATTGAGCCGGGACAAAATGTTTTGATTGCGGATGATCTGCTTGCTACAGGCGGAACCATCGCTACATCAGTGAATTTGGTACGTCAGCTTGGTGGAAATGTGGTAGGGACTGCTTTTCTTATTGAGCTGTCTGATCTGAATGGACGAGCGAAATTGCCTGACGTAGATGTATTTACGTTGATTACGTACTAAGCGCTTTAAAGCCTGGGGGTTTCCCGGGAAATATTTGAGCATGAATAACCTAAATAGCTCGATGGAACCTCTCTTTTCTTAAAGAGTTGCTCCATCGGGCTATTTTTGTTTAGAATTCATTCACGAAAATCGTTATAAAAAAAATGAACGAATTGTCGATAAACAATAAAAAGGGGCAGGGGTGGTCATATTGCGTACATTTCAATTTAAAAGCTTACAAGCACGAACATTCTCTACCTTGGTTCCCCTTGTGCTTCTGACTCTGATTTTAATCAGTTTTTTGTCTTACTTTTTCGCTAAGCAAAAGTTGGACGCGGAAATTAGCCAGAATGCTACCCATTCTCTGTCGGGAGTTAAAGCAGATATTGCAGCTAATGTGGATCGGCATGCTTTACTTGTCTCCATGCTGGCCAAGAGTGCAGAACAGCTGGGGACAGGAACGAAAATTGAAAATTATGGTCATTTGTATGAACAAGAGTTGGCATTGAATGATATGACCTATGGTCTGGGTGTTTTTTTCGCCAAGGATGCGTATGAGCCTGATACGACATATCGATCCAATTATGTGTATAGAGATGGTAAACAAATGAAGCAAACGACTGAATATGATGATCCCCAATATAACTATTTAACAAAGTTGTGGTATACAGGGGCTGTTGAGCGAGGTAAAGAAATAAACTTTACGGAGCCCTTTTACGATTCCAAAATGAAAGTAAATATGATTACTGCCGGAAAAGCATTTTATGACCGAACAGGTAAGCTGATGGGTGTCATTACGGGTGACTTAAGTATGGCGAGTATTCAAGCCTATATCGAACGGATGAAATTCGGTGCCCAAGGAAGCGCGGTTTTGATGGACAAGAATGGAGCGATCCTGTCATCGGGACTCCAATCCATAAAAGCAGGTGAACCACTGGCGAAAGTGTTGGGTATGGAGGAGGCAGAAGCTATCCAAAATGGTGCTTCCGGGCAGTTGTCCGCGTCCATCGGGAATGAGGATTATCAGATATTGTATGATACAATACCGTAAACCGGTTGGAAAATTGGGGTGCTGCTGCCGGATTCGGAGCTGAATCGTCCTGCGAACGAAATGCTTAAACTGCTCCTTATCGTTAGTGCTATCGGAATCCTGCTGATCATGGGGGCCTTGCTGGTTAGCAATTTGGGGATGGTCAGAGAGATTAAAAAAATAATGCAGATGACGAATCGCATGGCCGTTGGAGATTATACAGTTGAAGTATCTCATCATCGTAAAGATGAGTTTGGTCAAATGGCAGAGGGAATTAATGAGGTGATTGCTGCTACAAGAGGGATGGCAAGTCGCTTGAGCGAAGAATCCAGCGTGATTACGACGGTATCCTTAACTATTTCCCAGGATATTTCTGGCGCATCTAAGGATGCGAAGCACAATGCTGACGAGCTGGCTCAGGTCAAAAAAGGCGCAGAACTACAGTTGGCTGCTGCGGCAGAGAGTGCGACTGCGATGGAGGAAATGGCTGTTGGCGTTCAACGTATTGCCGAATCCATACAGCAGGTATCTGAAGCTACCACAGGCATTGAACATAAGGCTCATCAAGGAAATGAACGTTTGACTGAGGTCACCCGAGGAATGCACAAAGCGAAGGTATCTATGGATGAAGCAGGTAAGGTAGTAGGTTCGTTGAATGAACGGTCGGCCCAGATCGGCAGTATTATCGGGATCATTCAGGAAATTAGCGGGCAGACCAAGCTGCTGTCGCTGAATGCTTCCATTGAGGCCGCACGTGCGGGGGAGCATGGCCGAGGGTTCGCTGTTGTGGCTTCAGAGATCGGCAAGCTTGCCGTAAATGTCAGCAGGCTCAGAGGAAGTTGCGGCATCTATTAGTTACCTTGCCGATATTGCAAAAGCTTCTGCTGAACATGCTGGGCAAGCCTCCGAACGATCTGAACGGCAACTGAAAGCGTTGGAAAGTCTGGATAGCTCAGCGAAGTCGCTTACAGGTGTTTCTGACACGCTCAATCAGGTGGTATCCCATTTTCGTGTGTGATGTTATTTGAAAATACAGGCGCTGCAATAAAAAAATCGCCGTTCTCCATGGGCTGTGGCTCAACACGCCTTGCCGTTTTGGCAGGTGGTGTTCATTCGCAGCACATGGAGTCGGCGATTTTTAATGTGATGGGACAGGCATCAATCCGGTGTTTTTTCTATCAAGGGTTCCTGAGTTTTATCATTGGACCAGCCGAGTACGTCAATCAGCTTGAAGAACAAGCTAAGGATAATCCCGATGATTGTAGCCAATGCCATACCTTTGAGGGTAACAGCGCCCCAAGTGAGTGTAGCACCACTGATTCCGACGACCAGTACGACCGTAGCAAGCAGCATGTTAGTCGGCTTGGCGAAATCAACTTTTTGCTCCACGAAGATTCTTAGACCGGAAGCAGCGATGACACCGAACAACAGCAAGGATACACCACCCATGACCGGAGCCGGGATATTGGAAACAATCGCCGAGAAGGTGCCTGAGAAGGACAATAGGATGGCAATAACAGCGGCCCCACCAATGACCCATACAGAGTACACTTTCGTTAATGCCATGACACCGATATTTTCACCATAGGTTGTATTGGGCGTCGAGCCAACAAAACCAGAAAAGATAGTGGAGATACCGTTACCCAGCAGCGAACGATGAAGGCCGGGATCTTTCGACAGCTCGCGTCCGACAATATTGCTAGTCACAAGCAAATGCCCGATATGCTCCACGATAACGACCAGGGCGACTGGAAGAATCGTCAGCATAGCCGAGGTGTTAAATACTGGAGTGGTAATTGCAGGATGTCCGAAAAAAGGTGCATCCGCAATTGCTTGCGTGTTTACCATACCCATAAAATAAGCGAGCATGTACCCCACCACGATACCAATCAGAATATGAATGATTTTGGCAAACCCGCGAAACAGCACGGCTCCCAGAACAGTGACACCGAGTGTAATAAGGGAAAGGGTAATGGTTTTGGGATCCGGGGTCCAGGCTTTGGTTGGATCGGCATTGATAATGCCTGCCATGCCTGCTGCAACCGGAACCAGCTCCAGACCAATCAGAGCTACAATGGAGCCCATGACAGCTGGTGGGAATACAACGTCCAGCCACCGGGTTCCGGCATATTTGATTACCAGCGCAACAAGGCAGAAAATAATACCTGTAACAATGAAAGCGCCGAGGGCCATGGCATAACCATTGCCACCAGGGTTGTTTTTAAGCACGAGACTAACTGGAGCGATAAAAGCGAAGCTGGAGCCGAGATAGGCGGGAATTTTGCCACGGCAGATCCAGATGTACAGTAATGTGCCAATTCCATTCATTAGCAAAATCATGCCGGGATCGACACCGAAGATATTCGGTACCAGCACGGTACTGCCAAACATGGCAAACAAATGCTGTACGCTGAGCAGGAACCCGGGTCCTGCCGGAAGCTTTTCATTAACTTGAATTTCGCGTTGCAACGCAGTTCACTCCTTAGTTCTTTCAATTATTCTTATATACATTAATTACTTTTCGTATTTTTTTCAATATAATTCGTTTCATTTCGCCAACAATCCTGATTTCATTGACCTATATGTGTCGGAATGACATGACAATGCCAAACCTGTAACAGTTGACGTGTGACGTGGTAACCGTCATAATTGTAGGAAATCACTTTTAAAAGGGAACCTTTGTGCGACATTGATCGGCGGGTTCCATTTTGCATAGAAAGGACACGGAATAGAGCAGAATGGGGATAGAGCAATTACTTAAAAAGGCCGGGGCCTATACCAGAGAAGCAGATCTTATCCGCATCAGGGAAGCCTACGATTTTGCCGAGCAGGCCCATTCAGGCCAGACTCGCAAGTCCGGTGAACCTTATATTCTGCATCCGCTTGCGGTTGCTGATATCGTCGTTAATATGCAGATGGATACCATCTCCATTATTGCCGCTCTTTTACATGACGTTGTGGAGGATACGACGGTGTCTTTGGCGCAGATTCGCGAGCATTTTGGCGATACATGTGCGATGCTTGTCGATGGTCTGACGAAGCTGGAGCGTATCCAGTTCCGTTCCAAGGAAGAACAACAGAACGAAAATTATCGAAAAATGTTTATTGCCATGGCACAGGACATTCGCGTCATTGTCATCAAGTTGGCGGATCGTCTGCATAACATGCGCACCTTGAAATACCAGTCCGAGGAAAGCCAGCGCCGGATCGCTTATGAAACGTTGGAAATTTTCTGTCCGGTTGCGAACCGACTGGGTATTTCAGCAATTAAATGGGAAATGGAAGATATTGCTCTGCGCTATCTGAATCCTCAGCAATATTATCGTATCGCCAATTTGATGCATAAGAAGCGGGCAGAGCGGGAGCAGTTTATTGATAACGTTATAGAACGCATTGCTGAGAAGCTGGAAGAGATGGGCATTCAGGCCGATTTATCCGGGCGTCCCAAGCATATTTACAGTGTGTTTAAAAAAATGACCACGAAAAACAAGCAATTCAATGAAATATATGATTTGCTGGCGATTCGGATCATTGTGGATAATATTAAGGACTGCTATGCCACACTGGGCATTATCCATACATTGTGGAAGCCGATGCCGGGGCGGTTTAAAGATTATATCGCTATGCCTAAGGCCAACATGTATCAGTCCCTTCATACGACAGTAGTCGGTCCGAATGGCGAACCAACCGAGGTACAGATTCGCACGGTGGATATGCACCGTACTGCTGAGTTCGGGATCGCAGCTCACTGGGCCTACAAAGAAGGAAATGGATCGAATAACACCAATTTTGAGGATAAAATTACCTTTTTTCGCGAAATTCTGGAGCTGCAAAATGAGGCGAAGGACGCGTCGGAATTTGTGGAATCGCTCAAAATGGACTTTTTCTCCGACCTTGTTTTTGTATTTACGCCAAAAGGAGAGGTTATTGAGCTGCCAGCCGGATCGGTTCCGCTGGATTTTGCTTTCCGGATCCATACCGAAGTCGGGAACCGCACAATTGGCTCCAAGGTAAATGGAAGAATTGTGCCGCTGGACTATCGGCTTAAAACCGGCGATATCGTCGAAATTATGACGTCCAAGCATTCTTATGGACCTAGTCAGGACTGGCTCAAAATTGCTCAGTCCTCTCACGCGCGCAGTAAAATCAAGCAGTGGTTCAAGAAGGAAAAGCGTGAGGAGAATGTCGAAAAAGGCCGTGAGAACCTGGAACGCGAGCTGAGAAAACGCGATATAGAGCCTTCGGTGTGGATGAGCGACGACAAGCTTCTGGAGGTTGCACAGAAGTTTTCTTTTAACGATATCGAGGATATGCTGTCTGCCATCGGCTTCGGTGGAATTACAGCAGCGCAGGTCTGTACACGTTTGACAGAGAAGCTGCGACGAGAGCAAGAAGAGGCACGTCTGATTGAGCTGACGACCGAGGTCAAGGAATATAAGCCGCAGGGCGAACGGAAAAAAACACCGACCAATGGTGTCAGCGTCAGAGGCGTAGACAATTTGCTCGTTCGTTTTGCACGATGCTGTAACCCTGTGCCGGGAGACGACATTATCGGTTATGTAACACGTGGACGCGGGGTATCTGTTCACCGCACGGATTGTCCTAATATCCCTTCGGGTACGGGCGAAGATCAGGCGCGTGTGATCGAGGTTGAGTGGGAAGAAGCTGCAGAAGTGAATTACAGCGTCGATATTGAGATTACAGGACATGATCGTAACGGCTTGTTGAACGAGGTGCTTCAGGCTATTTCAGAAAATAAAACCAGCTTCTCAGCTGTTACAGGCCGTACGGACAAAAATAAAATGGCGATGATTCACATTACGATTCTCATCCGCAATACGGATCATTTGCACTCTGTTGTTGAGCGAATCAAACGGGTGAAAGATGTGTACACTGTTCACCGGATTATGCAATAGCCCTTGTGGGTGTGTAAATAGGTTTACAGCCTTTGTAACGCAATTTGGTATAAGAGACACGTTATGTTGCTAAAAGAGACGTGGCTTGCCTGTAGGAGGCTCTTAAAGGGCAGGGATAAAGGAGACAGCGGACAGGCGATGAAGATTATTATTCAACGCTGTAAAGACGCTCAGGTAGCGGTTAATCAAAAGGTGGTTGGCAAGATCGGAACCGGATTGATGCTGCTGGTTGGTATTGGTCAGGGAGATACGGCGGCCGATGCCGTTTATTTGGCGGACAAAACAGCGGGATTACGTATATTTGAGGATACTGAAGGCAAAATGAACAACAGTGTGCTGGATGTTGGCGGAGCTATTTTGTCCGTCTCTCAGTTTACGCTCTATGGTGACTGCCGCAAGGGTAGAAGACCGAATTTCATGGGCGCTGCCAAGCCGGAGGAAGCAGAGAAGCTGTACGATTTTTTCAACAGTCAGCTTCGTGCGAAGGGCTTGGAGGTCGAGACAGGAATTTTCGGGGCCATGATGGATGTGTCATTGACCAACTGGGGTCCGGTAACGCTGATTCTGGATAGCGAACGTTCGTAACGTAGAGCAGTATAAAATGACCGTTCAAGGGGACGATAATGTCATCTCCGCTGGTGTTTAGCCAGATGGATAGCCTTAAGGGTGACAGGAGAGACGAAGCCATGCGTCAAACCCCGAAAATGGACGGTTATCGAACTGCTGCACTTCTTTTTCCCGGTAGCATTCAGGAGGCAACCAGCCTCACTCGTGAGAGTGATACGTTATTGCAGCATGTTGCAGCAGCTACGGACAAGCCGAGGCGTGATGCTTTGCCGCGCAGGTAGGAAAGGGGCCGAGAGGCTCCTTTTTCTTTTTAACTGCTTCAAATTGTTATAAAAATAGATTAAGCGGGTAATAACAAAGCGAGGATCGCGAGGCGGTTGTGGACAGAAACTTTATTACGTCTCGTACATCTAAAGATAAGCCCGCTTATGTGCGTGAGCTGTTGAAGGTACTGTAAATTCCACTGGAATTCATGCTTGTACAATCCCATCCTGAGGAGGATTTGATATGGCAAAGCAAATTCAGGCGTATTTTCGCACGGAGGATGAAGCTGAGGGCGCCAGATCTTCGCTGCAAGCCTATAGCACGGAGCATTTGGAGGTAGGTACGCTGGATGATGCGCTCGGCAGGGACACGCGGGTATTAATCCCAATGTTACCCTATAACAACACTGGCACTGCTGGCGCGGCGATACCTGTCGCGGGGGCTTATAGTGAGAACATTATTCCAGAGGAGGAGAATAGCGAGGCTGACCGTGGCACTGCACGCAGGGATTTGAACGAAGACCGCAGCGGAACGACGGATCACGACACAAGCCTACTTCATGCGACAGACGTCTATATTAACGGTGATCAGGATGAATTACGGTATGTGTTATCTGCGAAGGTGAACGATGCTGACTACGATGAGGTTGTTTATAAGCTTCGTTCCAATCGCGGTTATGTAGCACATTTGGATTTAAGCTGAAAAAACTGTCACCGGTTTGTCGATAAATTGAGGAATTCAGATGTTATAGAAATGGCTGTAATACAAATGTAATATTCGAAACATCATTCCTTAATATTCGTTGTTTATAATAACAGCATGACCCCCTTTTGATATATCTTTTGAACCTGCGGACCGTTTCCGCAGGTTATTTTCTTTTTATAGGACTTATTTGTCTTATTGTGAAGGGAATGTCTTGACTTTGTCGAAGCGGTTCATTAAAATCATAAAATAATGAAAAATGATTTGATGACGGGACCAAGTACTCCGAACCCACAAGCGCAGAGAGGAATTTCCAGGCTGTAAAAATTCCCTTGATGAGCGGACGAATGACTTCCCCGAGAACAGACGGCGAACAATTGAGGAATATACGCTTAGAGTACATGGTAATTGTACCAAATAGCCGATATCCTGCATAATAGCCGTACTGCGCGTTACGGGCGTTATACGTATGAGCGGAGTCAGCGCAATGCTGACGGGCACTGAGCGTTTTTTACGCTGGTTGTCCGGCTAAACTCCGGAATGTGGGTGGTACCACGGGTGATTCGTAAACGACAATCTCTCGTCCCTGTTAATTTAACAGGGACGAGAGATTTTTTGTTTTATATTGAAACAAGAAATACACAGACGGGGGGATATGTTAATGGCCTTTCAAAAACCGACGGGAACGCAGGATTTGCTGCCGGGCAATGTAGAAAGATGGCAAGTGGTCGAGGAAAAAGCCCGCGAAATTAGCCGCCGCTTTAATTATCGTGAAATCCGTACACCAATGTTCGAGCAAACGAATTTGTTCGTTCGGGGTGTGGGTGAAACAACGGATGTGGTGGAAAAGGAAATGTACACCTTTGAGGATAAGGGAAAACGCAGTATGACACTGCGTCCGGAAGGGACAGCAGGCGTGGTCCGCTCCTACGTGGAGAACAAGCTGTACGGGGAGCCGGATGTAACGAAGCTGTATTATATCGGTCCAATGTTCCGCTATGAGCGTCCACAGGCTGGACGTCAGCGCCAGTTCCACCAGTTCGGTATTGAAGCCTTAGGTGCAGTAGATCCTGCACTGGACGCAGAGGTTATCGCTTTCGGGTATCAGTTCTGCCGTGAGCTGGGCTTGAAAGGGGTAAAGGTAGAGATTAACTCAGTCGGCAATGCTGCCAGTCGTGCAGCTTACCGTCAGCATCTGGTGGATTTCCTGTTGCCGATCAAGGATACGTTGACCAAGGAGAGCCAGTCGCGCATTGAGCGTAACCCGTTGCGAGTGCTGGATAGCAAGGATGACCAGGACAAATTTGGCGGTGCGCCTTCCATTTTGGATAGCTTGGACGAGGAATCCAGCACGCATTTTGAGAAGGTAAAGCAAAGTTTGGATGCCATGGGTGTGGAATATACAGTCAACCCGCGCTTGGTACGGGGGCTGGATTACTATACGCTGACCGCGTTCGAATTCAAAGCCGAAGGAATTGGAGCCATTGACACCATCGGTGGAGGCGGACGCTACAACGGATTGGTTGGCGATCTAGGCGGACCGGATCAGCCGGGTATAGGCTTCGGCATCGGACTGGAGCGGATTCAGCTAATCTTGGAGCATCAGGGTGTCGAACTGAATGAAGCCCAGCCGCTGGATGTCTATATGGTGGCGTTGGGTGAAGCGGCAGAAACGGAAGTAACCAGACAACTGTTCAAGCTGCGCCAAGCCGGATTTTCCGCAGAGCGAGATTATCTGGGTCGCAAAATGAAGGCACAGATGAAATCAGCAGATCGTTTTAAAGCACGGTATACTGCGATTTTGGGCGAGGATGAGCTGGTACGCGGTGAAATCGCACTGAAAAACATGGAGACTGGCGAGCAGCGTACCGTCAAGCTGGATCAACTGGTGGAAGAGCTAGGTTAATCCAGAGTAACATTCAGTCGGGTGGAACTTCCTTCGGCTGGTCAGAAAGCATCAACCCCTAAAACAATAAACAGGAGTGTGTATTATGAAAAGGAGTCATCAATGCGGCGCATTAACCCATGCGCACATCGGAGAAACAGTTACATTGAACGGTTGGGTACAAACCCGTCGTGACCTGGGAGGCGTACTTTTTATCGACCTGCGTGACCGCAGCGGGATTGTACAAATCGTGTTTAACCCGGCATATTCCGGTGACGCGCTGCAAATCGCGGACCGAGTTCGTAGTGAATACGTGCTGGAGGTTACGGGTACAGTGGTCAAGCGTGATGCAGAAACCATTAACGCGAACCTGCCTACTGGTGAAATTGAAGTGCGTATTACAGAAATTGAAGTATTGAATGCAGCCAAAACACCTCCATTCTTTATTGAGGATGGCGTGGAAGTAGACGAGTCGTTGCGTTTGAAATACCGTTATCTGGACCTGCGTCGTCCGGAAATGCACCAAACGTTGAAACTGCGTTCCAAAGCAGCAAAAGTATTCCGTGACTTCCTGGACGGTGAAGATTTCATCGAGGTGGAAACACCGATTTTGACGAAAAGCTCGCCGGAGGGTGCACGTGACTATTTGGTGCCAAGCCGTGTACATGAGGGTGAGTTTTTCGCCTTGCCGCAATCGCCACAACTTTACAAGCAATTGTTGATGGTGGGTGGCGTAGAGCGCTACTACCAAATTGCACGTTGCTTCCGCGATGAAGACCTGCGTGCCGACCGCCAGCCTGAATTTACACAGGTCGACATTGAGACCTCCTTTATGCAACAGGATGACTTGCTGCCCATGATGGAGCAACTGATGGTGAAGCTGTTTAGAGAGACGGTTGGTGTTGAACTGGAAACGCCGTTCCAACGGATTACACATGCCGATGCAATGGACAAGTACGGCTCTGACAAGCCAGATCTGCGTTTTGGTCTTGAACTGATTCATGTCAATGATATCGTGTCAAGCAGCGGCGTGAAGGTATTTGCTTCTGTAATTGAAAAAGGCGGCGAGGTTAAAGTTCTCAATGCTAAGGGCTGTGGCACATGGAGCCGCAAGGAAATTGACGATCTGGGTCCTTATGCTGCACGTTACGGTGCCAAGGGTCTGGCTTGGATTCAAGTAAAAGAAGGCGAATTCAAGGGGCCTATCGTTAAATTCTTTACACCGGAAGAAATCGAAGCTCTGAGAGAGCGTACGGGAGCCGAAGAAGGCGACTTGCTGCTCTTCTCTGCGGATAACAAAAAAGTAGTCGCTGATGTATTGGGCGCGCTTCGTCTGAAAATTGGCCGTCAACTAGGTCTGATCGACGACAACGTATACAAATTTGCATGGGTTGTAGACTTCCCGTTGCTCGGCTACGATGAAGAACAAAAACGTTATGTAGCAGAGCACCATCCGTTCACACGTCCGAAGGACGAAGACCTTGCCCTCTTGGACACAGACCCAGGTCAAGTTCGTGCCCAAGCCTACGATATCGTGCTGAATGGCTACGAAGTGGGCGGCGGCTCGATGCGGATTTACAAACGCGATGTTCAGGAGAAAATGTTCAATGCTCTCGGCCTGTCGCCAGAAGTAGCTAAAGAAAAATTTGGCTACCTGTTGGATGCGTTCGAATATGGTACGCCTCCACATGGTGGTATTGCCTTCGGCTTTGACCGTCTGGTGATGTTGCTTGCGGGTCGTACAAACCTGCGTGAAACCATTGCATTCCCGAAAACAGCCAATGCAACGGATTTGCTGATGGACGCACCGTCCGAAGTGGATCAAGGTCAATTGGAGCAGCTTCATATCCGTCTTGCTCCAAAGCCAGTTGCTCCTAAAGCTTAAGGCATACATTTGATTCTATAAGTGCCTTACTTGGGCCTGTGAATAGCGAAAAAAATGTCATGAACCCGTTACCCTCTTATGGATAATGGGTTCGTGGTTTGTATGCATGAAATTCAAGCATAGTGTCTAAATCAGTGAGGGAGGATATATACCATATGCTGCATCAATTTTCACGAACAGAGCTGGCCATCGGAACTGAGGGGCTGGAGGTTATGAAGAATAGCACGGTAGCCGTGTTAGGTATCGGTGGTGTCGGCTCCATTGCAGTGGAAGCGCTGGCGCGTACGGGTGTTGGACGCATCATTTTGATTGATAAGGACGTCGTGGATATTACTAATATTAACCGCCAAATTCATGCGCTGACGACAACGGTAGGCCAAAAAAAGGCTGATCTGATGGTAGAGCGCGTGAAGCTGATTAATCCTGAATGTGAAGCGATTGCACTGAACATGTTTTATACGGAAGAAACGTATGAGGAGCTGTTCAAGTACGATCTGGATTATGTGCTGGATGCCTCGGATACGATTATTTACAAAATCCATTTGATCAAGGAATGTCTGAAACGGGGGATTCCGATGATCTCCAGTATGGGCGCGGCCAATAAAATGGACCCTAGCCGTTTTCAGGTGGCGGATATCTCCCAAACGAAAATGGACCCGATTGCCCGTGTAATCCGCACCAAGCTGCGTAAGGAAGGCATTACAAAAGGCGTCAAGGTCGTATTTTCGGATGAGGAGCCGATGAAGCCGCGTGAAGAGATTACGAAAAAAATCGTACCTGCGAACGCACCCGAAATCCGGAAGGCGAAGCAGCCGCCTGCGAGTAATGCTTTTGTACCTCCCGTGGCAGGATTGATCATGGTCAGTGTGGCAGTCAAGGATTTGTTAAACAACGCTGGCGTGTAAGTCTGAAAATAGTAACTACAGATCGAACAACTTGCTGGAGGGTTTTGGTATGAAGGGTGGACTATGGTCCAGAAGTCTTGGTTACAAACCCGAGCATCATTGGAAAAAGGAAGTGGCCGCTGGTGCCATTTCCTATTTTTCCGTTGTATATATTGTCATGGTCAATGCGACCATTTTGGCAGATGCCGGGATTCCGTTACAAGGAGCTATGCTGGGTACGCTGCTCACGTCGATTATTGGCTGCTTGCTTATGGCCTTTGGCGGAAAGTCCCCAATGGTTGTGGTACCAGGTATGGGGATTAATGCCTTTTTCACTTATACGCTCGTACACTCTATGAAGCTGAGCTGGCAGGAAGCATTGATGGTGGTCACCATTACAGGCATTTTATTCGCCATTGTTGCATTTACGTCCTTGTACAAGCTGATTAGTCAGGCGATTCCCCATAATTTGCAGCACGGAATTACGGTAGGAATTGGTTTGTTTTTGACCTTTATCGGATTGCAAAAAAGTGGCATCGTGATTGCTCACCAAACGACTTTTGTCGCTATCGGCCATTTTAATGATCCAAAGGTAATCACGGCTTGTGTAACCTTGCTGCTCGCTATTGTGCTGTTTGTGCGCAACGTGCAGGGAGGACTGCTGATTAGTATTTTGGCAGGAACGGGGCTTGCTTACGTGCTGGGAGCTGTAGAACCGACAAGCGAGGTGCGAACCTCTGAAACAGTGCGGCAGTATGGGCAATTGTTTGGTGAGCTATCCTTTTCAGGCATCGTTTCGGTAGCCTTCTGGATTGCTGTTTTTTTGTTGCTGCTTATTGTTCTGTTCGAAAACATTGGGATGATTGCAGCCCAGACCAACATGATCGGAAGACCGGACACGTTCAAGAACAGCCTGCGAGTGTTAGCGGTAACCAATATTTTTGCCGGAATTTTAGGGAGCAGTCCGGCGGTAGCGGCGGCGGAATCCACGGCGGGTATTGCAGCAGGAGGCCGCTCAGGGGCTACGCCGCTGGTCACTGCCATTTTATTCGGGGCAACCTTCTTTTTCATTCCGTTACTTGCTTACATTCCGGATAGTGCCATTGCGCCCGTGCTCATCATCATTGGCGGTCTGATGGTACAAAATGTCCGTGAGATGGATTTTAGTGATTTTACCGAGGCGTTTCCTGCATTTCTGGTCATGGTGATGATGCCCTTTACTTATAGCATTGTAGACGGAATGGCATTTGGCTTTATTGCATATCCCGTAGCCAAGCTTGCAGCAGGGCGCGGCAAGGAAGTGCCTGTCGCATTGTATATTATTTCCGTGCTATTTGTGGCTAACTTTGTGCTTCATTCTCTGGTGTAGTAAACTCAAATTTAGGCTGTACTATTCATACCCGCGCACAGCGCGGGTGTTGTTGTTTGGAGAAGAATGGTCAGACAAGAAGCGAGGTACATGGTTTATGGAAAAGGAACATCATCTACAGCAGAATCGAATGAAGGAAAAGCCGGATAAAAAACCCGATAAGGCTGGCATGGGTCGATTTGTCAAATTGATTGCAAGCGCACATCCTCCCAAGGCCATTCTCGTGATCGCCCTGATTCTGACCTTGATTCAGACGACTGCCGGCTTAATTGTACCGCTGATGACCAAGGGACTGATCGACGGTTTAACCTTTTCTTCACTGAACCGTATGGTCATTTTTGGCCTGCTGGGGGCCTTTGTGCTTCAGGCTGTAGCTTCAGCGGTTTCCATTTATATGCTGAACTATGCCGGACATAAAATTGTAGCTAATTTACGCAAACGCTTATGGCATAAGATTTTGTCTCTTCCCATTCCGTATTTTGATCGGAATCGCTCCGGGGATACGATGAGTCGTGTCACCAATGATACAAGCCTGATTATGAACCTGATTACGGAGTATCTTGTGAATCTGATTTCTAACGTAATTGCCATTATTGGTGGTATTGCCTTGTTGTTTTATCTGGATTGGGTCATGACGCTCATCATTATGGCTATCGTTCCATTAACAGCGCTGATTTTATTTCCCGTGGGCAGGAAAATGTACCGTATATCCAAAAAACAGCAGGATGAGATGGCTGATCTGACCTCGGTACTGAGTCAGGTTATCGGAGAAATCAGGCTGGTAAAGGCGTACGGAACCGAAAGCAGGGAAGCACAGGCTGGAGAGGATCGGATTTACCGGATGTTCCGTTTTGGCTTGCAGGAATCCCGTATTTTGGCGTTGGTAGGTCCCATTTCTACGTTCTTGCTGACCGCCGTCCTGGTCATTATTTTGGGTGTTGGTGGTGTTCGCGTCGCATCAGGCGTGCTGACTGCCGGGGATTTGGTAGCTTTTATTTTGCTACTGTTTCAGGTCATTACACCAATGGCCCAGTTCACGACCTTATATTCACGTCTGCAAAAGGTGGTAGGTGCCACGGAACGAATTCAGACGATTTTGGATCATGAAGAGGAGCCGCTGGAATTGAAGCAGGAAGCAACAAAAGAAAGCAGGGATATCGTGCTGCGTGATGTTGCCTTTTCCTATTCTGAGGGTGAAGAGGTTCTTCATCATGCCAGCTTGGTCATTCCGGCTAACCGAACAACGGCATTTGTTGGACCGAGTGGAAGCGGCAAGTCCACGTTATTTTCGTTGCTGGAGCGTTTTTATGTACCGGATACGGGAGAGATTCGTTATGGAGATGAACCGATATCGTTGTATACATTATCCTCCTGGCGCTCCAAAATTGGCTATGTGTCCCAGGAAAGCTCGATGATGACCGGAACGGTCAGAGATAATATAACGTACGGCTTGGGACGGGAAGCTGATCTGGAGGAAGTGAGACAGGCAGCCACGATGGCGTACGCGGATGCGTTTATTATGGATTTACCGCAAGACTATGAGACTGAGGTGGGTGAGCGGGGGATGAAGCTCTCCGGTGGGCAACGTCAACGGATTGCCATTGCGCGTGCGCTTCTGCGTAGCCCGGATATTCTTATGCTGGACGAGGCTACATCCAGTCTGGACAGCTCTTCCGAGCATGAGGTGCAGAAAGCGCTGGCGAATCTGATGGAAGGTCGTACGACCATTGTTATCGCTCACCGTTTGTCTACTGTGGTTCATTCCGATCAGATTATTGTGTTAGACAAGGGGAAGGTGACCGGTGCAGGAACTCATGCGGAGCTGATTGAGTCCCATGAAGTGTACCGAGAGCTGGCTCAGAAGCAGTTTGTGGAAGTATGAGGGAGAGGAGCATGGAGCGTTAGAGGCCGCTTCGCGGGTGCCGCAAGGGTCCATACTTTATGTGAAGGGCAGGGGAAGTTCAAGGGCTAAGAACAAGAGCATAAGAGCAAGAGCATAAGAACAGATGTATGAGTGGAAGAAGTGGTTTGAAGTGAATTTTGTGGATTTGGTTAGAAGCGGTGTGGTTATATTACTGGGCGTGTTCGTATGTGAAAATGGAGGGGCTGTCTTGAAATGAGAGCAGGACGGTTTTTTTGAATGATATAAAGTGTGTTTTGGCTTCTTTGAAGGATACAAGGAGGTCTTTTTTGTACATGGAAATGGGTGTGTTAGGAAATAAGGTTGGATTTTTTGGGGTTAATGTGTTACGCTTACTTTCCTTTTTTTGTGTCGGAGCAAGTGAATGGGATGCAGAAATCGAGACTTGATATTCTTAGGAGGTAACTGAAATGGAGAACGGGTTTCAAAGTGCCTATCAAGAAGAACAGCACAGGCTGTCGCTTGCTATGGAGGAAATTGATCGCAGATTGGAACGGCTTCGCAATACGCCGGTGTACACGGGGCATGATTTTACGGAGCAGGTGCTGGAATCCGGGCGGGAGGAAAAACGTCAGGCTTTGGCAAAAAGTGTGCAGGAGCCTTATTTTGGACGCATGGATTTTGACGAACGTGGCAGAGGACAGCGTAAGCCCCTCTACATCGGCAAAATCGGAGTGGAGCGCGAGGAAGCGTCTGCGTATCCGCTTGTGATTGATTGGCGCGCGCCGATTGCCAGCTTGTTTTATTCTTTTACAGGCGGTGAAGAAACCGTGTCCTACGAGGCTCCCGAGGGAACGATTGAGGGCTTGGTGTATCTAAAGCGCAACGTTGTCATTCGTAAAAGAATACTGGAACGGGTAGCCGATACGTATAATCGTGAAAGCGACGAGCCTGCGGTTTCCGATGAATTTCTTGTCTATCGCCTGGGAGAGAACAAGGATAACCGATTGCGGGATATCGTATCTACGATTCAGGCCGAGCAGGATCAAATCATTCGTGCCGCTAAAAATACAGCCCTCGTCATTCAAGGGGTAGCGGGTAGTGGCAAGACGACGGTAGCGCTGCATCGTCTCGCATTTTTACTGTATCAATACAAGGAGCAGGTATCGGCGGACAAGATGGTTATTTTTGCACCGAATCATATGTTTCTCGATTATATTTCAGATGTACTTCCAGAGCTGGGGGTCGGAAATATTCAGCAAAGTACATTTGCGGACTGGGCGCTTAACCTGTTGGGTCTGGATTTACCTATAGCTGATCCTGCTGAAACGTTAGCTTATTGGTTTGAGAGCGGTAGCCTGAGAACGGAATCAATGGATGAGGCGCCAGGACGATTCAAAGGTTCGATTCACTTCATGAAGCTGCTTCAAGCTTTTGTGGATCGGCTGGAGCCTGTTTCGGTGCCGGAGGGTGATTTTTCACCATGGGATGGGGCGGTGCTTTCGCGAGCGGAGATTTTGAACTGGTTCAATGAGGAATACAAGCCCTATCCGCTCGCGAAGCGAAAAGAACGTGTGCTTGCAAGAGTCCATCGCTGGATTGAAATGGAGCTGAAAAAGTCGCCCTCGGCGGCTGCACTCAAGGAACGTAAGAAAAAAGCGGGACCCCGGGAAAAGGCATATGCTAAAAAATGGCCCCAATATGACGCACTGACGCTTTACAAGCAGCTTTTTCAGGCAGCAAAAGGATTACCCGCAGACACGGCTGCGGAGTTGAAGGCTTCTTTGCCTGCTGCTATTTTTAAGACCACACAGTCGGACCTGCGTAAACAGGTTATCCGCGAAGAGGATCTTACTGCCTTGGTATATCTTCATGTGCTGATTCATGAGGTAGAATCGTCTCAACGTTTTGACCATGTAGTCATTGATGAAGCGCAGGATTTCTCACCTTTTCATATCGCACTATTGGATTTGTTCGTTAAAGGGCATTCCTTCACGATATTGGGTGATCTGTCGCAGGGTATTCACGAATACCGTGGCGTACATGCCTGGGAAGAAATGAGTTCTCTTTTTGCGCCGGAACATACGGGGTATTTTGCACTTACCCGAAGCTACAGATCTACGCTGGAGATTATTGAGTTTGCAAATACGATTTTGGAGCAGGGGGTTCGCGGCGGCATTACGGCCGTTCCGGTATTCCGTAGCGGCGATCCGGTGCGTACACTGCCATACGGTACATCAGGGCGTGAACAGAGTTTGCTGACCGCTCTGCAAGAGCTTTCTTCCAAGGAATATCGCACTGTATCTGTGCTGACACGTACCTTGAAGGAGGCAGTGGAGCTGCATGAGGCTTTTACAAATGCAGGATTAGATGTGAATCTGATCGACGGTGGTAAAAAGCAATACGAAGGTGGATTGTCCATTCTACCTGTGTACCTGTCCAAAGGGCTGGAGTTCGACGCAGTCATTGTAGCGGATGCCGACCGAGAACATTATGGAGAGCTGGCATGGGATGCCAAGCTGCTGTATGTGGGCTGTACCCGTGCGCTGCATGAGCTGTGGCTGTTACATGAGGGTGCACTTCCGAATTATGTACAGGAGCAGGCGAAATAAGGGAAATCTACCAGCATAAGAACAGCCACGAAATTTATCTTTCGTTCGGCTGTTATTTTTTTGCTTGCTAGGTTGCAGGTATGTAAATATATAGTTATGCCATGACCATGCTATCTGCAACTTGTCTGTGGGTATGGTAGAATAAAAGGCGGTTCAACCCGTTTTTAGGATCATAGATCGCTTGAAATTTCAAGGTTTCAACCGCATGAGCGAACGCCATGTATATGGACCCCGCAGGGGTAGAGTGTTCCCTCATATCACCATAAGGAAGTGAATGAAATGGACTTATTTTCATATTCCCAGGAGTCGACGCCAAGCAATCGGTTGCTTGCTGACCGGCTGCGTCCGACTTCGCTGGATGAATATATTGGACAGGAGCATGTCGTCGGTCCGGGCAAGCTGCTGCGAAGAGCTATAGAGGCAGATCAGGTTTCTTCCATCCTCCTGTATGGGCCGCCGGGATGTGGCAAGACGACGCTGGCGCATATCATTTCACAACACACGCAAGGCGAATTTGTCCGCCTGAATGCAGTGGAAGCGTCAGTGAAGGACGTGAGGGAAGTCATTGACCGCGCACAAACGAATAAATCGATGTACGGCAAAAAAACGATCCTGTTTCTCGATGAGGTACATCGTTTCAACAGCTCGCGTCAGGATGCACTGCTGCCTGCGGTGGAAAAGGGTACAATCGTATTTATCGGCGCCACCACCGAAAACCCCTTTCACTACGTAAACGGCGCCTTGCTGAGCCGTTCTACATTGTTTCAGCTCGAATCGCTAACGCGGGAGCATTCGCTGGCAGCCATGCGCCGCGCCTTGGGCGATGCGGACAAGGGGCTTGGCTATATGCAGCTTCAGGTGGACGAAGCTGCGCTGGATCACATCGCGTCCATGGCGAACGGCGATATCCGCCGCGCCTTGAACGCGATGGAATTGGCGGCGCTCACGACGCCTCCGCTGGCAGACGGCACGATTCACGTGACGTTAGAGGTCGCGGAGGAATCCATTCGCCGCCCGATTGTCAAGGCAGACGAGTCCACGCAGTATGACGTGCTGTCCGCCTTTCACAAAAGCATTCGCGGCTCCAGCGACGCGGCGCTGTTCTGGTTTCTCTACGCCGTAGAGAAGCTCGGCATGGACCCGATGACCTTTCTCCGCCGCCTCATCGCAGCGAGCAGTGAGGACATTGGTCTGGCGAACCCGCAGGCGATGGTGCAGGCAGTGAGTGCGCTTGAAGCCTATCGCAATAACGGCTGGCCCGAGGCCAAGCTGAACATCGCGCAGGCTATTTTGTTCGCCGTAGAGAGTCCAAAATCCAATGCCGTATATACGGCGATTTCACGGGCCATGTCGTCTATGGACGATATCAAATCCGCTGAGGTTCCGCTGCATTTGCGTGATGCGCATTACAAAGGCTCGGAGAAGCTGGGGCATGTCGGCTATCAGTATCCGCACAATTATCCGAACCATTATGTGAAACAGCAATATTTGCCTGATTCGATAGCAGACCGGACCTTTTACCAGGCTACAGAGCAGGGGAATGAGTCGAAAATCAGACAAAATCAACAGTGGCGGGATTCACAGTCGTAAAATAAATGTAGCAAATGGGTATACGTAGTGTGTAAGATCAGGTTTAGCCACTGTTATGGTTACACCATGAATACTGCAAGAGTGAAGAAGGGGACGTAAAGATGAAAGACGTGCTATTTGTCGGGGCAGGTGGAGCGCTCGGAACCTCTGCCCGTTATGGCGTACAAACATTGCTGCCTGCGTCAGGGGCCGATTTTCCACTTGGCGTACTGTTAATCAATTGGATCGGCTGTCTGTTTCTCGGCTGGTTCTTTACAGTAACTTTGCGGTCGTGGCGGATTAAGCCTCGCTGGCGACTTGCCATCGGAACAGGCTTTACTGGGGCCTTTACAACCTTTTCCACCTTTGCAATGGATGCTGTACGTCTGACGGTTCATGATCATGCGCTTGCGGCTGTGTTGTATCTGCTACTGAGTGTATGTGGAGGTCTGTTTTTGACTTGGACTGGTATTCGTATGGGCACGAAAATGACGCAAGCTGCTTCCCAGGAGGTATAGCTTATGATCTGGTGGGCGGCGGCAGGTGGAATGGTCGGTACATTGGCGAGATACGGGCTTGGCATGTGGGTTGGAAAAAGGTTTGGCACCGCATTTCCGTGGGGAACGTGGATCATTAACATCAGTGGTTCATTGCTGCTCGGTTGGCTGTACGGCGAATTTACGCAGCACAATCTGTCTCCTGCACTCTGGATGCTGCTGGGAACAGGCTTTTGTGGTGGCTATACCACCTTTTCAACATTCGGGTATGAATCTGTCCAACTGATGGAGCGTAGAGAATATCGGCGTACGGCTGTGTATGTGCTTTCTTCGGTGGTGGTAGGAGTTGTAGCTGCGGCTGTTGGGTATGGGGTTAGTTGACGCAATAAAGCCTCCAAAATCTCTACCCTGGCATTTTCAGCCTTGAGTAAGGTTTCGGAAGCTTTTTTTGATGTGTTAACGAACATAGGATAGAGTACTTGCGCCTGCGCAGCTATTTTTTATCCCGTTCTTTATACAGCTCAGGCAAAAGGGATTCCAGTTCCGGTCTTGGTTCAGGATCGGACAGCTTCATATCCTCCAGCGTTTGGACGGCAATGCGCAGCACGGTATAATCCCTGTACCAACGGTTATCCGAAGGAACGACATACCACGGAGCTTGTTTGGTTGCGCTTAGCTCCAGCACGTCCTCATAATATTGGGTATATTGCTTCCAAAATTTACGTTCCTGCAAATCACTCGGATCAAGCTTCCAGTTTTTATGCGGCTTTTCAATACGGTCGATCAGCTTCTCCAACTGGAATTGCTTTGAAATATGTAAAAAGATTTTGACGACCTTAACATTGCTATCCAGCAGCAATTGTTCAAAATGTTTGATGTGTTTAATATTTCGTTTGGCCTGCTTGTCGGATACCTGACTGTGAACACGTGTAATCAGTACATCCTCATAATAAGAGCGGTTGAATGCCGCGATATATCCACGTCCCGGGGCTACGCTGTGGGCACGCCACAGGAAATCGTGACTTAATTCTTCGGCTGTAGGCGATTTAAAGCTGTGGACTGTCACTCCCGCCGGGTTGAGATTGGAAAATACCTGCTTGATGACGCCATCTTTTCCGCTGCAATCCATACCTTGAAATACAAACAAAACGGCTTGTTTTTTCTCCGTAAATAATTTGCTTTGTAATTCCGCGAAGCGTTCCTTCAATTGATCTGTTTCCTGCTGAATTTCTTCTTTATTTTTGATATCCTGAGTATCCTTGGGGTTCCACTCTTTTAAAGAAACTTTTTTACCCGGTGTCAGCATTCCTAATGAATCAGACATAAAAGGCACGCTCCCTTTCAATTGAAGTAAGATATCTTGTCTACATCATATACCCAAATGGAGAAAAGAGCATCTTTTCATAAAAAAAGCGTCCCTCCATAGATAGAAGGGACACCACCTGTTTAAACATTTATGCCAACATCAACGGGGATTATTTTAAACCGTTTCAGGCTGGAGCTTTTCAACCTTGTCGATGGTTCCGCCGCCCAGACACCGTTCACCATCGTAAAATACGACGGCTTGTCCAGGGGTAATGGCTTTTTGATGTACGTCGAATGCGACGTGTACGGTTCCATCCTCAAGCCATTGCAAAGTCACTTGCTGATCAGGCTGGCGATAACGGAACTTGGCTGCACAACGGAATTCGCCGGACGGACGCGTATCCGCGCCTTCAATCCAGTTCACGTCGGTTGCAATTAGACTGGTGGAATACAAGCTGTGGTGACGATCGCCCTGTACCACATACAAAATGTTCTTTTCCAAATCCTTGTCGGCTACGAACCACGGTTCGCCTGAACCGGAGCCGCCTATGCCCAAGCCTTGCCGTTGGCCGAGTGTATAGTACATCAGGCCATCATGGCGTCCTTTGACTTCACCTGTAGCGATATCCACCATGTCTCCGCCTTTAGCAGGCAGATACCCGCTCAAAAACTCCTTGAAATTACGCTCGCCGATGAAGCATACGCCAGTGCTGTCCTTCTTCTTGGCCGTATACAATCCTGCGGCTTCCGCAATTTTGCGGACTTCCGGTTTCGGCAAATGACCGATAGGGAACATAGTCCGAGACAACTGCTTTTGGCTCAATGCATTCAGGAAGTAGGTCTGATCCTTGTTGCTGTCCACGCCCCGCAGCAAGGTAAAACGGCCGTTTTCTTCCACAACCCGGGCGTAATGTCCTGTAGCAACATAATCCGCGCCCAAATCCAGCGCTTTATTGAGAAATTCGCCAAATTTAATTTCACGGTTGCACATGACATCCGGGTTTGGAGTACGTCCAGCCTTATATTCATCAAGAAAATACGAGAATACTTTATCGAAGTATTCTTTTTCAAAATTGACGGTATAGTAAGGAATGTCGATCTGCTCACAGACACGGCGTACATCCTCCGCATCCTCCTCAGCCGTACAACGGCCAAATTCATCCGTGTCATCCCAGTTTTTCATGAAGATGCCGATTACGTCATAGCCCTGCTCCTTTAGCAGCAGCGCGGTAACGGATGAGTCGACGCCCCCGGACATGCCGACGACGACACGGGTTTCATGATTGGCTTTAGCCATGGTCATCACCCAATTCTCTTAATATTGTTGTAGAACCCTCCTACTATAACATAAACGATAATAAGTTACGATGGCTGTGCGATCCAACGACACGGAGAACGATGGGGGAAAGTTCTATAAAATGGGCCAAAGCCGTTCCAAATGGTCCGAAAACAACTTTTTTTAAGATTGTTACCGTAATATTTCCCTTTACCTGCCCTAATATGTTAACATAAGCTGAGGGTTAAGATCGGAATAGAGAGGTTTATAACACCAGTTATTCCGCGTGTTTAACGGAATTGTTACTATAAGTGAGGTGGCACAATTGAAAATATCAACAAAAGGCCGCTACGGTCTGACGATTATGATGGAACTTGCAGCCAGGTTTGGCGAAGGTCCGACGTCTTTGAAAAGTATAGCCGAGAAGAATCAGCTCTCCGAGCATTATCTGGAGCAGCTTATTGCGCCTTTGCGCAATGCAGGTTTGGTAAAAAGTATCCGTGGTGCTTACGGCGGTTATATTCTGGCGGGTGAACCGGCAGGGGTAACGGCAGGAGACATTATTCGTGTATTGGAGGGTCCGATTTCTCCGGTAGATTTCACTGAAGAGGACGATCCGGCGAAGCGCCAGCTATGGCTACGGATTCGTGACAGTATTGCAGAAGTACTGGATTCCACTACGCTCAAGGACTTGATCACATACCAGGAACATGATGAATTGGATAACTATATGTTCTACATTTGAGGTGGATTAACATGAACAGAATTTATCTGGATCATGCCGCATCGACTCCTATGCATCCTGAGGTTGCGCAGACTATAATGGACATCATGACCGGCCAATTCGGTAACGCTTCAAGCGTTCATGCCTTCGGCCGGGATGCCAAGCGCACCGTCAGCGCAGCGCGGGATGCCGTTGCGGCCTCTTTGGGCTGCAAGCCCGAAGAGATCATATTTACAAGCGGAGGGACAGAAAGCGATAATCTGGCCCTGTTCGGGATGGCTACGGCAGATGGCCGCACTTCCGGCCATATCATTACGACAACCATTGAGCATCATGCGGTGCTTCATGCTTGCGCTGAACTCGAAAAAGCGGGTTATGAAGTGACCTATGTGCCAGTCAACAGCTTTGGGCGCGTCAATCCAGCCGACATAGAGGCTGCGATCCGGCCGGACACTTTTTTGATCAGCATGATGCATGCCAACAATGAGGTAGGCGTAATTCAGCCGATCCAAGAAGTGGGACAGATTGCGGGAGAACATGCTATTGTATTCCATGTAGATGCGGTTCAAGCTTACGGTCATATACAGATAGACCTCCATATTCTTTCGGTTGATTTACTTAGTGTATCCGGTCATAAAATTAACGGCCCGCAAGGCGTTGGAGCTTTGTATATCCGTCAGGGTACACGTATCCAGCCTTTGATGCACGGGGGACTTCAGGAGAAAAAACGTCGTGCTGGTACAGAAAACGTTGCCGGGATTGCAGGCTTAGCTAAAGCAGCAACTCTGGCTAACACCTCTATAGAGGAACGTTGGGCGTACGATATGACTCTTCGTCAAACTCTGCTGAAAGCACTGGAAAACACTTTGGGGAAAGACGCTTTTGTAATCAACGGCGACCCTAAGCATTTTTTACCGAATGTGCTAAATCTTAGCTTTCCGGATATCGGTACGGAGACGATGCTGATGAATCTGGATATGGAAGGAATTGCAGCGGCCAGCGGTTCAGCTTGTACTTCCGGGTCTTTGGAATTGTCGCATGTGTTGCAGGCGATGGATCTTCCTAAAGATGTTTTGAATTCAGCGATTCGCTTTAGCTTCGGTTTGGGTAATACTATGGAGGAAATGGAATACACGGCCAAGAAAATTGAAACCATATGGAAGCGGCTACGTACTAGGTACTAGTACAGCATCAGATTTA
>NZ_JBITPH010000036.1:0-63465 GCF_050467685.1 Paenibacillus sp. NRS-1782
TAACCTTGAAGGTATGTAGAAGATACATACGACAAGCGCATGGATATTCATTCACACAATTAGTGATGAATTGAATACCCGTACGGAAGAATTTACGATGTAAATTCATGTTTGGTGGCGATAGCGGAGGGGTTCCACACGTACCCATCCCGAACACGACCGTTAAGCCCTCCAGCGCCGATGGTACTTGGACCGCAGGGTCCTGGGAGAGTAGGACGTCGCCAAGCAAAAGTCAAAATAACCATGATCTCTTTTAGATTGTGGTTATTTTTTTGTGTTTTTACTATAACATCTGTTCCTAAGGTTGACAGAGAACGAAGGCTTTGCGACACTCTAAGGGTGTGATCTTTTCGAGGAAGTCCAAGTATACGAGCGAGGTGACGAAGTTATGGAAATCAGACAATTACAACGTGAGGAATTTGAAGCTGCTATAGAGTTATCTCAGTATGCTTTTCAGTTTACATTATCCCCCGAGGATCTAGAGAAATCGAAGAAGAAATTCAAACCAGAACAAACATGGGGGATATTTGGTGGAAATGAATTGAACGCGAAGCTGACTGTGCTACCGTTACAGGTATACATACAAGGTCAGGTTTTTGACATGGGGGGTATTGCTGGTGTGGCAACATGGCCGGAAAAGCGACGCGGTGGTCTGGTTTCACGCCTTTTAACGCATGTGCTTGAAGAGATGAAGGTCGCGGGACAGAGCCTTTCTTTTCTACACCCTTTTTCCTTTGCCTTCTACCGTAAATTTGGGTGGGAAACGTATATAGAATACAAAAAGTATATTATTCCGATTGATAAATTTCCTGCCAAGCTTAAAACCGAAGGTACGGTCAAACGGGATGTGAAAGATATTTCTGAGCTGGACCATGTGTATCAAGCATATGCTTCGCGTTATAATGGTACGCTGGTACGAGATAAGGAATGGTGGCAAGAGCGGACATTAAATAAGAACTACCGGACCGCAGTGTATTACTCTGAAGCAGGAAATCCTCAGGGATATGCACTCTACAAAATTGAAGATAAGCAGCTGAATTGCGACGAACTGGTATATCTTAATGAGACGGCACGGCGGGCGTTGTGGACGTATTTTGCAAATCATGATTCGATGGTAACCCAGGGTAAATTCATTTACATTCCGGCCGATGACAATCTGCCATTTCTGCTAGATGATCCACGAATTCAGCAGGAAACAGTGCCTTATTTTATGGGCCGTATTGTTGATGCAGCTGCTTTTGTGGAGAAATATCCTTTTGAGGCCATTGGAGAGGAAACACGTTTGACCTTACATCTGACAGACCATTATGCTCCATGGAATGAAGGAATATGGACATTAACGGTCAACGCGGAAGGGCAAGGACATTTGGACAGAGTGGATTCAAGCAGTTCTTCTGAGGACGGCATAGAAGCTGACTTGAGTGTGGGAATCCAGTCGCTGACCACCCTGATGCTTGGCTATCAGCGGCCTGATGATCTGCATAAGTGGAGTCGTATTACAGGGCGCGGTGAGTCTGTGTCTGCATTAGAACGTGTAATACCGGTAAAACAAACACTCCTGCTGGATTTTTTCTAATTGGTAATGCTCTTAAATGTTCTTGAGCCTTCATTTTTTAGGAAGTCTGTCTTAAATACCTTGCATGAGGTGTGGATGATTTTAACGACATTTTTTCAGAACTCTTTCCGTAAAGGGAAGAGTTTTTCTTGTATTGTATAAAACATAATTAGATTGCGGAAAATGATATTGACCCCTTGGCAAAAATATATTTTGTGCTATAATGTGAATATAGTCAAAGAAAGTCAAAGTCAATGGAGCCTATCACGCTTCTTTTGATTGGTGTGAATACGCTGAGTTTTTAGCCGTATGCAATACATTGACCCTAACACAGCATGCAAAGACAGACCTGATTTGTAGATAAACGTCACTGTAATCTCATGAGCATGAGGGTAGGTGTATGATTTATTACGAATAAAGGTCACACTAGAAACTAAACGGGTGTTTTTAAGTGAGGTAGGAGGGCTAATTGGCCTCAATACTGGCTTAGATTCGTGACTTTACCGTTTGGTTAAGTTCAATATACGGCGGACTCTGTGGAGCGTGAAATGTACTGAATATTTGCGTTTCCGTTAGTGGAGGATGATGAAATGCGCAATGTTTCCGATATTATTGAACAATATTTGAAGAGCATATTGCTGGAAAGTCCCAAAGGTTTAGTGGAAATTCAGCGCAATGATTTGGCTGACCGCTTTTCCTGCGTGCCGTCGCAAATTAATTATGTAATCAGTACCCGTTTTACGCTGGAAAAAGGCTATGTGGTGGAAAGCAAACGCGGTGGTGGGGGTTACATTCGCATTCAGCGAATTCAACTGCCTGCTCAACATGCGATTCATACACATCTCCATCAAAGCATTGGAGAGGAAATTAGCCAATCGGCAGCGGAAGGGCTGATTTATCAGCTGGAAGAAGCACAATTTTTAAGTAAAAGGGAAGCTAGTTTAATGAAGGCTGCTTTATCAAGGGACACATTATTGCTGAAACTTCCCTATCGTGACCAGCTACGGGCAAGGTTGCTTAAGGCTATGCTAATTTCGTTGCTGGTGGCCAGATAGCGTGTGATTTAAGATTTAGATGTAGGGATTTGTAAAAATCCCGACGCTGAAGGAGGTGCTTTTATGCTGTGCCAAGAATGTAATATACGGCTGGCAACTTTGCATTTCACCAAAATTGTGAATGGCGAAAAGACAGAGTTTCATATTTGTGAGACGTGTGCGAAGGAAAAAGGGGAGATGATCCCTGGTACACCTAACGGCTTTTCAATTCATAGCTTGTTGTCGGGTATGCTGGATTTTGAATCCAGCACAAAGAGCCAGTCGCCAGGCCATAGCGGTCCGCAAAATCTGCAATGCAAGGATTGCGGTATGACTTATGCACAGTTCAGTAAGCTGGGGCGCTTTGGGTGTCCGTCGTGCTACCAATATTTTGATAGCCGCCTTGACCCTTTGTTCAAGCGTGTGCATGGCAGTACGAGCCATGTGGGCAAGGTTCCGGTTCGCACCGGAGGCCGATTGAAGGTTAAACGGCAAATTGATGATCTGAAAAAAGAGATGCAACAGCATATTGTACAGGAAGAATTCGAGTCTGCCGCTGAGCTTAGGGATCAAATCAGAAAGCTTGAAAAAGAAATAACTGAAGAGTAAAGTTTGTGAAGAGTAGGAGGGAATGCGTAATGCCCAATATCCGATTTACGGAAAAGCCGCTAAGTGATTGGATGCGTGGTGAAGCTGCGGATTCGGAGATTGTCATTAGCAGCCGGGTGAGAATTGCGCGTAACTTGCAGCATCTGCCTTTTCCGATACTTGCTACCAACCAGCAGTCGGAAGAAGCACTTCAACGCTTGACGGATATCCTTCAGTATGATGATTTAGGCCGCTTTGGTACCTTTCATACCCTGAAAATATCCGAGTTGGATGAGATCGACAAGCAGGTACTGGTTGAGAAGCATTTGATTAGCCCTAATTTGGCGAACGAATCTCGTAACGGCGCTGTTTTGATTAGCGATGATGAATCGGTTAGTGTTATGATAAACGAGGAGGATCATCTGCGTATCCAGTGCTTATATCCGGGATGTCAGGTTAGAGAAGCTTGGGAACGTGCTACGGTTATTGATGATGCATTTGAGGCGCATGTCGATTATGCATTTGATGATCGTAGAGGCTTTCTGACCAGTTGTCCGACAAATGTTGGCACAGGGATGAGAGCTTCGGTGATGATGCATCTGCCCGCATTGGTTATGACTCATCAGATTAATCGAATTTTATCCGCTGTATCACAGGTAGGTCTTACCGTTCGCGGTATTTATGGTGAAGGAAGCGAAGCGGTCGGCAATCTGTTTCAGGTATCCAATCAGATTACACTGGGACAGACCGAAGCGGAAATTATCGAAAATCTGCATGGCGTTGTACTGCAAATTATAGAGCATGAACGTTCCGCCAGGGAACGACTGATGGATGAGTCCATACTGCGGATTACAGATCGGGTGATGCGTTCATTCGGTATTTTGTCATATGCAGCGGTACTTGAATCCAAGGAGGCCGCACAGCGGTTGTCTGATGTACGTCTTGGCGTGGACTTGGGGATTTTGGAGCGTCCATCCACCTCAGCGATGAATGAGCTGAATGTGATGACGCAACCCGGATTTCTGCAAAAAAGCTTTGGTGATAAAATGAACACCGATGAGCGCGATATGTACCGGGCGAAGCTGATCCGGCAAAAATTAGGCACAACCCTTTAATATATAGAATGATCTGAAATACACACTGTGGAGGTGCAGGATATATGATGTTTGGAAGATTTACGGAACGCGCACAAAAAGTGCTTGCCTTGGCTCAGGAAGAAGCTGTTCGATTGGGACACAACAACATTGGCACAGAGCACATTTTGCTTGGCCTCATTCGTGAAGGTGAAGGAATTGCAGCGAAAGCCTTGGTTGGTTTAGGACTGGGACTGGAAAAAATTCAGGATGAAGTGGAAACGCTGATTGGACGCGGTCAAGAACAACCGACGAACATTGCCTATACTCCACGCGCCAAAAAGGTCATCGAGCTGTCTATGGATGAAGCTCGTAAGCTGGGCCATACCTATGTAGGTACGGAGCATATTTTGCTTGGTCTTATACGTGAAGGGGAAGGTGTAGCAGCCCGTGTACTGAATAACCTGGGTATCAGCCTGAATAAAGCTCGTCAGCAAGTCCTTCAATTGCTCGGCAGCAGTGAGGCTGTTTCCAGCCATCATGGTGCTCCAGCTAATGTCAGCACACCAACGCTGGACAGCTTGGCACGTGATTTGACGGCATCTGCGAAGGAAAACAACCTGGACCCTGTCATTGGGCGCAGTAAGGAAATTGAACGTGTAATTCAGGTGCTCAGCCGCCGTACAAAGAACAATCCGGTGCTGATCGGTGAGCCAGGAGTAGGTAAAACAGCAATTGCCGAAGGATTGGCGCAAAAAATTATTGCCAATGAGATTCCCGAAACGTTGCGCGACAAGCGCGTAATGACACTCGATATGGGCTCTGTGGTAGCAGGCACTAAATATCGTGGTGAATTTGAGGATCGTTTGAAAAAGATTATGGACGAGATTCGTCAAGCAGGAAACATCGTATTGTTCATTGATGAGCTGCATACGCTGATTGGTGCTGGTGGAGCTGAAGGTGCCATTGATGCCTCCAACATTTTAAAGCCTGCTTTGGCACGTGGCGAGCTGCAATGCATCGGTGCGACAACACTGGACGAATACCGCAAATATATTGAGAAGGATGCTGCTTTGGAACGTCGCTTCCAGCCGATTACGGTAGATCAGCCTTCTCCAGAAGAAGCTATTCAAATCTTGTATGGCCTGCGTGATCGTTATGAAGCGCATCACCGCGTGAAAATTACGGATGAAGCCATTGAAGCGGCAGTAAAATTGTCAGATCGTTATATCACCGACCGCTTCCTGCCGGATAAAGCAATTGACCTTATTGATGAAGCAGGTTCCAAGGTAAGGCTGAATTCCTATACGGTACCGCCAAACCTGAAACAGCTGGAAAACCGTCTGGAAGATATCCGTAAGGAAAAGGATTCGGCAGTACAAAGCCAAGAGTTCGAAAAGGCGGCTGCATTGCGTGATACAGAGCAGAAAATTCGTGAAGAGTTGGATGTTACGAAAAACCAATGGAAAGAGCAACAGGGACGTACAGATTCCGAAGTAACACCAGAGGATATTGCTCAGGTCGTTGCGATCTGGACAGGTGTTCCGGTTAGCAAGCTGAAAGAGGAAGAAACGCATCGCTTGTTGAACATGGAAGAATTGCTGCATGAGCGGGTCATTGGGCAGGATGAAGCAGTTAAGGCAGTTAGCCGCGCTATTCGTCGGGCACGTGCCGGACTGAAAGATCCGAAACGTCCAATCGGCTCCTTTATTTTCCTCGGTCCAACCGGGGTTGGTAAAACTGAGCTGGCACGCGCGTTGGCTGAATCCATGTTCGGAGATGAAAATGCGGTTATCCGAATCGATATGTCCGAATACATGGAGAAGCATTCCACGTCCCGTCTGGTAGGAGCGCCTCCAGGATATGTTGGATATGAAGAAGGCGGCCAATTGACTGAGAAGGTACGTCGTAAACCTTACTCCGTCGTACTGCTGGATGAGATTGAAAAAGCACATCCAGAAGTGTTCAACATTCTTCTCCAAGTGCTGGAAGACGGACGTCTGACGGATTCCAAAGGTCGTGTTGTCGATTTCCGCAACACACTCATCATCCTTACATCCAATGTGGGTGCACAGGCGATCAAACGTAACTCCACGCTCGGTTTTACAGCTGTTGTGGACGCTGGAGCGGATTATGATAACATGAAGGGCAAAGTGATGGATGAACTGAAGAAAAGCTTCCGTCCCGAGTTCTTGAACCGGATTGATGAAATTATCGTTTTCCATTCTCTCGAAGAAAAACACATTGCCGAAATCGTGTCCCTCATGTCCGAAGAGCTGCGTAAGCGTCTGAATGAGTATGGGGTGGACTTTGAATTGACAGACAAGGCTAAGGCATTCCTTGCGAAGGAAGGCTTTGATCCGGCGTATGGTGCGCGTCCATTGCGTCGTGCAATCCAGAAGCATATCGAGGACCGTCTGTCCGAGGAGTTGCTGTCGGGTAATATCACTAAAGGTGATTCTCTCTTTATTGATGAGGAGAACGGTGCATTGAGCGTTACGAAAAAGGATAACGTATCCGCGAAGTCATGAGCAGGCCATAAAAGTTAACGATAATCATCGGCTTTTGCCCAAAAAAGACAGAGGTATGCTAGGTTAACACAATAAAAGAGGTCCGAAAGGGTGTCACGCAGGCTGAAAAGCTATGGCGAGGGCACCCTTTTTGTGTATAAGTACTGTGGAGAGGTCGGATAAGAGCTTTGGAAAAGTTTGTGATACCGCTTTACGTCCGCCAAGCTTCAATGGTAAACTTTTATTGTTACAGCTCTTTCCGAGCTGTGTGAAGATAATCCGACATTGATCGTTGTCAAATAAGGAGCCAAGGAGCAAAGTATGGCTAAAGTGAAAACTAAATTTTCCTGTACGGAGTGCGGTTATGAATCGCCCAAATGGTATGGAAAATGTCCCGGATGCCAGGCATGGAATTCCATGGTGGAGGAAACGGAAAGCGTTGTAAAAACTCAAGGAATGGGTTCTTCCCTTCTTACTCATAGCACAAAAGATAAACCGCTCCCTATTATCGAGGTGGAGAGTGGCAAAGAAGCGCGAATTTTGACGGGTATTGGCGAATTGAATCGCGTGCTCGGGGGAGGCGTGGTGCCAGGTTCACTGGTTCTGGTGGGCGGTGATCCAGGGATTGGAAAATCTACGCTTATGCTACAGACATCGAATGAGCTGGCCTTAACCGGTTTAAAGGTGCTGTATGTGTCAGGTGAGGAATCAGTCCGTCAGACGAAGCTGCGTGCAGACCGTCTAGGTGCCTTGTCTCCCAACCTATACGTATTATGTGAGACGAATTTGGAGACGATTGAAGAAGCGGTGGACAGCTTGAAACCGGAGTTTCTGGTGATTGACTCTATCCAGACTGTATATTTACCTGAGGTAACGAGTGCGCCGGGGAGTGTAGCACAGGTGCGGGAGTGTACTTCACGTTTTATGCGGATTGCCAAGGGATTAGGTATTGCAACGGTGCTGGTAGGACATGTGACCAAGGAAGGGGCCATTGCAGGCCCGCGTCTGTTGGAACATATGGTCGATTGCGTGCTTTATTTTGAAGGAGAGCGTCACCATACGTATCGGCTATTGCGTGCAGTTAAAAACCGCTTTGGTTCTACGAATGAAATTGGTATTTTTGAAATGGCTGAAAGCGGCTTGCGTGAGGTGTCGAATCCTTCGGAGCTGTTTCTGTCCGAACGACCGCTGGGGGTGGCTGGTTCGACTGTTGTCGCCAGTATGGAAGGAACACGACCTGTATTGGTTGAGCTACAGGCGCTGATTGCGACCACGCATTTTCCTTCTCCACGCCGAATGGGTACAGGGGTTGACCATCATCGAATGGGATTGATTATAGCCGTGTTGGAAAAGCGGATGGGCATGTTTTTGCAAAATCAGGATGCGTATCTAAATGTGGCCGGAGGCGTAAAGCTGGATGAACCAGCGGTGGACCTGGCAATTGCGGTGAGTATTGCTTCCAGTTTTCGAGATGCGCCTACCAAGCCGTACGATGTGATTTTTGGCGAGGTGGGGCTGACGGGTGAGGTGCGTGCTGTATCCAGAGCGGAGCAGCGTGTGCGGGAAGCGGAGAAGTTGGGTTTTAAACGGGTGATTATGCCGGAGAAGAGTCTGAAGGGCTGGACGCATCCGAAAGGGATACAAATTGTAGGAGTAGGAACGGTGGCAGATGCATTGGCAGCCGCATTAGATTAGGGGGCAATGAGAATGAAAGAAGCGAGCCAACTGGATAAAATGAATGATTTGCTGCGGCTTGTGGCACCGGGAACTCCCTTTCGCGACGGACTGGAAAACGTGTTGCGCGCCAAAACGGGCGCTCTTCTGGTCGTTGGCTATAGCCCGGAGGTAATGGAGGTCGTGGACGGCGGCTTCTCGATTAACTGTGATTTTTCGCCGAACTATTTGTATGAACTGGCTAAGATGGACGGCGCAATCATACTGAGTGAGGATCTGAAACGGATATTATACGCAAATACGCAACTGATTCCCGACTCTTCCATCTCATCAATTGAAACGGGAATTCGGCACCGGACAGCGGAGCGGGTTGCCAAGCAAACTGGCAAGTTGGTCGTGTCCATTTCTCAGCGGCGTAATATTATTACGTTATACCAGGGAACGTTGCGATATGCGCTCAAGGAAATCGGGGTTATTTTAACGAAAGCTAATCAGGCCATTCAGACGCTGGAAAAGTATAGATCCGTGTTGGGGCAAGCCTCAACGAATTTGACGGCATCTGAATTTGAAGAGTTGGTGACTATGCCCGAGGTCGTAAATGTGATCCAACGGATTGAAATGGTGTTGCGCATCAAAATGGAAATCAAACGATTTATCAACGAGCTTGGGAATGAGGGCCGTTTGATTAGCATGCAGATGGATGAGCTTGTCAGTAATATTGAGGAAGAGGCTTGGCTGCTGTATAAGGATTATGCCAAAGACGATAGCGATGAGAAAATCCGTGGAATTATTTTGGGGCTCAAGCGTTCCACGGACGACGAGCTACTGGATGTGAATCATATTGTGCGTTTGCTGGGTTACCCGTCTTCGGCTGCGACATCAGAAGAATATATCGTGGCGCGCGGCTATCGGGTGCTGAACAAAATACCGCGTCTACCGAATGTAATTATTCATAATCTGGTGGAGCGGTTTGGACGGTTTCCGCATGTCATGACAGCGACGATTGAAGAACTGGATGAAGTGGATGGCATTGGAGAAGTCCGTGCACGTACCATTAAAGAGGGACTCAAACGATTGCAGGAACAGGTTTTCATTGACAGACAGATGTAAATGTAATACAGTGAAAGGATTATAATGGAACAATTCATATATTGAGGTGAAGAGATGATTACCAAGTCAATTCCGAACATGTTTACCTTGGGTAACTTGTTTCTCGGAATGATCGCCATTTTATTGGCCGTAGATGGAAAATACAGTCTTGCCGCTATTATGGTTATTGTCGCCATGCTGTTGGACGGACTGGATGGACGAGTGGCCCGGGCGTTGAATGCCCAGAGCGAATTCGGTAAAGAACTGGACTCCTTATCAGATATGATATCTTTTGGTGTAGCTCCCGCAGTTATTATGTACATGGTTGCTTTTCATGATGCTAACTCGGCTTTGGCCTGGACGGTTACGGCTATTTTTCCGATGTGCGGAGCGTTACGTTTGGCTCGTTTTAATGTACGTCCCGGTGTACCGGGTTATTTTACAGGCTTGCCGATTCCGGCAGCAGGTGGTGTGTTAGCCACTTTGTCCTTATTCCATAACGATATTTCCCTGTTATACATGTCGATTGCAATGTTGCTCGTCTCTTATTTGATGGTCAGCTCAATGAAATATCCGAACTTAAAAAAAGTGGGTCTTCCAAAGAAAGCGATCTGGATCGCTCCATGGGTTGTGGTTGTTGCCGTTGTACTGGCGGTTAAATTCCCGGATCAATTATCGAAGCTGATTTTCGTACCGTTGGTGCTGTATGCTTTGTATGGCATGAAACTTAATATCCGTAAGCTGTCACGTAGACGTGGGCGCGGTCGGGGACGCTCCACTCAGGAAGAACAGGATGATCAATATCGTCATTCACAGCATTAGTATTAAGCGAAAAAACAATTAAGCATTTATTTCCTTGGATCATTCAGGGAAATAAATGCTTTTTTTATGCATAAAAATCAAATACATAGGGTTAGTCGGGTGAAAATTGGATCATACTGGTAAGGAAAGTGGTGTATATCCAATAAATACAGGGTATATGAACAGAAAACAAAGGAGGTATAGAGACTCGATGTGGAGAAAGGCTATTTTAACTTTTACAGGTTTGTGCGGAGCGTGGTTCGGCTATACGTTATACCATCGGGTAGGAGGTATCGTATCATGGTTGCCCGATTGGTTGAGTGATGGTTCTTTAATGGGAATGGCTGTTTGGATGGTTGCGGGAGCTGTGTTGTTTATGGCTGGATGCTCACTTGCCGGAACAGCTGTGGCCAATCGATTACAACAGGGAATCGAAGGTTTGGTACGGATTCCGATGAACGAGATGATGGCAGGTGCGATTGGATTAGCGGTGGGCTTGATCCTTTCCTTAGCGGTTTACCCGCTCTTGTCATGGCTGGGGGCACCAGGTCAACTGATTCAAACGGCCGTTACCATCGTATGCGGATATGTGGGATTGATGGTCGGACTGGAAAAGCGGGACGAGCTGTCCTCATTTTGGAGTTCGGGTTTTTTTGGTCGAGGTACGGGCGTGGAAGAACGCAAGCTGGAGGAACATAAAATTTTGGACACCAGTGTTATTATAGACGGGCGTATTGCGGATATTTGCAAGACTGGTTTTATCGAAGGAACGATTGTTATTCCCGAATTTGTGCTGGAGGAGCTTCAGCATATTGCAGATTCGTCGGATTTGCTCAAGCGTAACCGCGGGCGGCGAGGTCTGGATATTTTGAATAAAATCCAAAAAGAGTTGGATGTAAATGTATTGATTTACGAAGGCGATTTTGAGGAGATTTCAGAGGTCGACAGCAAATTGGTCAAGCTGGCAAAGGTGCTACAGGGTAAGGTGGTAACGAACGATTTTAACCTGAATAAGGTGTGTGAGCTTCAAGGTGTATCGGTACTGAATATTAATGACCTGGCAAATGCAGTGAAGCCTGTAGTGCTGCCCGGTGAGGAAATTATGGTGCAGATTATCAAAGATGGTAAGGAGCATGGGCAAGGTGTGGCCTATCTGGATGATGGTACAATGATCGTTGTGGAAGGCGGTCGTGACTACATCGGTTCTCTGATGGAGGTGTTGGTTACGAGTGTACTTCAGACCTCTGCGGGCCGTATGATTTTTGCCAAACCGAAATTATTGGAAAAAGCTCAATAAACGCGGTATGATGAAGTAGATGTGTAATCATACGGATCGTCCAAGTGCGATCAAGGCAGGAGTCATTTCAATGAACAATCGGGTAGGAGTCGTCATTGTGGCGGCTGGGCGCGGCTCCCGTATGGGAACGCCGGAAAGCAAGCAGTTTTTGCTTTTGCGGGACAAGCCCATCTTCATACATACACTTGAGATATTCGCAGCCATGCCCGAAGTGAATGAAATGGTGATGGTGACGGGGGCAGAGGATGTCGAGCGCTGTCAAGAATGGATTCGTCAATACCGAATCGGCAAGGACGTGCAGGTGGTGGCTGGAGGCCGTGAACGTCAGCATTCCGTATATCGCGGTCTTAGGCATCTGCAAGCAGATTGGGTGATGGTGCATGATGGTGTGCGCCCACTCATTCAGCCTGAGCTTGTACGTTCATGTCTGGAAACAGCTATGCGTACCGGTGCTTCTGTAGCGGCGGTGCCTGTAAAGGATACAGTCAAGCAAGTGAACGGGGATGGTATCATTACAGCAACGCCGGATCGCCGAAGTCTGTGGAGCATTCAAACGCCACAGACTTTTCGTCTTTCCGATCTGCTGCGAGCTTACGAGGAAGCGGAGCAGGCAGGAGTTTTGGGGACAGACGATTCGATGCTGGTGGAGCGATTAGGTATTCCAGTCACTGTCGTTCAGGGCAGCTATAAAAATATCAAAATTACCACGCCTGAGGACCTGGATATGGCGGAGTTATGGGTAGATACAGAGGGAGAGGATATCAGATGATCAGAGTGGGACAAGGGTTTGACGTTCATCAGTTGGTGGAAGGAAGGCCGTGCATTATCGGAGGCGTAAATATTCCTTATGAAAAGGGATTACTGGGTCATTCCGATGCTGACGTGCTGTTGCATGCGGTTAGCGACGCCATTCTGGGCGCGCTCGGTCTGGGTGACATCGGGAAGCACTTTCCGGATAACGATCCGGAATTCAAGGATGCCGACAGTCTCAAGCTGCTGGAGCATGTATGGAGTTTGGCCAAAGAGCGGGGATACCGCTTGGGGAATATTGATTCTACGATTATTGCGCAAAAGCCCAAAATGGCATCTTATATCCCGCAGATGAATGAAGTTATCGCTCGTGCGCTGGAAGCAGAGGAACCTTCCCAAGTGAACGTCAAGGCAACTACGACGGAGCAGCTTGGCTTTGCCGGGCGGGGTGAAGGAATCGCGGCTCAATCGGTTGTCTGTCTTGTAAAGGGTATGCTATCATCTTGAGAACTTAGATTTGGAGGAGATTGTATGAACACGGTAGTTCGTGTACGTTATGCCCCAAGCCCAACAGGGCATCTGCATATTGGAAATGCCAGAACGGCATTATTTAATTATTTGTATGCTCGGAACCAAGGTGGCAAGTTTATTATCCGTATTGAAGATACAGATGTGAAGCGTAACATTGCAGGTGGGGAAGAAAGCCAGCTTAAATATCTGAAATGGCTGGGTATGGATTGGGATGAAAGCGTGGATGTCGGGGGAGAGTATGGACCTTATCGTCAGACCGAGCGCCTGGATATATACAAAACGTATTGGCAGGATCTGCTGGATCGTAGCTTGGCTTACCGCTGCTACTGTACCGAAGAAGAACTGGAACGCGAACGTGAAGAACAGACGGAACGTGGGGAGACACCACGCTACTCCGGGAAACACCGTGATCTGACGGAGGAACAGTGTCAGGCATTCGAAGCGGAGGGTCGTGTACCAAGTATCCGTTTTCGCGTACCAGAAGATCGCGAATATACGTTTAATGATATGGTCAAAGGCCAAATCACGTTCAATTCGAAGGAAAGCGGCGATTTTGTTATCGTCAAAAAAGATGGTATTCCGACATATAACTTTGCAGTGGCGGTGGACGATCATTTGATGAAAATATCGCATGTGCTGCGAGGCGAGGATCATGTCTCCAATACACCGCGACAATTGATGATCTTTGAAGCGCTTGGCTGGGAGCCTCCAATCTTTGGTCATATGACACTGATCGTGGGCGATGATCACAAAAAGCTTAGCAAACGCAACGAGTCCATTATTCAGTTTATGGAGCAGTACGACAAGTTGGGCTACTTGCCAGAAGCTATATTCAATTTTATTGCGCTGTTGGGTTGGTCCCCGGAAGGCGAAGAAGAAATTTATGACCGGGAGCAATTGATTTCGATTTTTGATCCCAACCGTTTGTCCAAAAGTCCGGCTGTCTTTGATACCAACAAGCTGGCTTACCTGAACAATCATTATATTAAAAAAGCCGATCCTGAGCGGATTGCCAGCATGGCGATTCCTCATTTGCAAGCAGCGGGGCTGTTACCGAATGAATTATCTGCGGAGCAGCAGGACTGGGCCAAGGCTCTTGTTCGCTTGTATCAGGAACAAATGAACTCTGCGTCCGACATTGTGGCTTTGTCTGAGTTGTTTTTCCGTTCGCATCTGGAGCTTGATACGGAAGCTGCGGCTGTGCTGGCTGAAGAGCAGGTTCCTGAGGTGCTTAAAGCTTTTGCTGGCAAGGTGGAAGCGAGTGAGGAATTTACGGCTCCACAAATGGCCAAGCTGATCAAGGAAGTTCAAAAGGAAACCGGCTTTAAAGGGAAACAGTTGTTTATGCCGATTCGTGTGGCCCTTACAGGTCAAACTCATGGACGAGATTTGAATGAAACGATCTTTTTGCTCGGACGTGACAAGGTACTGGACCGTCTCAGGGCACAAATTAAAGGCTGATATTTCTTGTCAATTTGTTGTCTTTTCGCTATAATGACTCCATTGATACGGATTGATATTTGCGTGTAAAGGCTGAGAACAGGAGAAGTACACTGCATAAGGGCATTTGCCAGAGAGGACGGCCGAGGGGAACCCCGGGGCTGGAAGCCGTCCAGATGACCTGCGGAGGAAATGCACCTGGGAGCCGTGCGCCCGAACCCTAATTAGCGTCGACTGCTGATATGGCAAGGGTGTGCCGAATCGTTCTCGTTACCGGACGCCAAAGACGGGCTTCTCTGCTTATATGCAGCAGGTGTGCCTGAAGCAGAGTGGGACCACGTTCATGCGTCTCTGCAGCTTAGGCTGCGGAGGCGCTTTTTCATTTTTTTCAGACTCAAGCTCGTTAAAGGTGGAAAATGTCGAAGTGTGCTGACGAATGTGAAAATTGGCGAAATATGGAGTTGTGTGAAGATGCGGCAAGGAAATGGGGGAAATAGGAGGGCGACATGTTCAGACATATCAAATCCGACATTCAAACTGTTTTGGATAATGATCCGGCCGCCCGGAGTAAGCTGGAGGTTGTTTTTACGTATTCCGGCGTTCATGCCCTTTGGGCACACCGAATCGCACATTGGTTTTATTTGCGAAAGTGGTGTACTCTAGCCCGTGTTATATCTCAGGTATCGCGGTTTATGACAGGGATTGAAATTCACCCCGGCGCTCGTATCGGAGATCGACTGTTCATTGACCATGGTATGGGAGTGGTCATTGGTGAAACCTGTGAGATCGGCGACGATGTTGTGTTATACCAGGGGGTCACTCTTGGAGGGACGGGGAAAGAGAAGGGGAAGCGCCATCCCACCATTGGGAATAATGTTGTTATAGGCTCCGGCGCAAAGATATTGGGCTCTTTTACAATTGGGGCGCAGTCCAACATTGGCTCCAACTCGGTTGTACTTAAAGAGGTTCCGCCAAACAGTACGGTGGTGGGGATTCCGGGGCGAGTGGTCAGACAGGATGGCAGACGTCCAGACCGACTTAGTCACCAACTGCCTGATCCGGTTGTGGATTCTATGCGGGAGCTTCAATTGGAAATCGAACGATTACGTGCAGAATTGTCTGATTTGAAGGATGAGCAATCTGATAAGAAACATCAGGTGACTCAAGAGAATAAACTACAAGGATAATTTTCATGAGGGAGGAATATAACGATGCCGCTTCAAATTTATAATACGATGTCGAGGAGCCGAGAGCCTTTTGTTCCACTGGAGTCTGGAAAGGTTAAAATGTATGTATGCGGACCTACCGTGTATGATTACATTCATATTGGTAATGCAAGACCTGTAATTGTGTTTGACGTGGTGCGCAGCTACCTGGAGTATTTGGGCTATGATGTGAACTATGTGGTGAATTTTACGGATGTCGATGATAAGCTGATCCGCAAAGCTAGGGAACTTGATATGGATGTTCCGGCAGTTGCCGAGAAATTTATTGCAGCCTACCATGAGGATCTGACAGGATTGAATGTCCCTGCCGCCACTATGAATCCACGTGTAACCGAGAGTATGGATCTGATTATTGATTTTATCAAGGAACTGGTAGATAAAGGATATGCCTATGAGAATGATGGCGATGTGTTCTATAGGACGAAAAAATTCAAATGCTACGGTCAGTTGTCGGGTCAGAATCTGGAGGAGCTTCAGTTTGGGATTCGCATTCATGTGGATGAACGTAAGGAAAATGCCGAGGATTTTGTACTCTGGAAGGCTGCCAAGCCAGGAGAAATTTATTGGTCAAGTCCTTGGGGCGACGGCCGCCCAGGCTGGCATATCGAATGCTCTGCCATGGCCCGCCACTATCTGGGGGATACGCTGGATATTCACGGGGGCGGACAAGATTTGCAATTCCCACATCATGAATGCGAATGCGCACAATCCGAGGTGATCACGGGTAAGCCATTGGCTCGTTACTGGATGCATAACGGATATATTCGCATTGATAATGAAAAAATGTCGAAATCACTCGGTAATGGTATTTTGGTTAAAGATTTGCGTGTTCGTCACAAGCCCGAGGCTTTACGTTATTTTATGCTGTCGACGCATTACCGGAATCCGTTAAACTACAATTATGAGACGATGAATCAGGCGGAGAACAGTGTCGAGCGGATTGCCAATGCAGTGGCCAACGTGCAGCATCGTTTAGCTAATGCGTTGAAGGGTAATGAAGAAGTATCGACCGAGTTGCAAACGAAGCTTGACGAAATTTTGCAGCAGTTTGTCGAAAAAATGGATGATGATTTCAATACGCCTGATGCGATTACTGCTGTATTCGAATGGGTTAGCGAAGCCAACCATTTGTTGCAGCGTGACGTGGTCAATCAGGCAGAATTGCAGGCGGTGCTGCATACCTTTCATTCGATGAATAATGTACTTCGCATATATTCGGAACCAAAAGAAGAGCTGCTGGATGATGAAATTGAGCAGTTAATTGCAGAACGTGTCGAAGCTCGTAAAACCAAGAACTGGGGCAGAGCCGATGAAATTCGCGATCTGCTCGCTGTCAAAGGAATCGTGCTTGAGGATACAGCGCAGGGTATGCGGTGGCGGCGAAAATGAGTGATAAGCCATTGAACATGGAGGCTTCGGAAGGTGCGGGAAACTGGTTCCCGTATCCTGCGTCCAAGCCAGCCCGCCTGATGCCGCCGATTGCACTGGCTTACATTGGCGATGCTGTGTATGAGGTCGCGGTGCGGCAATATTTGCTGGCGCAGCCCAATCTGCGCCCGAACCATTTACATCGGCGGGCCACAGGGCTGGTCTCTGCCAAGGCGCAGAGCCGTATGCTCGTGCTGCTGGAGACGGTGCTGACGGAGGAAGAACGTGATATTGTCAGACAAGGCAGAAATGCCAAGTCGGGAAGCCTGCCCAAAAATGCGGATGTACTTGAGTATCGTCATGCTACTGCGCTGGAGGGATTGTTTGGCTTTCTTTATTGTGACGGGCGTTTGGACAGAATGAGAGAATTGATTACGTATGGTATTGCACAAATGGAAAATACAGAAAAATCTTAATTTGGGAACGTCGGATCAAATGCGTCAAATATCCGCCGTTTCCCGGGAGGAAGCTAGATATGGAAGAGGAATGGATTGCCGGTAAGCATTCGGTAACGGAGGCGCTTCGCTCAGGCAGAACGATAAATAAGATATGGATTGCGGATAATGCACAAAAGCATCTGACATTGCCCATTACGGCTGAGGCTAAAAAAGCGGGGATCATTGTTTTACAGGTGGACAAGCGCAAGCTTGATCAAATGGTTCCAGGAATACAGCATCAGGGAGTGGTCGCACAGGCTGCACCTTTTGCCTATGCTGAAGTGGAAGAACTGCTTGCAACTGCCCGTAGTAAGGGAGAAGAGCCGTTTTTGATCCTATTGGATGAGATTGAAGATCCACATAATCTGGGGTCTATCCTTCGGACAGCGGATTGCACAGGGGCACATGGCGTAATCGTGCCGAAAAGACGTTCAGCGGCAGTAACTGTAACGGTGTCCAAAACATCAGCGGGGGCAGTTGAGTATGTTCCGGTGGCGCGTGTGAACAATTTGGGACAAACCATCGACCGTCTCAAAGAGGAAGGCGTATGGGTAGTTGGCACAGATGTGACAGCTACGGACCCGGTTTTTGGAAATGGTGTATTCACAGGGCCAGTTGCTATCGTCATTGGTAACGAAAATAAAGGGATGGGCCGTTTGATCCGCGAGAAATGTGACGTGCTCGTTAAGCTGCCGATGGCTGGGCAAATCAATTCCCTGAATGCTTCTGTAGCCGCAGGTGTCGTGATGTACGAAGTGTTGCGCGGACGACAGGCACGGGGCTAATGATATGGCTGACACGCGGGATGTTCTGCTTGTGGACGGTTACAATATAATTGGAGCCTGGCCCGAACTTTCCGCACTGGTACAATCTGGTATGCAGGAAGCGAGGGACAGACTGCTTGAACGACTCGCGGATCATCAGGCGTATTCCGGCAGAAGAGTCATCGTCGTTTTTGATGCTTACCGGGTGCCAGGATTGGGTAAAACGTATTCCCAGAGTAAAGTACAGATTTATTTTACTAAAGAAAAAGAGACCGCTGACGAGTGCATCGAGCGATTGGTTCGGGAGCTAGGCAGCCGGAGAAGAAGTATTTATGTAGCAACAAGTGATCAGGTGGAACAACATGTCGCTTTTGGGCAAGGAGCGCTCAGGGTGTCTGCGCGTGAGCTTCTGATTGAGATTGAGGAATCTGAAAAGGAAGTGAAAAAGCGGATAGAGCAGGATAGCGCTAAGTTGTCCCGCAATTCGCTGGATGTCAATCTGCGCCCGGAAATTCGAAAGCTGTTTGAGCGCTGGAGAAGAGAATAGTCCAGAGAATGAAAATCCATTCATTGGACACTTCCCCATTTTGAAACCATTTACAATTTTGTTAGCGCTCTTCTTTTTTAGGCTGTTGTGGTTGACGGTATCAGGTTACATCGCGTATACTTGTCGTATATTTGAGAGAGTAACGGGTATCTTGCGTTGCAGCCGGAGGGATTGTTAGTGAGTGTGGACCTCAAGGATATCATGTTGTCAAAGTTTGATTACAAAAATGATGAAGACATTGTCGGAGCAGTCCATGAAGGTGATGGGGAGGCACTGGAGTTTCTGATTAATAAATATCGGAACTTCGTGCGGGCCAAGGCTAGATCCTACTTCCTGATCGGTGCTGATCGCGAGGATATTATTCAGGAGGGCATGATTGGCCTCTACAAATCTATTCGTGATTTTAAGGGAGACAAGTTTGCTTCGTTCAAGGGCTTTGCCGAGCTGTGCATTACAAGACAGATTATTACGGCAATCAAGACGGCCACACGACAAAAGCACATTCCTCTGAATTCTTACGTATCTCTGGACAAGCCCATTTATGATGAAGAGTCGGATCGAACGTTACTGGACGTGATTTGCGGAACACAGGTAAGTGATCCTGAAGAGCTAATTATCAATCAGGAAGAGTTTGTGGGCCTTGAGGATAAGATGTCCGAGATTCTGAGCGAGCTGGAACGGAAGGTACTTATGCTGTATCTGGACGGACGTTCATATCAGGAAATTGCCGAGGACCTTGACCGCCACGTGAAATCTATTGATAATGCGCTGCAACGGGTCAAGCGCAAACTTGAAAAGTATTTGGAAGTAAGGGATAGCTGAAAGTAGAGGCTGGCAGGGAAAAGGCTCGAGTCTGAGTCTTTTTTTATTCGTTAAGGGCAGGATATGCAGGTTTATATGTGTTAAGAATGATTTATACTGAAAAAGATAAATAATAGATATCGCATGGATCTTGGAGAGGTTTTTCAGAGATGACTTTTAAAGGATGAACAGATGTTAAAATGCACCACAGCCGGGACCGCGAAATGTATACAAACATTCGTTGACATGCAAAACCGCGTGTGATAAAGTGTTTTAGGTAGGCCTAAATTCGCGGTTTTTTTTAGGATCAATTATGAGACTTCCGGTGTTGGATGTCTTCGGGAGGTGCACATCATGCGGGTAATTATTACTTTGGCTTGTACAACATGCAAACAAAGAAATTACACAACGACGAAAAACAAGCGTAATCACCCCGACCGCATGGAGATGAAGAAATTCTGTAAGTCCTGTAACGAACAGACTTCTCATCGGGAAACTAGATAGTTTTTGGAGGTGTAGTCGGCGTGAAACGCAGTTTCAAGTCTCTGTTTTCCTTTTTCTCTGAAAGCTGGGCTGAACTCAAGAAGGTTCGCTGGCCCAATCGTAAAGAACTGACCAACTATACGCTGATTGTCATTGGGACGATTGCGTTTGTCACGATTTATTTTTGGGTTCTCGATATCGGCATTTCCGCTGCGATCGAAGCGATTATCTAGGAAGGGTTCCAGGTGGCTTGATATGGAAAAAAGATGGTACGTCGTTCATACCTATTCAGGGTATGAGAACAAAGTCAAAGCCAATTTGGAGAAACGCGTTGAGTCCATGGGCATGGAGGACAAGATTTTCCGCGTTCTTGTTCCAATGGAAGAAGAACTGGTAACCAAGGACGGTAAGAAAAAGACCGTTATGCGTAAAGTTTACCCTGGTTATGTCTTGGTCGAAATGGTTCAAACTGATGACTCTTGGTATGTTGTGCGCAACACACCAGGTGTTACGGGATTTGTAGGATCAACAGGCTCGGGTTCCAAACCGACAGCTTTGCTTCCAGAAGAAGTTGAACAGATTCTGAAGCATATGGGCATGGTAGAGCCGAAACCGAAGATCGAATTCGATGTTAAGGAATCCGTGCGAATTAAAGTTGGTCCTTTTGCGAATTTTGTGGGCTCCGTGGAAGAAATTTTGGTTGAGAAGAGCAAGCTTAAGGTTCACGTCAACATGTTTGGACGGGAAACCCCGCTTGAGTTGGATTATACTCAGGTGGAGAAAATATAGATTTTTCTTACAGGTTTCTTGTGGGAGGATCATTAGGTCCGTCTACCACTATTGAGTCAAGGAGGTGTCATCCGTGGCAAAAAAGGTAATCAAAATGGTAAAACTGCAGATCCCTGCAGGTAAAGCTAATCCAGCGCCTCCAGTAGGTCCAGCTTTGGGTCAAGCAGGTGTCAACATCATGGCATTCTGTAAAGAGTTCAATGCTCGTACTGCTGATCAAGCAGGCCTGATCATCCCGGTTGAAATTTCGGTGTTTGAAGATCGTTCTTTTACGTTCATCACCAAAACTCCACCGGCTGCTGTGCTGTTGAAAGTTGCTGCTAAAATCGAAAAAGGTTCCGGTGAACCGAACAAAACGAAAGTTGCAACTGTAAATCGCGCTACCGTTCGTCAAATTGCTGAGCAAAAAATGCCTGATCTTAACGCAGCTTCCGTAGAATCGGCAATGCGTATGGTTGAAGGTACTGCTCGCAGCATGGGTATCACCATCGTAGACTAATTTTTATTAGTCTACGTGTGCCGGCAGTTTGACTGTCCGGCAAGTGTGGGAGGAATATCCGCTAATACCACATAAGGAGGAAAAGATTATGGCTAAACATGGTAAGAAGTACTTGGAAGCCGCTAAGCTGATCGACAGCGAAGCGACTTATGAGCCTTTGGAAGCCGTTGAATTGGTGAAAAAAGGCGCAACTGCTAAATTTGACGAAACTGTTGAAGCAGCAGTCCGTCTGGGCGTAGATTCCCGTAAACAAGACCAGGCTGTTCGTGGTGTTGTTGTCCTGCCGCATGGTACGGGTAAAACACAACGTGTTCTGGTATTTGCAAAAGGTGACAAAGTGAAAGAAGCCGAAGCGGCTGGCGCTGATTTTGTTGGCGATCAAGATATGATCAACAAAATTCAACAAGGCTGGTTTGAATTCGACGTCTGCGTTGCGACGCCTGATATGATGAGTGAGGTTGGTAAACTGGGGCGTTTGCTCGGTGGTAAAGGCTTAATGCCAAACCCTAAAGCAGGCACAGTTACTTTCGACGTTGCCAAGGCTGTTCAAGAAATTAAAGCCGGTAAAATCGAATACCGTCTCGACAAAGCGGGTCAAATTCATGCGCCAATCGGCAAAGCTTCCTTCAGTGCTGAACAACTGAACGAGAATCTTAAAGCTTTGATCGAAGCCTTGAACCGTGCGAAGCCAGCGGCTGCTAAAGGTGTATACCTGAAAAACATCGCTATTTCTTCGACTATGGGACCAAGTGCTCGTGTGAACGCATCTGTTTACAAATAATATTTTGATTGACACGTTCAATTGATTTTGTTATTCTGTAAAAGTTGTGAGTCCGTGTGACTGACCATTAAAGTTGAATATGCTTACCGTAGACAGTAGGTGCCTTCGGGCTTAATTTCCTACCGAGGTGTTATGATAGAACGTTTCATGTGACGGGCTCGTCCCGTCCATGTAGATTTATCAAGCCTTCGTACTCTACGGAGGCTTTTTTCATGCTCATGAAGATAGCTTTGGACGACCACCGGATAGGTTGGTCGAGCAGAGCGGATAAATTGATCAGGAGGTGTACAGTTTGGCAAATGCAAAAGTGATTCAAGCAAAACAAGAAGCTGTTGAAGTTGTAGCTGCAAAATTGCGCGAGAGCGTAACGACTGTGGTTGCTGACTATCGCGGTCTGAATGTTGGCCAAGTAACTGAGTTGCGTAAGCAGCTTCGCGAAGCAGGAATCGAATTTCAAGTGCTGAAGAACACGCTGCTCCGTCGTGCAACTGCGGCAGCAGAATTGACTGAACTGGACGCAGTATTGACAGGTCCTACTGCAATCGCGTTCGGTAAAGATGATGCAGTGTCTGCAGCTAAAATCTTGAATGATTTCGCTAAGAAAAATACTGCGCTGGAACTGAAAGGTGCAGTTGTAGAAGGTCGCGTTATCGGTGTTGAGGAAATTAAAGCGCTGGCAGAACTGCCATCCCGCGAAGGTCTCCTTTCCATGCTCCTCAGCGTGCTTCAAGCTCCTATGCGCAACATCGCGCTTGCGGTTAAAGCTGTTGCAGAAAAAGAAGAGCAAAGCGCATAAGTTAAGGATTAAAGCTGTTGTATAGCAGATTAAAACAAAAAATAAGAATTTAAATGGAGGTTCAACCATGAGTAAAGAACAAATCTTGGAAGCGATTAAAGGTATGTCCGTATTGGAACTGAACGATCTCGTGAAAGCAATCGAAGAAGAATTCGGCGTAACTGCAGCAGCTCCAGTAGCTGTAGCAGGCGGCGCAGCAGGTGGCGCAGCAGAAGCTGAGCAATCCGAGTTCGACGTAATTTTGACAAGCGCTGGTGCTTCCAAAATCAACGTTATCAAAGCAGTTCGCGAAATCACAGGTCTTGGCCTGAAAGAAGCAAAAGAACTGGTTGACAACGCTCCAAAACCACTGAAAGAAAAAATCGCGAAAGAAGAAGCTGATTCCTTGAAAGCAAAATTGGAAGAAGCGGGCGCTTCCGTAGAAGTGAAATAATTGACTGCTATCTAGCAGACAATGCACTAAAACAAACCCCTTGAGGTGATCTTCAAGGGGTTTGTTGCTGTAAATCGGCAGTACAAGCATGTCTGAAACGTGATAGTGAAGGCTATGATGGTATTACCAACCAAAGGAGGTGGTCATGAATGTCTGATCATTATTACTCCAAACGGCCAGAAACGGCGCATGAACGGCGGAGCCTCGAAACAGTGCTGCGGGGGCGGACATACCATTTTGCCAGCGATTCAGGTGTTTTCTCCAAGCAGGGAATTGATTACGGTAGCCGTGTGTTAATTGAGGCGATACAACTTCCTGCACAGGCTTCGGTGCTGGATGTAGGGTGCGGCTATGGACCGATTGGTTTGACGGCAGCGACGCTTGTACCGAATGGTCACGTTACAATGGTAGATATTAACGAGCGAGCCGTTCAACTGGCAATAGAGAATGCGGAACGGAATGGGATTACCAATGTGACCATAAAGCAAAGTGATCTGTTTGAGCAAGTGAAAGCTGATCGTTTTGACGTGATTCTAACAAATCCACCTATACGTGCGGGTAAGGAAACGGTTCATACCATTTTCGAGCTTGCTTATGAACATCTAAATGAAGGTGGAGCTTTGTGGGTGGTTATTCAGAAAAAGCAGGGTGCCCCTTCGGCAAGCGCTAAAATGGAGAGCCTTTTCGGACGTGTGGAGGAAGTTACGAAGGATAAAGGTTACCGTATTTTGAAGGCGGAAAAAAGTTTTAGAAAAATGCAATAGGACCATTGACTTGAATCCTGGTCTGTGATACTATTATAAAATGTCAGTATTAGGATGCCCTCCATGGCTTTAGTTTGATGAAATGTCAATAGGTTTATGCGTAGAAGGGGATAGTATCTATACCTATTACGTATAATACAATCATTTTGGGCAAATCTACAAGTGATGAAGATCTTCCGGTAAGAGGATTCTGCAGATACGTCGCTCTTTTTTCGAATGAATTCGAGTAAGGGCTTTTCTGTATTTGTGGATTGAATCTTCTGTCTGTGTCTTATTATAAGGTCACAAACAAAGGTTCGCAATGAATTTTTAAAGTGAGTAGACATGAGGGGTGAGTTTAAGTTGGCAGGACATCTTGTTCAATATGGTCGACGCACTCGGCGCAGTTATGCACGTATTAACGAGGTACTCGAGGTTCCGAACCTGATTGAGATCCAGCAAAAATCCTACGATTGGTTTTTGGAGGAAGGATTGCGTGAAATGTTTCGGGATATTTCGCCAATTCAGGATTTTACAGGAAATCTGATTTTGGAGTTTATCGATTATTCTCTCGGAGAACCCAAATATACCGTTGACGACGCAAAGGAACGCGACGTTACGTATGCAGCACCGCTTCGGGTAAAAGTCCGGCTTATTAATAAAGAGACCGGGGAAGTGAAAGAGCAGGAAGTATTCATGGGAGACTTCCCGCTGATGACTGATACGGGTACGTTTATTATTAACGGTGCGGAACGGGTTATTGTCAGCCAGTTGGTTCGCTCTCCCAGCGTCTATTTCAGCACAAAAGTCGACAAGAATGCGAAAACAACATACACCGCAACGGTAATTCCTAACCGGGGGGCTTGGCTCGAACTGGAGATGGATGCGAAGGACATTATCTATGTCCGGATTGACCGTACCCGTAAAATTCCGGTTACGGTGTTGCTGCGTGCGCTTGGCTTTGGCACTGATGCTGAGATTCTGGATTTGCTCGGCAATGACGAATATATCCGTAATACTCTTGATAAAGACAACACGGACTCTACGGAAAAAGCGCTGATTGAGATTTATGAGCGTCTTCGTCCGGGTGAGCCACCTACACTGGATAATGCAAAGAGTTTGCTCGTTGCACGCTTCTTTGATCCAAAACGTTATGATCTGGCCAACGTAGGCCGTTACAAAATCAATAAAAAGCTTCACATCAAAAACCGTCTGTTCAATCAACGACTTGCTGAGACTTTGATTGATACGACAACCGGTGAAATCATCGCTGAAGCAGGACAAATGGTGGATCGCCGCCTGTTGGACGAGATTTTGGCCCAGCTTGAGGAGTCGGTAGGACACCGTACGTATCATGTTGCTACTGGTGTGCTGGAAAGCAACGATATTCCTCTTCAAACAATCGACATATTCTCGCCGATTGAGGATGGTAAAGTTGTAAAACTGATTGCCAACGGAAATATTGATAAATCGGTTAAAAACATTACGCCTGCCGATATTATTTCCTCCATCAGTTATTTTATTAACTTACTTCACGGAATCGGAAGCACGGACGATATTGACCATTTGGGCAACCGTCGTTTGCGTTCTGTCGGTGAATTGCTCCAGAACCAGTTCCGTATCGGTTTATCCCGTATGGAACGCGTGGTGCGCGAAAGAATGTCGATTCAGGATGCTAATGTAATTACGCCGCAGGCGCTGATTAACATACGCCCAGTAATTGCTTCGATTAAGGAATTCTTTGGTAGCTCCCAGCTGTCCCAGTTTATGGATCAGACGAATCCGCTTGCCGAATTAACACACAAACGTCGTTTGTCCGCACTCGGACCCGGCGGTTTGACACGCGAACGCGCGGGTATGGAAGTACGTGACGTCCATCCGAGTCACTATGGCCGTATGTGTCCTATTGAGACACCAGAGGGACCAAACATTGGTTTGATCAACTCCTTGTCTACCTTCGCACGTATCAACGAGTATGGATTTATCGAAGCTCCTTATCGTTGGGTAGATCCTAAAACCGGAAAAATTACAGACCAAATTGATTACCTGACGGCTGATGAAGAAGATAACTACATCGTAGCCCAGGCAAATGAGGAACTGACAGAGGACAGCACCTTTAAGGAAGAAGTTGTCATTGTTCGTTACAATAAGCAGTCTGATAACATCATTCCAATGGCAAGTAGCCGTGTTGACTATATGGACGTATCGCCTAAACAGGTCGTGTCCGTGGCAACTGCACTGATTCCGTTCTTGGAGAACGATGACTCCAACCGTGCGTTGATGGGTTCCAATATGCAACGGCAGGCCGTTCCTTTGTTGATTCCGAAGTCTCCTTTGGTCGGAACAGGAATGGAACATAAGGCTGCGAAAGATTCTGGGGTATGTATTGTATCCAAATACGACGGTGTAATCGAACGTTCTTCAGCTAACGAAATTTGGCTGCGTCGCATCGAAACAGTAGATGGTTCTGAAGTGAAGGGCGACATAGTTAAGTATAAATTGCACAAATTTATGCGTTCAAACCAAGGAACATGCATTAACCAACGTCCGATCGTCAATAGAGGCGATGTGGTGAAAGCTGGCGATATTCTCGCAGATGGTCCTTCCACAGAGATGGGCGAGCTGGCATTGGGACGTAACGTTGTCGTTGCCTTCATGACTTGGGAAGGTTACAACTACGAGGATGCGATCCTTTTGAGTGAGAAGCTGGTTAAGGAAGATGTATACACCTCCATTCATATTGAGGAATACGAATCCGAAGCCCGCGACACGAAGCTTGGACCAGAAGAAATCACCCGTGATATTCCGAATGTCGGTGAAGAAGCGCTCCGTAATCTGGATGAGCGTGGAATTATCCGCATTGGTGCCGAAATCGGCGCAGGTGACATTCTCGTTGGTAAAGTAACACCTAAGGGTGTAACGGAGCTGACAGCCGAAGAGCGCCTCTTGCATGCGATCTTTGGTGAGAAGGCACGCGAAGTTCGCGACACTTCTTTGAGAGTTCCTCACGGAACAGACGGGATTGTTGTGGACGTCAAAGTATTTACACGTGAGAATGGCGACGAACTGCCACCAGGCGTAAACCAACTGGTTCGTGTATACATTGCTCAAAAACGTAAAATTTCCGAAGGCGATAAAATGGCCGGACGTCACGGTAACAAGGGTGTCGTTGCCCGTATTTTGCCTGAAGAAGATATGCCGTTCCTTCCGGACGGTACACCAGTACAGGTCGTTCTGAATCCGTTGGGTGTACCTTCACGGATGAACATCGGACAGGTGCTTGAAATTCATCTGGGTATGGCTGCAATGCGTCTTGGTATTCATGTGGCAACGCCTGTATTCGATGGTGCCAAGGAGTATGACGTGTTCGATACGATGGAAGAGGCAGGTATGCAGCGCAATGGTAAGACGGTATTGTATGACGGACGTACAGGTGATCGTTTTGAACGTGAAGTTACTGTCGGTGTCATGCACATGATCAAACTGGCGCACATGGTTGACGATAAAATCCATGCTCGTTCTACGGGCCCTTACTCTCTCGTTACGCAACAGCCGTTGGGTGGTAAAGCTCAATTTGGTGGTCAGCGCTTCGGTGAGATGGAGGTATGGGCACTGGAAGCCTACGGTGCGGCTTACACGCTTCAGGAAATTTTGACTGTCAAATCTGATGATGTGGTTGGACGTGTTAAAACATACGAATCCATCGTCAAAGGTGAAAATGTACCTGAACCGGGTGTACCTGAATCTTTCAAGGTCTTGATCAAAGAGCTGCAAAGCTTGGGTATGGACGTGAAGATTTTGTCTGGAGACGAACAAGAGATCGAAATGAGAGAGCTTGATGATGAAGATGATACAGCCAGCGACAAGCTGAGTTTGAATCTAGAAGGCTCTGAGGTTAGCGTAGAGTAGTCTCTGTCGCTGACTGAATCATATCAGCTTTGTTATATGCCTCGATCCATTCTCTACAGAATGGATCGAGCTTCTTGATACCGCCCGGTGCTGCCGGGCGGTATCAAACCTAAAAACTCAGGATTTGGTTAAGGAGGGTTGCTCCTTGTTGGACGTTAACAATTTCGAATATATGAAAATCGGGCTTGCTTCCCCCGAAAAGATTCGTTCTTGGTCCCGCGGAGAAGTCAAAAAACCGGAGACGATTAACTATCGTACGCTTAAACCGGAAAAAGAAGGACTATTTTGCGAGAAAATTTTCGGACCTACGAAAGACTGGGAATGTCATTGCGGTAAGTACAAGCGCGTGCGCTATAAAGGTGTTGTCTGTGACCGTTGTGGCGTTGAGGTTACCCGCGCTAAGGTTCGTCGTGAGCGTATGGGTCACATCGAGCTGGCTGCCCCTGTATCGCATATTTGGTACTTTAAAGGCATTCCGAGCCGTATGGGTCTTGCTCTTGATATGTCTCCAAGATCTCTGGAAGAGATCATTTACTTCGCATCTTATGTTGTAACTGATCCAGGAGATACGCCATTGGAGAAAAAGCAACTCCTGTCCGAGAAAGAATACCGCAGCTACCGTGAAAAATACGGCTACGGATTCCAGGCAGGTATGGGTGCTGAAGCGGTTAAGAAGCTCCTTCAAGATTTGGATATAGACAAAGAACTGGAATTTCTGAAAGAAGAGCTGCGTACAGCTCAAGGTCAACGCCGCAACCGTGCGATCAAGCGTCTTGAAGTGATTGAGGCGTTCCGTAACTCCGGCAACCAGCCGGACTGGATGATCATGGACGTGCTGCCTGTTATTCCTCCTGAGCTTCGTCCGATGGTACAGCTGGATGGTGGACGTTTTGCTACCTCTGACCTGAATGACTTGTACCGCCGTGTTATTAACCGTAACAACCGTCTGAAACGCCTGCTAGATCTGGGTGCTCCGGATATTATCGTACAAAATGAAAAACGTATGCTGCAGGAAGCTGTTGACGCCCTGATCGATAATGGTCGTCGTGGCCGCCCTGTTACAGGTCCGGGTAACCGTCCATTGAAATCCCTCAGCCACATGCTGAAAGGTAAACAAGGACGTTTCCGTCAAAACTTGCTCGGAAAACGTGTTGACTACTCCGGTCGTTCCGTTATCGTGGTAGGTCCGTACTTGAAAATGTATCAATGTGGTTTGCCGAAAGAAATGGCATTGGAACTGTTCAAACCTTTTGTTATGAAAGAACTTGTGAACAAAGGTCTTGCACACAACATTAAGAGTGCGAAACGTAAAGTAGAGCGTGTGAGCGCAGAAGTATGGGATGTGCTCGAAGAAGTAATCAGGGAGCATCCGGTTCTTCTGAACCGTGCCCCTACGCTGCATAGACTCGGTATTCAGGCGTTTGAACCGATTTTGGTTGAAGGTCGTGCAATCCGTTTGCATCCGCTCGTATGTACGGCATACAATGCCGACTTTGACGGTGACCAAATGGCGGTTCACGTTCCATTGTCTGCGGAAGCCCAAGCAGAAGCTCGTTTGCTCATGCTGGCATCCGGTAACATTTTGAATCCGAAAGACGGCAAACCTGTTGTTACTCCTTCCCAGGATATGGTCCTTGGTTCTTTCTATCTGACTATGGATAACAAAGAAGAAGAAGGTAGCAACATGATCCTTCGTAACATGAACGAGGCTATATCGGCTTATCAACGCGGTACAGCGGGTCTTCATGCTCGTGTAGCTATTCCGGTTAAAGCTTTGAATAAAACGAGCTTTACGGAAAAACAACAGGGTGCGATGCTGATCACCACGGTTGGTAAAATTATCTTTAATGAAATTTTCCCGGCCAGCTTCCCGTACATCAATGATGCTACCCGTGCTAACCTGCTTTATGGTACTGCGGAGGAATTCTTTGTTTACGAGAAGGGTGTAAATCTTACAGATGCGATTCAAAATGCTCCGCAAGCTAACGGGGTAGGTAAGGATTACCTTGGTAACATTATTGCCCGTTGCTTTGAAACTTACCATACAACAGAAACAGCTGTGATTTTGGATAAAATTAAACAGCTTGGTTTTACGTATTCTACTCGTTCAGGCGTAACTGTTGCTGTATCGGACGTTATCGTGCCAGTGGAAAAACAAGGAATTCTTAAAGGTTCTGAGGACAAAGCGCAAGTCGTAACGAATCAATACCGTCGTGGTTTGATTACGAACGAGGAACGCTATGACCGGATTATTGATATTTGGTCCAAAGCGAAAGATGATATTACCGAAGTGCTGATGAAGTCCATGGATCGCTATAACTCCATCATGATGATGGTAGACTCCAAAGCGCGGGGTAACAAATCACAGATTACCCAGCTCGGCGGTATGCGTGGTCTGATGGCGAATCCATCCGGTCGTATTATCGAACTCCCAATTAAATCGAACTTCCGTGAAGGTTTGACAGTACTCGAGTACTTCATCTCCACTCACGGAGCGCGTAAAGGTTTGGCGGATACAGCGCTACGTACGGCTGACTCAGGTTACCTGACTCGTCGTCTTGTCGATGTGGCGCAGGATGTTATCGTGCGTGAAGAAGATTGCGGAACGGACAAAGGCTTTACAGTAAGCCGTATTCAGGATGGTAAAGAAGTTATTGAGGATCTGTATGACCGTCTGGAAGGCCGTTATTGCTTTGAAACGGTACGTCATCCGGAGACTGGTGAGATTTTGGCTGGCCGCAACGAATTGATTGATTCCGACAAAGCGGAAGCAATTGTTAAAGCTGGTGTACAAAAGGTTCAAATTCGTTCTGTACTGAGCTGTCGTGCCAAACATGGCGTCTGCAAGAAATGCTACGGTCGCAATCTGGCTACTGGCAAACACGTTGAGATTGGTGAAGCAGTTGGTATTATCGCGGCACAATCCATCGGTGAACCAGGAACTCAGCTTACAATGCGTACATTCCATACTGGCGGTGTAGCGGGCGACGATATTACACAAGGTTTGCCGCGTATTCAGGAGCTTTTCGAAGCGCGTAATCCTAAAGGTCAGGCAACCATCAGTGAAATTGACGGTACAGTTAAAGAAATTCGTGAAGGCAAAGATCGCCGTGAGATCGACATTCAGGGTGAAGCTGAAACGAAAACTTATTCGGTTACGTATGGTTCTCGTCTGCGCGTAAGCGAAGGCATGACTGTTGAAGCCGGGGATGAACTGACAGACGGTTCAATCGACCCTAAAGAAATGCTGCGCATTAAAGGTATTCGCGGGGTACAGAACTATATCCTTCAGGAAGTTCAACGTGTATACCGGAATCAGGGCGTAGAAATCAATGATAAGCACGTGGAAGTTATGATTCGTCAAATGTTGCGTAAAATCCGTATCCTTGATGCGGGGAATACAACACTGCTTCCAGGCTCTTTTGTTGATGTGCACGAGTATGAAAATGCCAACAAGACAGCGATTCTCAGCGGTCAAGAGCCAGCGGTAGCCAAACCGGTTCTGCTTGGTATCACCAAGGCATCTCTGGAAACTGACTCCTTCTTGTCAGCAGCTTCCTTTCAAGAGACCACACGCGTGCTGACCGATGCAGCAATAAAAGGCAAAGTCGATCAGTTGCTTGGTCTGAAAGAGAACGTTATTATTGGTAAGTTGATCCCTGCAGGTACAGGAATGAACCGTTACCGCAGTGTGAAATTTGCCCAACCGGAGGGGGAGCAATCCTCGTCCGAAGAACTCGAACCGATTTCGGCCGAGTAATATAACGTTAACAAATGGCATGATGGGCCCGGAACATCTTTCTCTGATGAGCTTTTAGATTATGCTCTATTAGACGGTGTTCCGGTGCTTTTTTCTTGAAATGTATTGTATAGCTTTGTTAAGTAGACTATAGTCGATAATTTTCTTGACATTGCTTATAGTCAATGCTAATATAGCAAAGGTGCGTGAGCAGCCTATATGCTATTGTGTCTTTTCGGAGGAATGAGATATGTCTAAAGATCAGGGACTGCAAGATGCTCATGTCAAAATCGGTACCAAACAAACCATACGTATGGTCGAATTGGGCTTCGCCTCTGAAGTATATGTGGCAGAAGACGCAGATCCACGTCTCACTTCCAACATCATTGCTTTGTGCAACAAGCAAGGAGTCAAGGTGACTCTTGTAGATACAATGAAAAATCTCGGGGCAGCATGTGGGATTGAAGTGGGAGCGGCTATGGCTGCTATCGTAAAACAATAGGGTAAGGAACGTTTTTGTCTGAGAGAATGAATTCTTGGCGGCAAAGACTTTTCATTTGTTCTTTTATGAACCGCCTGGGTCTGTGGGCTTAGAAATGGTTTGTGAAGCAACAGGAAAAATTGAGGAAGGGGGTGGCAACCACAATGCCAACTATTAACCAACTGGTTCGTAAAGGACGTCAAGCCAAAATCGAGAAATCGAAATCACCGGCTTTGCAAAAAGGTTTTAACGCCTTGAAACGTGAAGCTACCGACATCAGTGCCCCGCAAAAACGCGGAGTATGCACTCGTGTAGGTACTATGACTCCAAAAAAACCAAACTCCGCACTTCGTAAATATGCTCGTGTTCGTTTGACGAACCGTGTAGAGGTGACTGCTTACATTCCGGGTATCGGACATAACCTGCAAGAACACAGCGTAGTGCTGATTCGCGGGGGTCGTGTAAAAGATCTTCCAGGTGTACGTTACCATATCGTTCGCGGTGCTTTGGATACTGCAGGCGTAAACAACCGCATGCAAGCTCGTTCCAAATACGGCGCAAAACGCCCTAAAGCTAAAAAATCCTAATGAATATAAACCGAATAAATCGGTTTAACATGTAAGAAAGGGGGATATCCATGCCACGCAAAGGTCCAGTTACCAAAAGAGACGTGTTGCCAGATCCGGTATATAACAGCAAGTTGGTTACCCGCCTGATCAACCGCATCATGCTCGACGGAAAACGAGGCGTTGCTCAAAGCATTCTGTACAATGCGTTCAAGCTTATCCAAGAACGTACGGGGAATGACCCGATGGAAGTTTTTGAAGCAGCTATTAAGAATATCATGCCAGTCCTGGAAGTTAAAGCACGCCGTGTCGGCGGTGCCAACTACCAAGTACCAATCGAGGTAAAACCAGAAAGACGTACTTCCCTGGGTTTACGTTGGCTCGTAAACTACTCCCGTAACCGCGGCGAGAAAACGATGGAAGAGCGTTTGGCAGCTGAAATTATTGACGCTTCCAACAACACAGGCGCTTCCGTGAAGAAACGCGAAGATACACACAAAATGGCTGAAGCGAACAAAGCGTTTGCTCACTATCGTTGGTAGGATTCAGCTCAAAAAAATAACTTCAATTTTGAAGGGAGACCCATTTCATGGCAAGAGAGTTCTCCTTGACGAATACACGTAATATCGGGATCATGGCTCATATTGACGCGGGTAAAACCACAACAACAGAGCGGATCTTGTTCTACACAGGACGTACGCACAAAATCGGTGAAGTTCACGAAGGCGCTGCGACAATGGACTGGATGGAACAAGAACAAGAGCGCGGAATCACGATTACTTCCGCTGCGACGACCGCTGCCTGGAAAGGTCACCGCGTCAATATCATCGACACCCCGGGGCACGTTGACTTCACTGTTGAAGTTGAACGTTCCCTTCGTGTATTGGACGGAGCAGTTGGTGTTTTCAGTGCGAAAGAAGGCGTTGAGCCTCAGTCCGAAACCGTATGGAGACAGGCTGATCGCTACGGCGTTCCACGGATCGCATATGTAAACAAAATGGATATCATTGGTGCCGACTTCCTGAATGTTGTCTCTGACATGCGTGATCGCCTTCAAGCGAACGCAGTTGCGATTCAATTGCCAATCGGCGCAGAAAATGATTTTACTGGTATCATCGATATCGTTGAACAAAAAGCTCATATGTACAAAGATGATCTTGGTCAAGATATCGAAGAAGTTGAAATTCCTGCGGAATTCAAAGATAAAGTTGAAGAACTCCGTAATGAATTGATTGAGAAGGTTGCTGAACTGGACGAAGATTTGACAATGAAATACCTGGAAGGCGAAGAAATTTCGGTTGCCGAAATTAAAGCCGCTCTCCGTAAAGGTGTTGTAGAAGTTAAGATCTTCCCAGTTATCTGTGGATCTTCTTACCGTAACAAAGGTGTTCAGCTGATGCTGGATGCTGTTCTCGATTACTTGCCAGCTCCTACTGACGTGCCAAGTATTCTAGGGCATCTGGAAGATGGTACGGAAGTTGAACGTCACTCTTCCGATGAAGAGCCTTTCTCCGCATTGGCCTTCAAAATCATGACGGATCCTTACGTTGGTAAGCTGACATTCTTCCGCGTATACTCCGGTGTTCTTCAATCGGGTTCATACGTATTGAATGCAACAAAAGGCAAGCGCGAACGTATCGGACGTATTCTTCAAATGCATGCGAACAGCCGTCAAGAAATCACTGTAGTCTACTCCGGTGATATTGCGGCAGCCGTAGGTTTGAAAGATACAAGTACAGGTGATACACTGTGTGATGAGAAGAATCCAGTTATTCTCGAATCCATGAATTTCCCTGATCCGGTTATCGAAATCGCAGTTGAGCCTAAAACCAAAGCTGACCAAGATAAAATGTCTGTTGCCCTTGGTAAATTGACCGAAGAAGATCCAACTCTTCGCGCTCATACTGACGAAGAAACAGGTCAAACCATCTTGGCAGGTATGGGCGAGCTTCACCTTGATATCATCATTGACCGTATGCGTCGTGAGTTTAAGGTGGAAACCAATGTGGGTAAACCACAGGTTGCTTACCGCGAAACGTTCCGTGCTCCAGCACGTGTTGAAGGTAAATTCGTTCGTCAATCCGGTGGTCGTGGTCAGTATGGTCACGTATGGGTTGAGTTCGAACCGCTTGAGCCAGGTACTGGTAGCCAATTCGAAAGTAAAGTAGTCGGCGGCTCTGTTCCTAGAGAGTACATCGCTCCTGCTCTTGCTGGTATTGAGGAACAAATGAAAAACGGCGTTATCGCAGGCTTCCCGCTTGTGGACGTTAAAGCTACAATTGTGGACGGATCATACCATGATGTCGATTCCAATGAAATGGCGTTTAAAATTGCCGGATCAATGGCGCTGAAAGCAGCGAAAGACAAATGTAAACCGGTATTGCTTGAGCCGATCATGAAAGTTGAAGTAACGGCTCCTGAGGAATACATGGGTGACGTAATGGGTATGTTGAACTCCCGTCGTGGTCGGATTGAAGGTATGGATTCCCGTAGTGGAGCTCAAATCATTCGTGCGAAGGTGCCTTTGTCCGAAATGTTCGGATACTCGACTACACTTCGTTCCGGTACACAAGGACGCGGCGTTTTCTCTATGGAGCTTTCTCATTATGAAGAAGTTCCGAAGAGCATTGCTGAAGAGATCGTTGCCAAAACCAAGGGCGGCGAGTAATACAATGTATCAGCTGACTGGTATAATCAAGGTTTTTCCAAGAGGAAGCCGGCAGCCTAAAAATAAAACAAGTTATTGAGGAGGAATTGTTCAAATGGCAAAGGCTAAGTTTGAACGTAACAAACCGCACGTTAACATCGGTACTATTGGTCACGTCGATCATGGTAAAACTACTTTGACTGCTGCAATCACAACTGTATTGTCCAAAACTTACGGTGGTGCTGCTGTAGCATTCGACCAAATCGATAAAGCTCCAGAAGAGCGCGAACGCGGTATCACAATCTCCACAGCACACGTGGAGTACGAAACACCTAACCGTCACTATGCACACGTTGACTGCCCAGGTCACGCCGACTATGTTAAAAACATGATCACTGGCGCTGCACAAATGGACGGAGCGATTCTGGTTGTATCCGCAGCTGACGGCCCAATGCCGCAAACTCGTGAGCACATCCTGTTGTCCCGCCAAGTAGGCGTTCCTTACATCGTTGTATTCCTGAACAAATGTGACATGGTTGAAGACGAAGAGCTGTTGGAACTGGTTGAAATGGAAGTTCGTGACTTGCTGAGCGAATATGACTTCCCAGGCGACGACACTCCAATCATTCGCGGTTCCGCTCGTGAAGCTCTGCAAAACCCAGAGGGCGACTATGCTAAGAAAATCGTTGAAATGTTCGAAATAATCGACACTTACGTCCCAACTCCAGAACGCGACACTGACAAGCCTTTCTTGATGCCTGTCGAGGACGTATTCTCCATCACAGGTCGTGGTACAGTTGCTACAGGCCGTGTAGAGCGTGGTACTATTAAAGTGGGCGAAGAAATCGAAATCATCGGTATTCAAGAAGAATCCCGTAAATCCGTAGTAACAGGCGTAGAAATGTTCCGCAAATTGCTTGACTCTGCTCAAGCCGGCGATAACATCGGCGCATTGCTTCGTGGTGTAGATCGTGCACAAATCGAGCGTGGCCAAGTATTGGCTAAACCAGGTTCTGTTAAACCTCATACAGAATTCTCTGCTCAAATCTACGTTTTGACTAAAGAAGAGGGTGGACGTCACAAGCCTTTCTTCACTGGTTACCGTCCACAGTTTTACTTCCGTACAACTGACGTAACTGGTATCATCACTTTGCCAGAAGGTTCCGAAATGGTAATGCCTGGTGACAACATCACAGTTACTGTTCAACTGATCAACCCAATCGCTATCGAAGAAGGAACTAAGTTCTCTATTCGTGAAGGTGGACGTACAGTTGGCGCTGGTGCGGTAGCAACAATCACAAAATAAGAGGCTTTGGCCTTTAAATAATGCAACATTGTACTGGAACGAGTAACATTGTATTGGAACGGAGCTAAAAGAAGCCCCCGCCCTGGTGCGGGGGCTTTTCTCTTGAATAAATCGCGAGCTGCGAGTGCAACTGTATCTTTTCAAAATAAGATACATTGTTTTTTTTCGTTTTTGCTTGCAATAGGCAGAACTATTAGATATAATAACTAATGTTGTTTGTGACTGTGCGATGATGTGAGAGGTTACTGACACACCCGGCCCCTTTGCCATGGGAGGGATGTCGGAAAATTTTCACGGAGTATGTCCGATACCAAATTGGGCGATAAAAGGAGGGACTAAAATGGCAAAGCAAAAGATTCGTATTCGTTTGAAAGCTTACGACCACAGAATTCTTGATCAATCCGCTGAGAAAATTGTTGAAACAGCTAAACGTTCGGGCGCAGGTGTATCTGGACCCATTCCGCTGCCAACTGAAAAACAAATCATTACTATTCTCCGTGCGGTACACAAGTACAAGGATTCCCGGGAACAGTTCGAAATGCGCACACATAAGCGTCTGATCGACATTGTTAACCCGACTCCACAAACTGTGGATGCCTTGATGCGCTTGGACCTGCCGTCCGGTGTAGATATCGAAATTAAATTGTAATTTGTGATTAGGAAAAGAAAAGAGGTGTCAACATGAAAGGTATCTTAGGAAAAAAACTCGGAATGACTCAAGTGTTTACCCCTGAAGGTAACGTACTTGCTGTTACGGTTATCGAAGCGGGCCCTTGTGTTGTTCTGCAAAAGAAAGATCTGGAAAACGATGGATATGAAGCTATTCAACTCGGTTTCTCTGATAAAAAAGAAAAAAGATCCAATAAACCTGAAGCGGGACATGCGAAAAAAGCAAATACTGCACCTAAGCGCTACGTTCGTGAACTTCGTGGCATCGACCTTGCTGCGTACGAGGTTGGCCAAGAACTGAAGGCTGATGTCTTCACAGAAGGCGAATTCGTTGACGTAACAGGTATATCTAAAGGTAAAGGTTTTGCCGGCGTTATCAAACGTTGGGGACAAAGCCGCGGACCAATGGCACACGGCTCGCGTTACCACAGAGGTCCAGGTTCGATGGGCTCCATTCAAGCTAACCGCGTTCCTAAAGGTAAACACCTGCCAGGACACATGGGGCATGAAACGGTAACGATCCAACGCCTTGAAGTTGTTAAGATCGATACAGAACGTAATGTATTGCTCGTGAAGGGCTCCATTCCAGGACCTAAAAACAGCTTCATTAAAGTATTAGAAACGGTGAAAAAATAAACAACTGAAGAAAGGAGGAACACAAAATGCCAAAAGTAGCACTTTTTAATATTAGCGGCAGCCAAGTTGGTGAAATTGAATTGAACGACGCAGTATTCGGTATCGAACCGAATAAACACGTTCTTCATGACGCTGTTGTTATGCAATTGGCTTCCCTGCGTCAAGGTACTCACAAAGTAAAAGGACGTTCTGAAGTACGTGGTGGCGGACGTAAACCTTGGAAACAAAAAGGTACTGGCCGCGCTCGTCAAGGTTCGATCCGTGCACCGCAATGGGTTGGTGGCGGTACTGTATTTGGTCCGACTCCACGCAGCTATGCTTACAAATTACCTAAAAAGGTTCGTCGCTTGGCGATCAAATCGGCTTTGTCTTCTAAAGTGATTGAGAATGAAATCATCGTATTGGACGCTCTTACACTGAACGGACCTAAAACGAAAGAATTCGCAGCCATTTTGAACAACCTTAAAGCTGACCGTAAAGCATTAATCGTAGCCCCAAGCTATGATGATAATGTGGCACTGTCCGCTCGTAATATTCCTGGTGTGAAGTTTGTAGCCGCAGACGGCATTAATGTTCTTGACGTGCTTGGACACGACAAACTGATCATTACGAAGGAAGCAGTTCAGAAGGTAGAGGAGGTGCTCGCGTAATGAAGGATCCTCGTGATATTATCAAACGTCCGGTTATCACCGAACGTACGGCTGGTATGATGAATGACTTGAAATACGTTTTCGAGGTAGACATTCGTTCCAACAAAGTCGAAGTTAAAAAAGCAATCGAAGCGATCTTTAACGTGAAAGTAAGTAACGTAAACACGCTTCGTGTTCCTGCAAAACCAAAACGCTACGGACGTCATTCCGGCTATACGAGCGAGTGGAAAAAAGCGTTCGTAACGCTGAGCAAAGATAGTAAGCCGCTTGAGTTTTTTGAAACGGTATAATTGAAACTGTAAAGTAAGGAGGGAAACTCAGTGCCAATTAAAAAGTATAAACCGACGTCCCCGGCCAGACGCGCTATGTCTGTATCTACTTTCGAAGAGATCACAACTAATCAGCCCGAGAAATCGTTGCTGGCGCCTCTGAGCAAGCAAGCTGGACGTAATAACCAAGGTAAAATTACGGTTCGTCATCATGGCGGTGGACACAAACGTAAATACCGTATTATCGACTTCAAACGTAACAAAGATGGAATACCGGGCCGCGTTGCTACGATCGAATATGATCCGAACCGTACGTCCAACATCGCACTTATCCACTATGTGGATGGTGAAAAACGTTATATCATCGCTCCTAAAGGCTTGAAAGTAGGGGACGAAGTGGTTTCCGGCGTAGGTTCCGATATCAAAATCGGTAACTCTTTGCCTTTGGAGAACATTCCAGTAGGTACGGTTATTCACAATATCGAATTGAAACCGGGCAAAGGTGGTCAACTCGTTCGCGCTGCCGGTACGGAAGCCCAGCTTCTTGGTAAAGAAGAGAAGTATGTTACAATCCGTTTGACTTCTGGTGAAGTTCGTCGCGTTCTGAAAGTTTGCCGCGCTACAATCGGTTCTGTTGGTAACGAAGACCATGAATTGGTGAAGATCGGTAAAGCCGGACGTAGCCGTTGGTTGGGACAACGTCCTGAAGTTCGTGGTGTTGTAATGAACCCTAATGATCACCCACACGGTGGTGGTGAAGGTCGCGCTCCAATAGGACGTAAATCTCCAATGTCTCCATGGGGTAAACCAACCCTTGGTTACAAAACGCGTAAAAAAGGCAAAGCATCTGATAAATACATCGTTCGTCGTCGTACTAAGTAATAAGATGTGCGCTTAAGTCGCACGTTAACATATTAAGGAACGACAACGTTTTAACGAAGGGAGGATTCATACATGGGTCGCAGTCTCAAAAAAGGACCATTCATTGATGGTTACTTGTTGAAAAAAGTAGAGGTTTTGAACGAATCGGACAAAAAAGTTGTGATCAAAACTTGGTCCCGTCGCTCTACAATTTTCCCGCAATTTATTGGACATACGTTTGGTGTATACGATGGTCGTAAACATGTGCCAGTATACGTAACGGAAGATATGGTAGGACACAAATTGGGCGAATTCGCTCCAACACGTACCTATAAAGGCCATTCGGATGACGATAAAAAAACAAGAAGATAATCAACACAGCGTAGTGTTTGAGAGGAGGTAAACTCAATGGAAGCAAAAGCACATGCTAAATCCGTACGGATTTCCGCTCGTAAAGTTAAACTCGTTATTGATTTGATTCGCGGCAAGCAGGTTGGTGAGGCGATCGCAATTCTTCGCCATACTCCGAAATCCGCTTCTCCAGTCGTTGAGAAGCTGTTGAACTCTGCTATTGCAAATGCAGACCACAACTACTCTTTGGACGTGAACAACTTGGTTGTATCGCAAGTTTTTGTGAACCAAGGTCCTACAATGAAACGGTTCCGCCCGCGTGCAATGGGACGTGCAAGCCGCATCAATAAACGCACCAGTCATATTACTTTGGTGGTATCTGAAAAATAAGGAGGGAAAACGTGTGGGCCAAAAGGTAAATCCAATCGGACTCCGAATCGGTATTATCCGTGATTGGGAATCCAAATGGTATGCAGGCAAAGATTTCGGTGATCTTTTGCTAGAAGACGTTAGAATTCGTGAACATCTGAAAAAAAGATTGAAAGATTCCGCTGTATCCCGTGTTGAAATCGAGAGAGCAGCTAACCGTGTCAACGTAACGATTCACACTGCGAAGCCTGGTATGGTTATCGGTAAGGGTGGTTCCGAAGTTGAAAACTTGCGTAATGAAATCACTAAAATCGCAGGCGGTAAAAAGGTACACATTAATATTTCTGAAATTAAAAATCCTGAGCTGGATGCAATCTTGGTTGCTGAGAGCATTGCACAACAATTGGAACGTCGTGTTTCTTTCCGTCGTGCTTTGAAACAAGCGATCCAAAGAACTATGCGTTCTGGAGCAAAAGGAATTAAAACTCAAGTAGGCGGACGTCTTGGCGGTGCCGAAATCGCTCGTTCCGAAGGGTACAGCGAAGGAACAGTTCCACTGCATACGCTTCGTGCCGACATTGATTACGGTACAGCGGAAGCTCATACAACTTACGGCCGTATTGGCGTAAAGGTATGGATCTATCGTGGAGAGGTTCTTCCTCCAGCTAAGAAACAAGCTCCTCAGGAAGGAGGCAACTAATCATGTTGGTACCAAAACGCGTAAAACATCGTAAGCAACAACGTGGTCATATGAAGGGTCGTGCAAAAGGCGGTACTACACTGAACTTTGGTGAGTATGGTTTGCAAGCTACTGAACCTTCATGGATTACTAACCGTCAGATCGAAGCTGCTCGTATTGCGATGACTCGTTACATCAAACGTGGTGGTAAGGTTTGGATTAAAATTTTCCCTGACAAACCAATTACTCAGAAGCCTCTTGAGGTTCGTATGGGTAGTGGTAAAGGTAACGTAGAAAAATGGGTTGCAGTAGTGAAGCCAGGAAAGATCATGTTCGAGCTTGCTGGTGTTCCGGAAGAGGTTGCTCGTGAAGCAATGCGTCTTGCCGCTCACAAACTGCCAATCAAAACTAAGTTTGTGAAACGTGAAGAATTGGGTGGTGAAGCAAATGAAGGCTAGTGAATTTCGCAACCTAACCACTGCTGAAATTGAACAAAAGATCTCTGGGTTCAAAGAAGAACTCTTTAACCTTCGTTTTCAACTCGCTACCGGTCAGCTTGATAACCCGACTCGGATCGGCGATGTACGTAAGGAAATTGCTCGTGCTAAAACCGTGATCCGCGAAAGAGAACTTGGGATTAGCTAAGATATCAGACCGGGTGGAGATTCCGCCTGTAATTAGGAAGGAGGCCAACAATGAGCGAACGTAATGCCCGTAAAGTGTTAGTCGGTAAAGTAGTCAGCGATAAAATGGACAAAACGATTGTAATTGCTGTAGAAACTTACAAAAAACATAATCTCTACCATAAACGCATTAAAGTAACAAAGAAATTTAAAGCTCATGATGAAAACAATACCGCACAAATTGGTGATACTGTTAAAATCATGGAAACTCGCCCTTTGTCCAAAGACAAAAACTGGAGACTGGTCGAAATCGTTGAAAAAGCTGTTATAATCTAATGTAGTGTAGTTTTTCCGAAAGGAGGATAAATAAATGATTCAACCATTTACACGTTTGACTGTAGCTGACAATTCCGGCGCGAAGGAACTGATGTGTATCCGTGTGCTCGGTGGTACGGGACGTCGTACAGCTCAAATTGGTGACCTGATCGTTTGTTCCGTAAAACAAGCAACACCAGGCGGCGTTGTCAAAAAGGGTGATGTAGTAAGAGCGGTTGTCGTTCGTACTAAACGTTCTATCCGCCGTAAAGACGGTTCCTACATCGGATTTGACGAGAACGCAGCAGTGGTCGTTAAAGAAGACAAGAGCCCACGTGGTACTCGTATTTTCGGACCAGTTGCTCGCGAGCTTCGTGACAAGGACTTCATGAAAATCGTTTCCTTGGCTCCGGAAGTGATCTAAATTCACCTTAAAATGTGCCCGTAGGAGGTGTACGAAATGCCAAAAGTGAAAAAAGTTCTGGAATCTCATAACAACAAGCTGCACGTCAAAAAAGACGATACTGTTCTGGTGATTACAGGTAAAGATAAAGGAAAAAAAGGTCGCGTTATCGCTGCTTACCCTCGTCAAAACCGTGTGCTTGTGGAAGGTGTTAACATGATTAAAAAACACCAAAAGCCTAATCAGCTGAATCCACAAGGCGGCATCATCGAGAAAGAAGCTCCGATTCACGTTTCCAACGTTATGCACATTGATCCGAAGAGCGGAAAAGTAACTCGTGTTGGTTACAAAGTATTGGACAACGGAAAAAAAGTGCGCATTGCAAAACGTTCTGGCGAAGTGATCGACTAATTATTTTTTAATGAAAGGAGGTCTATGATTCATGGCAACAACAAGAATGAAAGAGCGTTTCTTGAAAGAAATCACTCCTGCCTTGATGCAGAAGTTCAGCTATACATCGGTAATGCAAGTGCCTAAAATCGAAAAGGTTGTAATCAACATGGGTGTTGGCGACGCAGTCCAAAACTCCAAAGTGCTTGATTCGGCTGTGAACGACATGCAGTTGATTGCTGGTCAAAAACCAGTAGTCACTCGCGCAAAAAAATCTATTGCAGGTTTTAAATTGCGTGAAAACATGCCGATCGGTGTAAAGGTAACACTTCGTGGTGAGCGTATGTATTACTTCTTGGACAAATTGTTCAACATCACGCTTCCTCGCGTACGTGACTTCCATGGTGTTTCGACAAAAGCTTTCGATGGACGTGGTAACTACACGCTTGGTCTGAAAGAACAGTTGATCTTCCCGGAAATCGAATACGATCAAGTTGATAAAGTTCGTGGTATGGACATCGTTATCGTAACGACTGCCAAAACTGACGAAGAGTCCCGTGAGCTTCTGACTCAGCTGGGCATGCCTTTCGCAAAGTAATGTTGGCATATCGTTTCGGGCGTCTGATATAAAAGACACCCTGTTCTCCGAAACTATTTAGGAGGTGTCAGGCTAAGTGGCAAAAACTTCAATGAAAGTCAAACAACAACGCACACCAAAGTTTAAAGTTCGTGCTTATACTCGTTGCGAGCGTTGTGGTCGTCCACATTCGGTGCTGCAAAAGTTTAAGATCTGCAGAATTTGCTTCCGTGAATTAGCTTATAAAGGCCAGATTCCTGGCGTGAAAAAAGCAAGCTGGTAAAAAGTCTGTTTGGGAAGGAGGTTTATACACAATGACTATGTCTGATCCAATTGCAGATATGCTTACTCGTATTCGTAACGCGAACACAGTTCGTCACGAAACAGTAGAAATGCCTGCATCTACAATGAAAAAACAAATCGCCGACATCCTGAAACGTGAAGGATTCATTCGTGATGCGGAATTTGTTGAAGATAGCAAACAAGGGATCATCCGTGTTTTCTTGAAATACGGTGCAAACAACGAACGTGTTATTACAGGTTTGAAAAGAATCAGTAAACCAGGTCTTCGCGTTTACACGAAGAGCAATGAGATTCCACGCGTTCTGGGTGGGCTCGGGATCGCGATCATTTCGACATCCAAAGGTATCATGACCGACAAAGAAGCGCGTCAGTCTAAAGCCGGCGGAGAAGTGGTTTGCTACGTTTGGTAAGATAACGTTTAAAAGATAGGAGGTGCAACAGATATGTCCCGTATTGGTCGTAAGCCAATCACAGTACCAAGTGGTGTTGACGTAACTTTGAACAACACAGCGATCACAGTTAAAGGTCCTAAAGGAACATTGACTCGTGAGCTTCATAAAGACATGTCCGTTACTGTGGAAAACAATGAAATCAACGTAATTCGTCCTTCGGACAACAAAATTCACCGTTCTTTGCATGGAACAACCCGCAGCGTTGTCAACAACATGGTAAGTGGTGTAACTGAAGGGTTTTCAAAATCTCTGGAGCTGGTTGGGGTCGGATATCGTGCAAGCAAATCCGGAGATAAAATCGTTCTGAACGTTGGGTACTCTCATCCGGTTGAAATCACACCGGAAGCGGGCATCGAATTCGAAGTTCCTTCGAACACTAAAATCATCGTTCGCGGAATTGATAAAGAGCGTGTAGGTGCCTACGCTGCTAAAATTCGTTCCGTTCGTGAACCTGAGCCGTATAAAGGTAAAGGGATTAAATACGAAGGCGAGCGCATCATTCGTAAAGAAGGTAAAGCCGGTAAGAAGAAATAAGTTTCTTACCGACTTTGTGCGGTCTTTCTACCGGAAAGACTTCGTACTTCTTTTTTACCCAGTGCGTCTTAGTATAAAGCTTTAAAAGGCAAACTGAAGGGAGTGAAAACTTAAGATGATTACAAAACAAGATAAAAATAAAGCACGTGTCAGAAGACATCTGCGTGTACGTAAGAAAATCGAAGGTACGGCTGTTCGTCCTCGTCTGAACGTGTTCCGTTCTTCCAAACATATCTACGCACAATTGATTGATGATGTAGCTGGTGTAACATTGGTATCTGCATCCACTATGGATAAAGAACTGAGCAGTGAAATCAAAAGCGGTGGTAGCGTAGAAGCAGCTCGTAAGGTTGGCGAACTCGTTGCTAAACGTGCAAAAGAAAAAGGTCATGCTAACATTGTATTTGACCGTGGTGGATACTTGTATCATGGACGGATTCAGGCTTTGGCTGATGCAGCTCGCGAAGCAGGCCTTGAATTCTAAGACATTTCTCAAAAGGAGGTTAACGACTTGCGTGTAGATCCGAACACTTTGGAACTGACTGAAAGAGTAGTAAATATTAATCGCGTAGCTAAAGTTGTCAAAGGCGGACGCCGTTTCAGCTTTAGTGCTCTGGTAGTAGTAGGCGACGGTAACGGCTGGGTAGGCGCTGGAATCGGTAAAGCTGGCGAAGTACCTGATGCGATTCGCAAAGGTATTGAAGATGCTAAGAAAAACCTGGTTCACGTTCCACTCGTAGGAACAACTATTCCTCACCTTGTTACAGGTAAGTTCGGTGCTGGCCGGGTTCTGTTGAAACCGGCATCGGAAGGTACTGGAGTTATCGCTGGCGGTCCGGTTCGTGCTGTACTGGAACTTGCTGGTGTAGGTGATATCTTGACAAAATCTCTAGGTTCTTCGAATTCCATGAACATGGTCAATGCGACATTGGAAGGTTTGTCCCGCTTGAAACGCGCTGAAGAGGTTGCAAAATTGCGCGGCAAATCCATCGAAGAGCTGCTGGGCTAAGGAGGGAATGTCATGGCGAAATTAGAAATTACCCTCGTTCGTTCGTTGATCGGTCGTCCTGGTACTCAAAGAACGACTGTTAAAACGCTCGGCTTGCGTAAAATCAACCATAAAGTAATTCAACCCGACAATCCAGCGATTCGCGGGATGATTAATAAAGTTAGCCATTTGGTTTCTGTTAAAGAAATTGAGGCTTAAGAAATAAAGCATTTTAACAATAATCAAGGAGGTGCAACGAACGATGAAGTTACATGAGCTTTCCCCAGCTCCAGGCTCCCGCAAAGAACGTAAACGTTTGGGTCGTGGTCCTAGTAGCGGTACGGGTAAAACTTCTGGTCGTGGTCATAAGGGTCAAAACGCTCGTTCCGGCGGTGGTGTACGTCCGGGCTTCGAGGGTGGTCAAAACCCACTGTATCGTCGCTTGCCTAAACGCGGTTTCGTAAATCCTACTCGTAAAGAGTATGCGGTTTTGAATATCGAAGATTTGAACAGTTTTGCAGCAGGTACAGAAGTAAGCCCTGAGTTTTTGCTGAACAATGGCATTGTGAAAAACGCGAAATCCGGAATTAAAATTCTGGGTAACGGTGAAATCACTGTGAAATTGACAGTTAAAGCGAACAAGTTCTCTCAATCTGCGGTAGAGAAAATTGAAGCTGCCGGCGGTAAAACCGAGGTGATCTAATGTTCAAGACCCTGAAAAATATATGGCGGGTTGAGGATCTTAGAACCCGAATCCTGTTTACCCTGTTTATACTGTTTGTATATCGTATTGGCTCCTTCGTGCCGGTTCCCGGCGTGAACAAGCAAGTCTTTACTTCTCAGGATCAGGCAGGAAGCGAGTTGTTTGGACTCCTTAACACCTTCTCAGGGGGCGCTTTGTATCAGTTCTCGATCTTCGCCCTCGGGATTATGCCATATATTACAGCGTCCATCATTGTACAGTTGCTGTCAATGGACGTTATTCCGAAACTTGCGGAATGGGCTAAACAAGGAGAGCATGGTAAAAAGAAGTTGGCTCAACTTACACGGTATGGTACGGTAATACTGGGCTTGATTCAAGCATTCGGAACGTCGATCGGCTTTAACCGACTGTATGGTGCAGCGATGATTCCAGGAGCCACTTTTGCAGATTATCTGGTGATAGCTATTGTGCTTACAGCAGGAACTACGTTCCTTATGTGGCTAGGTGAGCAAATTACCGAAAAGGGAATCGGCAACGGTATCTCTATCGTTATCTTTGCAGGGATCGCGGCAGGTATTCCAAGACATATTCGGACGGTTGTAGAATCCCAGTTTATTCAGGCAGATCAGCTGTTTATGAATATTCTGAAGGCAATTATTATTGCTTTGGTGATTATTCTGATTATCGTGGGTGTTATCTACATCCAGCAAGGTATTCGGAAAATTCCGGTACAATACGCCAAACGTGTAGTTGGCAACAAAATGTACGGTGGCCAGAATACGCATATTCCGATGAAAATTAATGCGGCAGGCGTTATTCCGGTAATCTTTGCGGTATCATTGCTGCAATTCCCGACAATTATTGCGAGTTTTTGGGCAGATCATGCTTGGGCGAAGTGGATTACCACTTACTTGTATTATGACAAGCCGCTGGGTATGGTTTTGTATGTCGTAATGATTATCGGTTTCACATTCTTCTATACCTTTGTACAGATGAATCCGCAGCAAATGGCCGACAACATGAAGAAAAACGGCGGTTATATTCCGGGAATTCGTCCGGGTAAAGCCACGGAGAAATACCTGACACGAGTAATGTCACGTTTGACAATGACAGGAGCCTTGTTCCTGGCAGTCATATCCGTATTGCCGGTATTCTTCGGTTCGCTTTCGGGCTTGCCTCGTTCCGTGCAAATTGGCGGTACTTCATTGCTCATCATTATCGGTGTAGCATTGGATACGATGAAGCAGATCGAAAGCCAACTGATCAAACGCCATTACAAAGGCTTCATCAACAAATAGGCAACAGGTTCCGGCTTAGGATGTTCGCATACTTACCGGCACCTTTTGTGCTGTTTCTTGTGTAGGGGTCGTCTTGAGGAGTGACAGATTGTGAATATTTTAATCATGGGCCCTCCGGGGGCTGGTAAAGGTACACAAGCAGATGTCATTGTGAAGGAATTCGGCATTCCTCATATCTCGACAGGTGATGCGTTTCGCCTGGCGATGAAACAGGGAACACCTATTGGCATTAAAGCCAAGGAATATATCGACAAGGGTGAACTTGTTCCAGATGATGTAACGATTGGCATCGTTGAAGAACGACTGCAACAGCCGGACTGTAAGAAAGGTTTCTTGCTGGACGGTTTTCCAAGAACTTTGGCTCAAGCTAAAGCCTTGGATCAAATCTTGGGTCGTTTGGATACGAAGCTTGATGATGTCATCAACCTGAAAGTGGATCGTGACAAATTGTTGGTACGAATCACAGGACGGCGAGTTTGCAAAATCTGTGGAACTAGCTATCATGTTGTCTTTAATCCTCCGAAGGTTGAAGGCATTTGCGATAAAGATGGCGGGGAGCTCTATCAACGCCCTGACGATAACGAGGATAGCGTAAGAACACGACTTGACGAATATAGTAATAAAACAGCACCACTCCTCACGTTTTATGAGAACCAGAATCTTCTGCGTCACATTGACGGAGAACAGGATATTGATGTGGTTTCCAAAAATATCGTGTCCTTGTTGCGGGGTTAGCTGTAATGATCATTTGCAAGTCGGGGACGGAATTAAGCTTTATGAGGAAAGCTAAGAGAGTGGATACGGAAACGAATCATTTCTTGGTGGAACACATCGAGCCCGGTATGACGACCGGTGAACTTGATCATTTAGCTGATCGGTATATTTGCAGTCAAGGAGCTGTGCCGTCTTTTAAAGGTTATAACGGTTTTCCTGCCAGCATTTGCGCTTCAGTCAACGAACAACTGGTGCACGGATTTCCCGGCAAACGCAAGTTAAACAAAGGCGATATCATCGCAAAGACTCGCCAGTTTACAATGTCGCATACCATTCGGCAATATATTGAGAATCCAAGCCGTGGTATTCCCGAACAGGGGCCGAGGCTGAAAACCGGCATGGTGCTGGCTATTGAACTCATGGTTCGTATAGGTTCTCGCCATGTAGGGGCGCTGGAAGACAACTGGACGGTCGTAACGGTGAACGTGGCCTCTCGTGCTCGTAACGAGCAAGCGGTGGCGGTCACAACGGACGGCATGGACATTTTCACGAAACTGAGTGCGTAGGTGATTTGAATGATTCAGCAAGGAAACCTGCAAATCGGTCAGCTGGTGAAGATTCTGAAAGGCAGAGATGTTGGACAGATTGCGGTTGTCGTTTCTATAGCGGACAGCAGGTTTGTATATATTGCGGATGGGGACAAACGAAAGTTTGATCAGTCGAAGAAGAAAAACGTTCTTCATCTGATGCCTCAGACCAAGATTAGTAGCGAGGTTGTAAACAGTTTAAACGAAAGCGGTCGGGTGACAAATGGAAAGCTGCGTCATGCAGTGAAAACATTCTTGGAGTCGTCCGAATACCAAGCTGAAGAGAAAGGAGACTGACTTTGGCCAAAGAAGATGTCATTGAGGTTGAAGGTACGGTAATCGAGCCACTGCCGAACGCTACGTTCAAGGTAGAGCTGGAGAACGGTCATCAAATTCTTGCACATGTTTCCGGAAAACTGCGGATGCACTTTATCCGTATTTTGACAGGTGACAAGGTGGTTGTACAGTTATCGCCTTACGATTTAACTAAAGGCCGTATTACGTACCGCAAGTAATTCATGCAGGTTTAATTAAACGTACGTCATATAAAAAAAACTTGTTTTGCTCGGCAAAACGATGTGAATGTTCACGAAGCGAGTTTTACTAGGGTAAAGCTTGGAGGAGGTAATCAACATGAAGGTAAGACCTTCTGTAAAACCTATTTGCGAGAAATGCAAAGTCATTCGCCGTAAAGGGAATGTAATGGTTATTTGCGAAAATCCGAAACACAAACAAAAACAAGGTTAATAGAAGGGGGTGTAGCGTAAAATGGCTCGTATAGCTGGTGTGGATTTGCCACGTGACAAACGCGTTGAGATCGCCTTGACTTACATTTTCGGAATCGGTAAAACGACTTCTCAGAAAATTTTGAAGGAAACAGGCATCAGTGCAAACACGCGTGTTCGTGATTTGACTGAAGATGAAGTGAGCAAATTACGTGAAACGATCGACAAAGAAGTTAAAGTAGAAGGCGATCTGCGTCGTGAAATTTCCTTAAATATTAAACGTCTGACTGAGATTGGCTGCTACCGTGGTGTTCGTCACCGTCGTGGATTGCCTGTTCGCGGACAACGTACCAAAACTAATGCTCGTACCCGTAAAGGTCCTCGTCGGACTGTAGCGAACAAAAAGAAATAAGAAGGGAGGATAACATTCAATGGCTAAACCGAAAAAAGTCGTACGTACAAAACGCCGTGACCGTAAAAATATCGAGACTGGCGTGGCACACATCCGTTCCACGTTCAACAACACGATCGTTACGATCACAGATCCACACGGTAACGCAATCTCTTGGGCCAGCTCAGGCGGCATGGGATTCCGTGGTTCCCGTAAATCTACTCCATTCGCAGCTCAAATGGCCGCAGAAACAGCTGCTAAAGCTGCTATGGAACACGGCATGAAGACTGTCGAAGTCATGGTTAAAGGACCAGGTGCAGGACGCGAAGCAGCAATCCGCTCTTTGCAAGCAGCTGGACTGGAAGTTAACCTGATTAAAGACGTAACTCCGGTACCTCATAACGGATGCCGTCCTCCAAAACGTCGTCGCGTCTAATGAGATTTCTCCTCTGCGTGTAGTATAAATCCGGCACAAACTGCCAAGAATGGATGTTTAGGTATACTACATGATAGACTATGGATAAGGTGAATGTTTCATATAGGAGCGACGTTTTGAAGGAGGGATATTGCAGTGATAGAAATCGAAAAGCCGAAAATTGAGACGGTAGACGTCAATGATGATGGCACCTATGGAAAATTCGTAGTAGAACCGCTGGAACGCGGGTACGGTACGACGCTGGGAAACTCGCTTCGCCGTATTCTGTTATCCTCGTTACCGGGGGCAGCAGTCACATCGGTTCAGATCGATGGAGTTTTGCACGAATTTGCAACGGTTCCCGGTGTGAAGGAAGACGTAACGGAGATCATACTGAACCTGAAAGCTTTATCGCTTAAAATCCACTCGGATGAAGAGAAAGTACTCGAAATCGATGCGGAAGGCGAAGGAGTTGTAACAGCAGGAGATATCCGTGCGGACAGTGATGTGGAAATTCTTAATCCGGATCTTCACATTGCTACGCTCGGACCGGGTTCGAGACTTCACATGCGTATTTTCGCCAATCGCGGTCGTGGTTACGTTAAGCAGGATCGGAATAAACGTGATGACCAGCCGATCGGCGTCATTCCCGTCGACTCCATCTACACTCCGATTTCACGTGTTAACTACGGCATTGAAAATACGCGTGTCGGCCAGGTTACGAATTACGACAAGCTGACACTTGAGGTTTGGACTGACGGAAGTATTCGCCCTGAGGAAGCAGTAAGCCTTGGAGCAAAAATTTTGACCGAGCATGTGATGTTGTTCGTAGGTCTAACCGACGAAGCAAAAGATGCTGAAATTATGGTCGAAAAAGAAGAAGACAAGAAAGAAAAAGTTCTTGAAATGACGATCGAAGAGTTGGATCTCTCCGTCCGTTCATATAACTGCCTTAAGCGCGCTGGTATCAATACGGTACAAGAACTCACTACTAAATCTGAAGAAGATATGATGAAGGTCCGCAATCTGGGCCGCAAATCTTTGGAAGAAGTACAAGAGAAGCTCGAGGAACTTGGTTTAGGACTTCGTACGGAAGAATAGTACAGCAACGTTTTTGTGAAGGAGGGGAAACTACATGGCATACCAAAAATTGGGCCGTAACTCCAGTGCCCGTAAAGCTTTGTTTCGTGATTTGGTAACCGATTTGTTCTTGTACGAGCGTATCCAAACTACTGAGGCTAAAGCGAAAGAAGTTCGTTCTATTGCTGAAAAACTGATCACTAAAGCGAAAAAAGGAGATCTGCACGCACGCCGTCAAGTGGCTGCGTTCGTTCGCCGTGAAACTTTGGATGGTGAGCAGGATGCAATCCAAAAGCTGTTTAGCGAATTGGCTACACGTTACACTGAGCGTCCAGGTGGATACACTCGTATCTTAAAATTAGGACCTCGTCGTGGCGATGCCGCTCCAATGGTATATCTGGAACTGGTTGACCGCGCGTAAACAGGCGAAGATGAGGGAAGGGTGGACAGAATCGGCTTGATTCTGAACAGCCCTTTTTTTCTCTTGGAGGAGTCCTGAAGGGCTTCTCCTTTGTTATGTTCGGTTATTCCTTATAAGGCCAGTGAATACCCCTGCAAAGGTGTGAGAAACATGCGGAATTTGTGCATGAAGGTGAACTATGACGGAACCCGCTATGATGGCTTTCAAACGCAGCCCAATGGTAATACCATTCAGGACTATCTTGAAAATGCTATTTACTCATTGACGGGCGAACGTCTTAAAATCACAGGCTCAGGCCGCACAGACGCCGGTGTACATGCATATGGACAGGTATTCAATTTTCATACTGAATCACCGATCCCGATACAGCGCTGGTGTCTGGCACTCAATGCCTGGCTGCCTCGTGATATCATCGTTACGGATGCGAAAGAGGTGCCGTTGTCCTTTCATGCACGCCGTATGGCGAAGCGGAAGACGTATCGGTACAGCATTAATGCGAACCGGTTTCCGGACATCTTTCACCGTCGTACAGAGGCACATCACCCAACGAGTTTGGATATACGAGCGATGGAGGAAGGGCTGGCCCATTTGATCGGTACTTTTGACTATACATCGTTCGCATCCCGACGTTCCCAGAAAACGAATCATGTCCGCACCATTTACGAAGCCTACATGACGGTAGACTATTCCTTTTCACGTCCGGGTTCGGATGATCAGGGAATTATTCATACGTATATTACAGGCAGTGGTTTTTTGCAGCACATGGTTCGGATCATTATGGGGACTTTGTTGGAAGTGGGAGAAGGCAAAAAATCGTCGGATGATATTCCTTCCATTTTGGAGGCTAAAAACCGCTCAAAGGCTGGTCCTACGGCCGTTGGACATGCTTTAATCCTCTGGAATGTGGAGTACGACGAAAATAATAAAAAACATTGATTTTACCCTTGCAGAATTGATGTTTATCCTGTAATATAAAAGTTGTGTTTTCTTAATGGCTTTCCCACAGCCCCAATTAAGACGATCACTTTCAAACACATCTAATCCATCAATAATGCAGCAACTTAACGAACGAAGATAAATGATGATTTCTGTTAACGAACTTAAGGAGGAAACTTTTCATGCGTACTACGTATATGGCGAAGCCAAATGAAGTTGAGCGCAATTGGCACATCATTGATGCCGAAGGCAAAACGCTCGGCCGTCTGGCAAGCGAAGCGGCTGCGTTGATTCGCGGCAAACACAAGCCACAGTTTACACCACATGTGGACACAGGTGATTTTGTTGTTGTAATCAATGCGGAGAAAATCGTATTGACTGGTAAGAAAATGGAGAAGAAGAAATACTACCGTCACTCCCTGCATCCGGGTGGTCTGAAAGTAACGGTTGCACAAGACATGGTTAAGAACAAGCCTGAGCGTATGCTGGAATTGGCTGTTCACGGTATGCTTCCTAAAACTCGTCAAGGCGAGAAAATGAAGCTGAGACTTAAAGCTTACAAAGGCGCAGAGCATCCACATGCAGCACAAAAACCTGAAGTTTACGAACTTCGCGGATAATTAAAAGGGAGGACAGTTTCATGGCACAAGTACAATACTATGGGACAGGTCGTCGTAAACATTCGGTAGCTCGTGTTCGTCTCGTACCGGGTGAAGGACGCATTGTCATCAACAAGCGTGATATTAATGAATATTTCGGTTTGGAAACACTCAAACTGATCGTAAAACAACCATTGAACCTAACTGAAACAGTGGGTAGTTATGACGTACTCGTTATCGCTCATGGTGGTGGTATCTCTGGTCAAGCGGGCGCAATCCGCCACGGTATTTCCCGTGCTCTGCTGAAAGCAGATCCGGAATTCCGTCCAGCTTTGAAAAAAGCAGGCTTCTTGACTCGTGACCCACGTATGAAAGAACGTAAAAAATATGGTCTCAAAGCCGCTCGTCGTGCACCACAGTTCTCGAAACGTTAATATTTCGAATACAGAAGAACCTTTTCCTTATGGAAAGGGTTCTTTTGTATTTTTATAAATATTTTTTGAAAATATCCACATGTGGATAAGTGCTAAAGCTGCCTTAACTAGAACGTTTGATTCATCCTCAACCCAGCGATTAACCAGATAGTAAAGTGTAGGAGTGAATTATAAAGCGTATGGACACAAAATAACCGCCTTGATTGCAAGGAACACTCGAAGTTGTCCACGTTGTGATCAAAGACAGTTATGTTATTCACAATCGTATTTGTTTATTTCAAATTCAGATATCCCGTTGTGTTCATAACCTGTGACTAAATATGATACGAAGTGAATACTCAATCATACTTCCGTATAATCGTCTTAGCTTAGCGCAGTTACACGTCTATAGTTCGGTTTCCACATGAGTTCACGAAGCGGCTGCTCTATATGATCTGGTTGGGCACTGGCTGTACCGTCCTGTAAAGCTGCCTTTGCCACGGCTAAGGCTACAGCAAAGGATACCTCTTTCAGCTTGTGTTCACTGGGTAGAAGGGCGCTTCCAGGCTTAGTGCTGTCCACCATCTCAGCCACAGCATTTGCAGCGGCGGTACACATACCTTCGGTGATCGTCTTGGCCTGTACTGCAATCGCGCCAAGCCCCAATCCTGAGAACACAAATGCATTGTTTAATTGTCCGATTTCATAAACCGTCCCGTCATAGGTGATAGGCTCAAAGGGGCTTCTAGTAGTGATAAGCGCCCTACCTTGTGCCAGCGACTCAGATCCTCTGGAATTGCCTCTGCGAGCGCTGTAGGGTTAGGCATAGGCATGATGATAGGCCGTTCAACGAGATTAGCCATTTCTTTTATAGTTTTCTCTGAGAAAGCACCATGTACACCTGAGGTGCCGATCAGTATAGTAGGCTTAATCTGACGAATGACCTCAATTAGAGAGATTTTACCGTCATCTGATCGCGCCCATGAACATACTTCGTCTTCGGAACGCAAATAGGGTTTCTGAAAGTCGAACATATTCTCCATCCCCTCGGTTAACAGCCTTCGGTAATCATAAGCCCAAAAACGTTGGCTGCTTTCCTTCTCAGACAGTCCTTGCTTTATCATAGCATCTCGAATCTGGTCGGCATTTCCAATCCCTGCGGCACCTGGGCCGAAAATAAGAATTCGTTGCCCCTGTAATGGAATTCCCGTCACCTTTAACGCCGAAATAACAGCTGCTAATATAACCGCACCTGTTCCTTGTATGTCATCATTAAACGTGAGAATATGTTCTCCGTACTCTTCCATAATATTGCGGGCGTTAACATTACCCATATCTTCTCAATCAAGAAGTAAATTCGGGAACTGTCCCCATGTATGCTGTACAAATGCATCAATACAACGGTCATACTGCTCTCCACACATCCGCTGTTGTCGATTACCGAAGTAGAGAGGGTCTTGTAGCAATTTTTCATTTTTAATCCCAACATCTAATACGATAGGTAGCACACGCCCCGGACTAATACCAGCTGCCACTGTATACATTGCTAACTTACCTATGACGATGTTAATGCCTCCCACACCCCAATCCCCAATACCGAGTATGCTTTCGGAGTTAGTAACCACGATTAAGTCTACATCGTCAGCGCTCAATTGCGTGTTGGCAAAAGCCTGTGCGATGCCGTCCACATTATTAATGGAAAGATATACCGCACCGGGACGATGATACTCATGGCTGTATTCCTGAATAGCTTGACCTACGGTTGGTGTATAGACAATCGGAAGCATTTCGCTTAGGTGATCCGTAAGGAGACGATAGTATAAGACCACATTCCGATGATACAAGTCATTTAGCGAAGCATTCTTACGCAGCATGGTTGGTTGAGCGAAACTGCTTATACGCACGTTCGGCCTGCTCTTCCAAGGTCAGGACCGTCGTAGGCAGTATACCTTCAAGCCCTAACTACTTGGTTCATTCGGTCTAAAGGCAACACCCTTGTTTAAAAGCAGATTAGTGAGTACATCTTTTCCTTTGAGCGGAGTAGCGAGTGAACCGTCTTCGTTGACGTAAAAAGCTTCCATTCAAGTAAACCTTCTTTCTTCGACTAATTACCTTTAGTTTCCAAGTAACCTTAGGATCATTCCCAAATGAACTGTATAAGAATATTTTATATAAAGTCAATGAACCTGGTCGAATGCCGGGGATAGGGTTATAGAATGCTGACAGAACAACCTTCCTGCTGATTTCAGACTGAGTAATGTTTATATCAGGCCCACATACTGTGGATTGACAATGAATATGAAAGTTTTATACTTTATTTATTCTTATTAGTTTAGTCGGCTTTTGGAACATGGTACTTATTTATGAATCTTCAGACGGAGGCGCATTAATAATGAACTTATTGGAGAAAGAAGCATTGATTAAGGTCAAGGCAATTGAGCTGGAAGAGGCTACGCCCGAAGAAATTATCCAGTATGCTGTTCATACATTCCCCAACCTAACCTTTGCTTGTAGCTTTGGGGCGGAGGATGTAGTGCTTGTAGATATGCTGCAAAAAATTAGTCCCTCCAGTGATGTTTTTTATTTGGACACTGACTTTCATTTTCAAGAAACTTACGATACGCGTGATCAGATGAAGGAAAAATACAACATGGATTTTGTGCGGGTATCTCCCTTAATTACTCCGGAAGAGCAAGCGGCTAAGCATGGAGAAGAGCTTTGGAAATCAGATCCCAACACATGCTGTGGTATACGTAAAGTAGAGCCGCTAACACGTATTTTATCGCAATACGATGCATGGATTACTGGCATTCGCCGAGATCAGGCTCCTACCCGTGCAAATGCAAAAAAGATTGAGTATGACGAAAAGTTCGGTCTTGTTAAATTCAACCCGTTGGCAAGCTGGACATCAGAGGACGTGTGGAACTATATTCATACGCATGAAGTGCTGTATAATCCGCTACATGATCGTAACTATCCCAGCGTCGGTTGTGAGCAATGCACGCGTGAAGTCCTTCCGGGCGAAGATCCTCGTGCTGGACGCTGGTCAGGTAATGAGAAGACGGAGTGTGGACTCCATCAATAACGATACACAGTTCGCTGTGAATAGCATTTATGAACAGAAAGGAAGTACATTATGACTGCAATTCTTCCGCATGGTGGAGCGCTTATAGATAGAATCATTACAGGTTCAGAGCAAAAAACACTTTTGCAGGTTGCCCGTGAATTGTTTCCTATCCGTGTAAATTCGTGGACTATTTCCGATCTGGATTTAATTGGAGTGGGGGCATTTTCTCCGCTGAGAGGGTTTATGAACGAAGCCGACTATCGGTCAGTGGTAACGGATATGCGTCTTGCCGATGGCACAGTCTGGAGTATCCCCATTACGCTTGCGGTTACAGAGAGCATAGCCGGGGAACTGGCATTGGGGCAAAAGGTCGCTTTAGTGGGTGAAACGGATGGTACCATATATGCTGTACTTGATATTGAGAGTATATATCAGGTTGATCAGGCAGAGGAAGCCAGACGTGTATTCAAGACGGATGACCCGGCACATCCTGGTGTCAAAAAACTTTTGGAGCGACCAACTACTTATGTAGGGGGATCTGTACAGGTATTGAATCGGCCAGAACCCGCGCAATTTGGTGAGTTTTATTACACACCGGCGCAGACGCGCAATCATTTTGCTGAAAAAGGCTGGAAAACAGTAGTAGGATTCCAAACGCGTAATCCCGTACACCGGGCGCATGAGTACATCCAAAAAAGCGCGATGGAGATTGTAGATGCGTTATTTCTGAATCCGCTCGTTGGTGAAACCAAGTCAGATGACGTTCCAGCAGATGTGCGGATGAAGAGCTATCTGGTGCTGCTAGACAACTATTATCCGGCTTACCGTACTTTTCTGGGTGTGTTTCCTGCTGCCATGCGATATGCTGGTCCGAGAGAGGCCATTTTTCATGCGATTGTGCGGAAGAACTACGGTTGTACCCATTTTATTGTAGGAAGGGACCATGCGGGTGTAGGAGACTATTACGGCACATACGAAGCACAGGATATTTTCAGAAACTTCACACCTGAGGAACTGGAGATCACCCCGTTGTTCTTCGAACACAGCTTTTATTGCACCCGATGTGGAAATATGGCCTCTAGCAAAACATGTCCTCATCCCAAGGAACATCATTTGACGCTTTCAGGCACCAAAGTGCGGGAACTGTTACGTTCGGGGGTTTGCCCGCCGCCTGAATTTACACGACCGGAAGTCGCCCAAGTGTTGATTGAAGGTATGAAAGAATTTGTTCATTCCTGAGTTGTACTATTTACACGCCTCGTCCCATATAGATCATTAGTATCTGTATAGGGACGGAGGCGTTTTGTTATGCAAAAAAATAATCATAAACACCAGGTTACACTGTGGATTCGCTATCGGACGCTGAAAAAAATATTGCTGGGCTGCTGTCTCGCCGTTCTGTTTATCACGCTTGCTCTATATGAGATACCTGCATCAAGAGCCTGGACCCATTGGAGTCTTCCGCTTACCGGTAAAATAATTGCCATAGATGCAGGACATGGAGGGCCCGATGGAGGGGCTGTCAGCAAAGAAGGTGTCATTGAGAAGGACATTAATCTGGCGATTGCCTTTTATTTGCGAGATTATTTGCAACAAGCAGGAGCCGTTGTCGTTATGACCCGGGAGACTGACCGCGATTTGGCGCAGCAAGAAATCAGGGGCTATGCGAGAAGAAAAACGGAGGACCTGAAGCAGCGCGTACGCATGATTGAGGAGCATAAAGCGGACCTCTTTTTAAGCATTCACATGAACAGCATCCCGTCGAGCCGCTGGAGTGGAGCCCAAACCTTTTACGTCCCTAATCATGCGGATAACGAAAATTTGGCCTTTCTCATTCAGGAGGAGATTAAGCGCAACTTGGAGAACACAAACAGAGTGGCCAAGACGGTGAATACGGTATATTTGCTCAAGGCCCTCAAAATGCCATCAGTCCTCGTAGAAGTCGGCTTCTTATCCCATCCAGAGGAAGCCAGACGACTGAGTGACGAGACCTATCAGAGACAGGTGGCGGCAGCAATATACAAGGGAGTGCTGCGTTATAGCGCTGGGGAAAAGTGGACATCGTCAGCACCTGAGGTCAGATAGTGGTATACTGTAAGTGTTTACAACTACGTAAATTTATTGAAGCAGAGGTGCTGATTATTCATGCAAACCAGAGAGCAAGTTATAGAGCTACTTCACCAGGTACGAGAGCCTCACACGGGTCAACGTTTGGTCGATCTTCATTTTATTCGGGATGTTGTTATTAAAGAGGATCGTGTATCCTTGACCGCAATTAGTCTGAACCCAGAGGAAGGGGCAAGGGTAGAGCTGGAGAGGGAAATCAGACAGACGTTGGAAGAAGCGGGGCTGAACCATATTCATATTCGTATCCGTGAAGCGTCTGAGCATGAAAGGTCCGCCATTCAGACAGGAGAACATGCGGAGGAAGCGTCAGATCCGGTTTTGACCAAGGGACATGCTGTCGGTATGGAAGAACATGAGCTGCTGAATCCGGCATCTGGCGTACGATTTATTGCGATTGCCAGCGGAAAAGGTGGTGTCGGAAAATCGACAGTGGCTGTAAATTTAGCGGCTGCCCTGGCTAGACAGGGCAAACGTGTAGGTTTGATTGATGCCGACATCTATGGATTTAGCGTACCGGATATGATTGGAGTCGAGGACGTTCCTACCGTAGAAGAAGGTATTATTCAGCCTGTGGAGCGATTTGGCATCAAGATAATGTCTATGGGTTTTTTTGTCAGGGAGAACAACCCTGTGATCTGGAGAGGACCCATGCTGGGAAGAATGCTCAGACAGTTTTTTAGCGATGTAGAATGGGGCGAGCTGGACTATATGATTCTTGATCTACCACCGGGAACCGGGGATGTAGCGCTTGATGTACACCAGATGATCCCCCAGAGTGAAGAAATTATTGTGACTACCCCTCATGCCACAGCAGCCTTTGTTGCCGCACGTGCAGGAGCAATGGCGCTCCAAACGGATCATAAGATCATTGGAGTTGTGGAGAACATGTCCTATTATGTATCTTCTACCGGAGAGAAGGACTATGTTTTCGGCCGTGGAGGTGGGGCTATGCTGGCGGATACCCTTCATACAAAGTTGCTGGCGCAAATTCCGCTGGGTATTCCGGATAATCATCCGTCAGAGGCGGATTTCTCACCATCTGTATATAAATCCGAATCGGCAACGGGAGCGATCTATAACGATATCGCCACTCAAATTACGACGCTACACGCCGAATCTGAATAAGAAAAAAGGCTGGTTGCTGAACCAGCCTTTTTATTATTGATCTCCTTGTCCGCCGCTGCTATCACCACTACCGCCACCTTGTTTTTCACCGCTTGATCCGTCTTGGCCACCACTTTTTTTCTGAACCTTGGGTTGAAGCTCTTCTTGTACCACAGTTTTGAGTAAATTCATGACCTCAAGTCGGAAAATAGGATTCTGCATCGCATCGTGCATCACCGTCATAGATTGTTTGCGGTATTCAGGAGTTTTAGTTAAATCCATATACATTTTGGTCAGCTCTGGCGATTTGAGCATCGCCTCAATAGATTTTTGATAAGAAGGGTCTTTAATAAGTTGCATATGAAGTTGCTTACTTTGGCTGTTGATGGCCTTGGCAAATTCACCAGCAAAGCGCGGATCAGTCATAATTTTTTCGATTTCCTTTTTGTATTCCGGAGAAACCAGGGTATCCTTAACTGCGATTTTCATTTGTTCTGCTGACTGTGTGGGCATAATCATTTTCATCCCCATACTGCCACCGCCGGAACCTCCCCCAGAGCCACCGCTTTCGCTGCCTTGACCGGATTGCCCTTCTTTGGAAGAGCTGCTTTCTCCCGTCAAAGCCTCCTCCACTGCTTTTTTTCCGTCATCGCTTTTTAAAATATCGACAACCATCGTTTTCATTTCTTTATAGCTGTTCTGGGGAGGCGCGGAGCTCTGGTCCGAACCACAGCCGGTCAGCGCAACGCCCAGTACGCATATCATGCTGACTAATCGCAAACGAGTCCAATTCATGGCCGTATTCCTCCTTCATCATGAATGTGGATAGTATGCGAATGGATAAGGTGAAATATGTCGCCTGACTTTTGGTTTTTTGTTGAGAACGTTGTAAAATAACTCCTTAAAGCCCCAGGGCCTGATCACGAACCTCTTTGCCTTTTACTGTGCCCTGTTGAAGCAACTCGGATACAGTTACGAATTCATAACCTTGCGCACGCAATTTGTCGATAATGGCGGGTAGCGCTTCATGAGTTTGTTTACAGGAATCACTGGCATGCAGAAGAACAATGTCGCCGGGATGTGCTTTCTTCACAACACGGTCAATAATGACCTGAGTACCTGGGTTTTTCCAATCTAAAGAATCCGTGTCCCACTGGATTGTTTTGTAGCCTAAAGTGCTAGCGATCTGAAGGACCCTTTTGTCGAAATCACCATTAGGCATACGGATCAGTTTGGGGGGCTGTCCGGTCAGCTCAGTCAACGTGGTGTGAGCTGTTGAAATCTGCTTACGAATGTCCTCATCGCTTAGACTGCTGTAATTTTCATGTTTATGTCCATGGCTGCCGATCTCATATCCGCTGTCTTTAATCCGATTCACAAGTTCCGGATGTGTTTTGCTCCACGGGGAAGAAAGAAAGAAGGTGGACTTGGTTACTTTTTTGTCTTCAAGAACCTTTAGGATGGGTTCAGTACGCTTATCTCCCCAACTAATGTCAAAGGTAAGAGCGATCAGCTTTTTGTCTGTGGGTACACTATAAATGGCCGCTGGTGCTTCCTCGGAAAAAACGGTAACATTATCGGTTTCAACATAAATAACCCCAATAGCGAAAATGGCCGCTGCCGCTACGATAAAGAACCGTTTGATTTTTTTGCCATTCAGTACATAAAAAAAAGAATTCATGGTTAATAACGCCCCTTTCATCATAGAAGTGCTTGTTTACTTAAAGCTATGCCTGGGGTTGTCAATTATGCCTTTGCACTAACAGGAGGGATTGATTTGATGGGATTAAAAGCATTTCTTCACGATTTACACACGACAAGAAGGTTGATTTTAGTTTCCGCATTTCTGTTTTGCATAAGTATTGTGGTGGGTTGGTTAAGTACAGGCGCTATTCAATCCATATTGGCTCAACAAATGGCAGGGTTGGGGGAAGTGGCTCAGCGTCTACAACAGTCTGAACATCCTCAATGGATCTTTTTTGTGTTCATCTTTTTCAATAATGCGATTAAGTGTGTGCTGGTTATATTTATCGGGGCTTTATTTGGAATCGTACCAATTGTATTTTTGATTATGAATGGGATGGTTTTGGGGTTTGTCGTACACTTACAGACGGATATGGGCAGAAGCTTATATGAGGTTATTGTAAAAGGACTTCTTCCGCACGGGGTGATTGAATTACCTGTTTTAATTATCGCCTGTGCTTTCGGTTTGAAGTTTGGGGGGCAAGTGATGTCCTCGATCGGTACAGTCATAGGGTTGAAACGAAGAGTGCTTGCCCAAACGTGGGAGTCGTTTATGAAACAGACGTTAAGGGTGTCTATATGGTCCGTTGTTCTGCTGCTTATTGCTGCTGCAATCGAGAGTGGGATAACGTATCGTATATTGTCACATTAAAATATTATGGTCGTTTATTTATATTTTTCCTGAAAATTGAACATAACAAAGGGGAGAGCCCTAAGAAAAACATGGAATTAAATCCGAATAAGTTTGAAACCTTAGCAGTTGAGTTTAAAAACAGGTAAACACTGGAACAATAGTTGGGCAAATATAAGCACTATATAATAAGCTGATAAGGGAGTTTGGTCATATGCTGGGAATGCTGTTTAACGAAAAAGAATGCAAGGAACTGGATTATGTTCTTCGAAAGGAACTTGATGAAATGCTGCTTGATATGAGCGACACCCGATTGGATCAGGATATTCGCTATGCGATAGCGCTTCGGTATAAAACAGTTTTCCGCATGTACGCTCGCTTTGCACCCGCCAAGGAACTATCCAAATATGCACGTAGAGGGCGCGTCCCGCAAACCAAACAATAAAAGATATAAGAGCTAACTTATAAATCCAGAGATATCAGGAAGTTAACTCTTAATAAGTTTATACTTTCTGATATCAAAATAAGTATTGACTCTATTTAGAATTCATGGTAAATTAATTTTCGTTCCTTTTTGAGAAAATTGCTCGAAAAAAAAGAAATTAAAAAAACTCTTGCAAATCTCGAAAAGTAATGATATATTATAAAGGTCGTCACTGAGACGCGGTGATGAAACGAAGTAAGACAAAAGTAAAACACATTGTAGGTTTGATCTTTGAAAACTG
>NZ_JBITPH010000037.1:0-85516 GCF_050467685.1 Paenibacillus sp. NRS-1782
TTAAATTCCCCTTACTTCGACTGGTAATAATTATATATTAATGAATGAAATTAAAATTATTGTTGATAAAGGAATAGCTGAAGGAGTGGGGCAGGTTGTAGAATGGCTCATAAAGTATGGAAGTAAAATTGTCCTTTAGAATAGAGGGGTAAAATGAACAACTTAGATGAGAAATACCTAAAAAAACGGATAGAAATTCTTCTGGAGTGGAAATCAGTGTTATTACGTCTTGCAGAAGATGAACTGTCACCATTTGTAAAATGGTGCGCTGAAAAAGAACTTAGTCAGGAAGATCAGCATTTTATAACAAACTTATGCTTGCTATTTCAAATTCATTTACATCCTGATCAGGGAGACCCTGAAGTTAAAAACATAATGAGAAATATTAAAGGTCATTTTAATGTTGATGTTGTTGAAATAAGCTGCGAATCCTTCCAAGGCTTTATTGAAAAATATCAACAAGACAAACAACCAATCCATGAATGGGACGCTAGAGAAGTACTTGAAAAGTTAGCTGAGAGTAACAGAAGTATTGAACTGAAAGAAAAGCTTCTTGGGTAGCTATGGATTGGAAAGACCCATTCAGGTTAACGGAGGCTTCTAATATAAACCTCTATCCCCACTTTAGTAGTGGAGACGGAGGTTCTTTTGCGTGAAATTCGGGGACTTCCCAGTTTATGCGAACTTTTGGAACGGTCCTTTTTTGGTAGGATCATCATTAAAAAACCCTTAAAACGTCTTTTTATTCTAAAATATGACATATAGGAGGGATCATGCTGATGAATCAAGGTGTGACTTTACTTCGTGTCGAGAGAGCTAGGAGGAAGCTGTATCAAGTCCAGAAAAAGTACGGATTTTTAACACATCCCAAAGTGATCGAACAATCCAAGAAGCTGGATGATCTGTTGAATCATTACCAAATGGGCAGATCATTAAGCTAATGTGTATTACGTGTTGCATCATATATGATTTCAAAAACTAGGCTTGGAGGTAATAAAATTGAACCGACGAAATGCTGTAACCCCCTTTGGGTGGGAGATCAAACAAAAATTGGTCGAGAAAAGAATGGATCAGAAAACGTTTTGTACTACATACCATATTCCAGCCTCCAGATTGTCCAATCTCATTCACGGGACACGTAGGGCTACGAGATATAGAAAACAAGTAGCTGAATTGCTTGAAATTGAAGAATAAATGTAATTTTATCTATTTATGGATAAAATAACTTCTATACTATACGCATGTATTCACACCAATAGCGAAATCAGTACAGGCAGTATAGCAAGAGAAATGACCGCACTAATGACGAAAGCAGAGACTGTTTCCGATTCCAGACTTTCAAAACGTGTAGCAATCATGGCAGCGACGGCTGAGCCGGGAAGGAAACCTTTACCGATTGCTTCACTGCAAACCGACCCACTAGCAGGAGGGCGGCATAAAAGCCGAAAATACCCATGAACAGAGCCAGCAAGAAAGGCCATTGCTCGATAAGCCTGCGAACCACCCTAAAATAATGACGAAGAAAATAGGCACCAAAATGTAAAAGATATGTCCGACACTCATGGATTGTTCCTCCTGAAAGCCCTCTTAATGCGGGTGGTGTATTACGTTTTCCACTGCTTTTACCTTCGCATATTCCGGCTTCCACATCGCATCCCGAACGGCTTGCTCGATATTAGCAATGCGTGCCTGAGCAACCTGATCCTGAATCGCGGCCTTCGCAACCGCAACCGCAACAGCGTATGAAACATCCCGTAATTTTCGGATATGAGGGAGCAGCGCACCGCCAGGCTTATTCGAATCTACGCCATTGGCAACAGCATCTGCTGCGGCTGTAAACATGGCAGGGGTGATCCTTTTGGCTTTGACTACAATTGCGCCCAGACCAAGTCCCGGGAAAACAAAGGCATTGTTTGCCTGTCCAATCTCAAATTCTGTATCGTTATAGGTGACGGGCTCAAAGGGACTTCCGGTAGCGATTAAGGCTTTACCCTCTGTCCACTGAAGCAAATCCTTAGGTACCGCTTCTGCAAGGTTTGTAGGATTGGACATAGGCATGATAATCGGGCGTTCTACATGCTTGGCCATTTCCTTGATGATCTCTTCGGTAAAGGCATCCGCTACGCCGGAGGTTCCGATCAATATCGTAGGCTTCACCTGACGGATGACCTCTAGCAGCGGTATTTTTTCGTCATCAGACCGGGTCCATGAGCTGACTTCATCTTTGTTCCGCACATACGGCTTCTGATAATCCAATACATCCTCCATATCGTCCGTTAGCAGACCACGATAATCAAAGGCCCAGAACGACTTGAAGGAATCCTTCTCTGCAAGGCCGTCCACGATCATGGCTCCGCGAATTTGGTCGGCGTTGCCGATTCCCGCTGCCCCCGGGCCGAACACAAGTACTTTTTGCTCACGCAGCGGAACCTTGGTGACGCCTACCGCCGAAAGAATTGCAGCCAGGGTGACCGCTCCTGTGCCTTGAATGTCATCGTTAAAGGTGAGAATGCTTTGACCGTATTTTCCGATAATATGGCGTGCGTTCACGCTGCCCACATCTTCCCAATGCAAAAGCGCTTTTGGGAATTGAGCTAACGTTTTGCTGATAAAGGTATCAATAAACTGGTTATAAGCCTCTCCGCGAACCCGTTTATGGCGATTGCCGATATACAGCGGATCATTCAGCAGCTTTTCATTATTCGTGCCCACATCCAGCACAATCGGCAGCACCCGCCCGGGATGAATACCAGCCGCAGCTGTATACACAGCCAGCTTGCCAATCGCAATATTAATGCCTCCCACACCCCAGTCACCAATCCCCAAAATACTTTCGGAATCCGTCACTACAATCAGATCTACATTCTCACCACTCAAGCCAGAATTATAGAATGCTTGTCCGATGCCGTTCGGGTCATCTATCGATAAATACACGCCTCCAGGGCGATTATACTCATGACTATATTCCTGAATCGCGGTCCCCACCGTAGGTGTGTAGACTACGGGCAGCATCTCACTCAAATGGTCGGTTAGCAGCCGATAGTACAGCACGACATTTCGATTGTGAAGGTCATTCAGGGAAGCGTTTTTGCGCAGCATGGTCGGTTGTGCCAAAAATTGCTGGTACGCCCGGACGCTCTGTTTCTCCAGAGAAAGGATGGTCGGCGGAAGAATGCCTTCAAGACCCAGTTCTTTGCGTTCCTCTTCGTTAAAAGCGACCCCCTTGTTCAAAAGGGGATTGGCTAATATATCCTTTCCCCGCAGCGGGGTGGATAATGACCCATCCTTATTCAGATAAAATGCTTCCATATAAATAACCTTCTTTCACTTCATATTGACGACCATTCATGACGAAAGAAGACATGTTGTCCATAGTATGGACGTGTGAATCTGGTTTATTCGCCCTAATTTTATATGACAAAATAACCATAGTCTATTCTATTTTTGATCAAAAAGAACTATATATGAAAAATGAAGTGCAAGGTCTTTTTGCACGTATTTTACAGGGTGGAGTAGGTCTAAATGCTTGTTTTCTACTAAATGTTAAATATCAGTCTCACTTCGACATTATCCATATATATCAAGATGTGTGAGCTATTTTATTAAAAAAATATGAAGGATTAGCAGCTATGTTTAATCACTATAAGCAAACATTTTTAATTCCTTTTCAACAAAATAGAACTACCCGGAGGAAAAGGAGATGTTTATGTGCAGGGACCTATAGCCATTTTTAGCGATAACCACAGGGCTATTGATTATCCCAACGTGATTTATTTTTACGAGTATATACAGTGCGAGGATCAGGAAGCCACTTCAGTCTATGAAGACGCATGTTGCTGCCTGATTGATTACAGGGAGTCTGGACAGGCTGTACGGGTAGCGAATCAGATCCGTAGTCACTTTCCGCAGATGCCGCTGTTACTGGTGACGGATGTATCGCATCCTTTCAGTGATCAGCATATGGTGCAGATTACTGGAATAGGTCGTTTGCGCCTGCTTTTTTGGCAAGCCAATGACAACGAAGAGATGCTTTCTGAAATTCAAAGCTTGCTCTATCCCGAGTATTCGGCCAAAAGCCGGCATATTGCTTTTATCTTGTCTGTATATAACGAGGAGCAGCGTTTTGTTCATGTCAAGAAGTTTGCTGAACGGCTGCAAGCCTTTATCCGCAGTCATATTGTGGAGGGCTCTATTTATCTCATTGATGATGGCAGTCATGATGGCACGAATGCCTTGATCAAAGCGCTGGAGGCGGCGACAGACCTGTCCGTGAACCGGATTAATCAGAATCTGAGTCCGCTGCTTCAAACCAGGGAACTGGGACGCAATACTCGCAAGGCAGGAACGTATCTGGAAGGGATGCGCACCATCGGCGCGGATTACTACGTATTTGTGGACGCGGACGATTCCTTTTTTATTGAGGATATTGCCAGAATGATTAATGTCGTTCAGCAGGGCTACTATGATGTGGTGATTGGAACCAAGGACATGACGGCTGAAAACCGTTCCTTATTACGATCTGTAGTCAGCTTTGGCAAACGTGTCATTTCCCGGCCTTTTTTACCAACAGGCGTGGTGGATTCCCAGACAGGGCTTAAAGTGATGAGCTCGGTCGCTGTGAAGCGGATGTTCCCGCATTTGAAGGAACAGCTCGGGCTGGCGCTGGATCTGGAAATGATGTTTATCGCCAAGCGGCTCCAGCTTCGTGTGCTGCAATTACCCGTCAAGTGTATTGACCGAGATGGATCGCATATCCATGTCTGGAAGGATTCCATTCGTTTTTTGCGCTCGATCATTGATATTTGGTGGCTGGATCGGCGGGTGAGATAAGCACGTGACAAACCGCTTGCGAACGTTGATGTTTCCTCTATTTAATGTGCTGCTGAACGGATTTAATTTTTTCTTCCACATTGCAGCGAGCTGGTATCTTACCGGACAAGCTTATGGTCAGGCGAATGCGCTACTGGCCCTCTTTGCACTTTTGTCCGTTTTGGGCCTGTCTATTCAGCTATTAACAGCCAAGCTGGTCTCCAAGGGAGACAGGAAGCTTCCATTGCGTAGCCTGCCACTCGGTTCCCTATTGCTAAAAGCACCACTGTTGCTAACTGCGCTTGCCATGGTCATTTTGCTGGCATTTCATCCGCTGCTACGCTCGCTATTAGGTGTCCAATCCGGCCCGTTGTTCATGCTGTATGGCTTGGTAGGGCTGCATATTCTCGTCAGCTCGTGCCGTGGAGATCTACAGGGCAGGGAACGTATGCTGTCGCTGAATGTGAACTATTACATCGAGGTTTTAGGAAAGCTGAGCCTGTTTTTTATGCTGGCTGCATCAGGGCTTAAGCTGGAAGCCTTACTGCTGGCAAGCTGTGGGGGGATGCTGCTGTCGCTGCTTCACGGCTGGGCTGTTTCGGTTCGGGGCTTATCCTTACTCGGTCACACTAAGGAACGTATACCTTCCGGGCTATGGAAATCACTAGGCCAGGATTTTACGGATAGTCTGATTACGAATTTATTTATTTTGTTCTGCATCTCCATTGACATGCTGTATGTGCAGCATTACTTTCCCGAACAGGCCAGTGGCTATGCGATTGCACTGAAATACAGCCAGTTGGTCTACTACGTGTCGTACAGCCTGATTGCCGCCTTTATTCCAAAGCTCGGTGCGCAGGGTCATGATCGCCAAGCCCTGGGCAAGCTGGTTGCCGTCTATGCCGGATTAATGGCTGTTGCAGCGATCTGTGTATATGTGGGCACCACCTTTGTATTCCCGACCTCTATTCCCGTACTATTCGGGTCTTCATACCAGTCGGCAGAAGCCTATATTCCGCTGGGAGGATGGGTGTATTGGCTGTTTTCTATCGTGCTGTTCTTTGTTCATGTGCATGTGTTGGTGGGCAGACGTAAATTTATGTTCGGGCTGCTGGCCGGAGCTGCGACTTTATTGGCAGCCTTTCATATTGCACATCAAAATCCGTCTGACTTTCTGCTATCTGAATTGATTGTTTACGGCGTCATGTCTCTCTACTTTGTGGTAGATGCCTATGTATATTTGTTCAAAATAAAGATAAGGGGGGATTCAACCCGTGAATACAATACCTGAACAGGATGGTAAAACCGTAGTTTTGTTGCTCTCCTGGCGTGACATTCGTTCGCCTAAAAGCGGGGGAGCCGAAATTTTTACCCACGAAATGCTCAAACGCTCACAGCAAGACCGTTTTCAGTTTATTCATTTTTCGCCCAGGCTCAAGGGGATGCCCGAGGAAGAAATCATAGACGGAATTACGTATATCCGAAAAGGAAACATGTATAGCGTTATTTATTATGCCATGCGCTATTATCGCCATCATCGTAAGCATATTGATTATGTGATTAATCAGGCGAACACACATCAGTTTTTCACACGTTTCTGGGTAGAGGCACCCAAGCGTATTTTCTTTATACATCAGCTAACAAGGGAAATATGGTTTGAAAATGCCAGATTCCCGCTAAATCATATCGGATATCGCTTGGAGCCATTGATGCTCAAGCTTGCTCGTAAGGATCGGACAATGACCGTATCCCCATCTACCCGTTATGATCTGCTCAAGCTGGGCTTTCACCCGGATCGAGTTCATCTGTTGCCTGAAGGTATTGAGTTTGAACACTGGCCTCGGGAACAATTCTTAACTAAGGAGTCCCATCCGACCTTTATGTACGCCGGGCGCTTTGTGAAATATAAAGGTATTGATCTGGTGGTTGAAGCTTTTGGAGAGCTTAAGAAAAAATTCCCGCAGGCTATGTTATGGATCGCTGGAAAAACCGATAAAAACTATGTGGCAGAACAATTATTGCCGATTATGAAACGGTATGGATTGACCTACGGAGAACCGGATGAGCAGGGACAATCACAAGCGGATATTACCTTTTACGGATTCGTCTCAGCAGAGCATAAGCTGGAACTGATGAGCCGCGCCCATGCGCTCGTTTTCCCTTCCCTGCGTGAAGGCTGGGGCTTGACGATTACCGAAGCAGCGGCTGTGGGGACTCCCAGCATCGTAAGTAATTCACCCGGACTGGTGGACGCGACAGATTTTGGGAAAAGCGGATACCTGTGCTTCCACGGCGACGTCCGGGGATTATCTGAACAAATGGAAAGAGCAGCCAACGGCGGCGAGGACTATATGGCCATGCGTGAGCGGGCGTATCAGTATGCGCTGAGGTTTCATTTTGATCATACGGCGGCTGCATTTGAGCAGTTGATGGGAGATTGGGTAAAGGAGGCGGAACAGAGTGGACAAAGTGGTCATTCTCTTCTCCACGTACAACAATGAACCGTCAATAGAGCCTTGTTTGCGGAGCTGTATGTGGCAAAATTACAAGGATCTGCATATCGTGATTGCCGATGACGGCTCAGAGGATCAGACGGTGGAGACGATTCGTACGCTAGCCGCAGGGAGTCCAGTGCCCGTAACGATATTGGAGCTTCCTCATGGAGAGCGAGGAGTCGCGAGAGTCAAGGCGGTTGAGGAAGCCGGACGTTTGGGTGCCGAATACATACTTGTATTGGATTCCGATATGATTTTAGCCGAGCATTTGATTCAGCAGAGCATCGACTTTTTTGACCATCATCAGGACATCGGCGCATTGGTCGTTCCCGAGGAGGCCTATTCGGAAGCGACCAACTTTTTTTCCAAAGTCAAAGTCTTTGAGCGGAATGTGATTAACAATGCGGGTGACACCTTGGGAAAACGTTCGATTGAAGCAGCACGCTTCTGGCGAATGAGCGCTTATGAATCGACAGGCGGATTTAACGCAGAGCAGATTGCTTTTGAAGAAATACAGCCGACCCTGCGTTATATAGAGTCTGGCGGAGTCATCCGGCGGGCAGTGTTTACACGTGTATATCATGATGAAAAACAGGTCTATTTGCGTGATGTATTACGTAAAAAAGCTTACTACTTCTCGGTGATGGATCGTACGCTGTCGTCTGAGGAGGGGGGATTGCGGAAGGCGCTGGAACGGTGGTACTTTTTCCGTCCGGTGCTGTATACATGGAGCAATCTGAAAAGCTATATCTGTCACCCGTTGCTAACGGCAGGGATGCTATGGATGTATGCATGCCTGACCGTGATTGGGGCAGCCGCCGTGTTGAAGGGCGGCGCCCGTCACTCAGGCGATCTCGCTAAGGCGGATAAGGCGTAAGGATGAACGGCCCAGGGTCAGCGTATCCACCGTGTACAGCTCGAGATCGGAGGATTCCGACTCATCATACGGTATATACAGTGAGTGTGCAGTTAGCTGAATGCCTTCCTGTTCAGGATGACGAAGCGAGCTGCCGACAGGATATAGCTCAGTGAGTGCAACATGTACAGCGGTGACGATATCTTGCTCATTGAGCAGCACATAAGGTCGGTATGGAGCATTGAGAATACTGTCTAGAAATAGCGACAAGTTGGAAGTCGCGTTCTGGTCTGCATACAGTCGGTTTCGGTTGAGCTTGGCTTCATCAAGCGCCTTGTATAGGATTTTTTTCAGTGTGTCATCATCCAGCTCCAGTGGTTTTGTCAAAAAGCGGAATACGCCCACTTGATTAATCGCCGATAAAATGGTCTGCGTATGCAGGTGACCTGACAAAATGATCCGCACGATATGGGGATAATCCTCCTTGATCATGCGAAGGAAGGTAATCCCGTCCAGACCAGGCATAAGCAGATCGGAAACCACGACATCAATGGGGTGCTGCTCCAGTATCTGCAAGGCTTCTTTGGTGGTATGGGCGGTATATAAGGTGAAGCTTTCTTCCGACAATGTCCGTTCAAGCAGGGACAGAACCATAGGGCTGTCGTCAACAAATAGAATGTTTTGGGGTGTCATAAGAACTGCGCAACTCCAATCAGGAAGTAAGAAATGAGGAACTACATGTATAATATCAGCGTTTTGGCATTTTTGAAAGATGTCAATACAGAACGAGCGCTGCGTCTTTTTTGTGAACGATTCGACTCAGCGGAGCATGCGCTCTGGGAAAAAGGAATGCGTCTGCTTCACCAGTATCATGCTGCACAGCATGCGGGAGTAACCCTGACCGTCTCCAGCGCACTTCAGCATATGGACGATCGTCATGATATTTACATTGTTGATCTGCGAGAGTATAGCGAAGAAGAGCTGGATCGTTTATATATTGCAAAAACCTGCGAGTTGCTGCTGCTGACGGACGAGGCAATGGAAACCGCTGCTAGGTTTGCTGCACTCCAGCGCCGGACTCCCCGGCTGCTGTGCGCACGGTTGCCGCTAGTCAGCTACGAGCTGGAGTGTCTGATGCAGGCTATTCTGGGCCGACTTGAATCGAATGGAGGAGACAGTGAAGCATGAAGCGATGGGCTTTGTTGAAACCGGGTTGGCAAAAGCTGATCCTGTACCTGCTTGTTCTGGGCATGACCATGCTTCTGGCCATTGTGCTTCAGTGGTTTATCGTTCGGGAGTTCGGCAGTCAATTGGCAGATATTCAGGACAAGCAGCTCCGGTATGAAGTGCAGGAATTGTCCAGTCGTATATCCGAGCACTACGCGACATGGCAGGCTGAGCTGAATGAGCTTGCATCTGGCCTTGGCAAAAACATACTGAACCAGGAGACTCGTCAGTATACTGATGGCTTTAAGCGTGGAAGCGGGGCATTTTATGTGCTGGATGAACAGTATCGTGTCATCGCAGGACGTGACAACCGTGAGATGAAAAGCGCGATACAGCAAATTAAATTACTGCAAAACGGCTGCGCTGTAAGCCCCTTTGTGACAGAGGAGCATCAGCCTGCCCAGTATATCATATGCAGGATTCAAGGAGCGCAGACGGGCGGATTTATGGTGCGTACGATTGACTCCGGTATGCTCAGCGGCATGATCAAGAGTAAACCGGTCAATCAGCATGAGGTTTTATTTTATAATGATCAATTCAAGGTCGTAGCTTCCCTCAACACACCGGATATCAATCGGACAGACATTACGGGCGTGACCCGCAGGCTGCTGGAGGGCAATACGGGCGTTGTTGAAGATCAGGGAGTGAAGCATGGAATAGGGTTCAGCCGCATGGGGGAGGAGGCTCTTTATATTTCCGTTAAGGATGTCGGTCAGGACACTGCCCAACGGATAAGCTCTTTTCGCAAAAAGGTGTGGCTGGTCATGGTTGTGCTATTGTTTATGCTGTGGGCCATGCTCGTACAGTTTCGCAAACGGGTCGTGAAGGATGCGCTCGTGAATAATCAGGTGTGGGACCAACGACGGGATGAAGATATGCGTCAGCAGCAGGATACGTATTACTTGCCGTTAATGCAGACGATTGAGCAGCGGCTACAAGAGTTGCAAGAGCAGACTACACACCTGACAGGCGGTGACGATTTGAAGCTGTTAGGCTTTTATCATGATCTGGTGAACCGCTTTGAGGCAGCTTCCAGTCAGGGAAAGGGAGCAACCCATGAGGAATTGGAATATTTCCGTGAGCTGAATGAAAATTTCATTCAGGGACGTCTCAAACAGGAATCCTCGCTGGGAGGTCTGCTGACTGGAGTCCGCACCTTACGTGACGAACTGGAAGAGAAGATGCACGACAATAGCGGAATCCGTTTCACAGATATGAATGAAGTGTTGTCAGAATCGCTGAAATGGGCGAACCGTTCGTTGAACATGAAGGATATTCAGGTCATCTTGCGGCAAGAGCCAGTTCCATCCATTGCGGCCCAAGCACCCTTGCTGTACAAGACGATTCAGGGACTGCTGGAAAACGCGGTGCAGGCGATGGGACAAGCGGATGAGCTATCAGAGGATCAGCATCGAGGCCGAACGGGTCTGCGTACCAAGCGGAAGACGCAAGTGCTTAAGGTCAGCTCGCGGCTGGAAGAAGGAGAAATCGTTATTACCATTGAGGATACGGGCGGCGGTATTGATGACAAGATGCGTTGGAGCTATTTCCAGCCGGACTATTCCGAAAACTCGCAAGAGCATACGTTCAGCCTGTATCATATGGATGCCTATCTAAAGACGATCAGTGGCCGCTTGAAGCTGCGTAATACGGATCAAGGCTTGCAGGCAATCGTTCGTTTGAGAAGATAACGGAGAGATAAACCGAAAGATCATCGGAAATTTCAAGAGAGGGGGGCCAGGCATGGTAAGAAAATGGATATTTCGATACCGCTATGATATGGCAGCAATCTTGCTGATGCTGGCTGCGATTGGCGTATATCTTGCGCCTATCTATGGACCAGGGCAAATCGTATTTAGTGATATTGCCTTTGGAGCCACCTCTCATCGGTATCTGGAGGAAATTATGGGGGTATGGAACGAACGGTGGTCTACCTCTACCATGTTCAATGCTCCCCGTATCCTTTATATCTTGCCCTTCTATGGACTTTCGTTGCTATTCGGAGAAAGCGGCCCGGTCTTGCTGAAGTCGTTTATCACGGGTCTACTGTTTGTTTCGGCATTTTCGATGTATGCCTTTGCCAAGCGGCTGGTCAGTGTATATTATTCACCGAGCTTTACGAAAACTCGCATTTTTGCCATCATGATCGGCGCACTGTTTTATGCACTGAATCCGTGGGTTATATTCCGCATTCAGCATATCTATTTGCTCTGTGGATATAGCTTGTTCCCGTTAATGCTGCGTTTCTTTTTCAGCGCGGTTGATCCCAAATTTCAAATTCAGCAAATTAAAAACTATCATCCTCACAGGCTGTACCAGCGGAACTGGATAGACTTGTTTCTGTTGGCTGCGGTATTTACCGTCAGCGCCGCTGCGATTCATTATTTTTTCTTCGGCATGATTTATTTGGGCTTGTTCACCGTGCTTCTGCTGATCAAGCTGACCTGGACGCACCGCAAGTCTGGTCGCACCTATCTACAGCCGTTATACGGCAATTTTTTGCGTAAAGGGATCATTTTTGGCGTGTTCTTCGGACTACTCAGTTTTTACTGGTTGTCCCTGTATCTCGGCAGTATGGTGATGGATGCCCAGGCGTCGCAGCATAATATCAACGTCGTCGATACTTTGTCCCTGTTCAGTCGTAACAGCAGCTTAATCAATGTGGGTTATTTGCTGAGCTATTGGTGGCCTATGTTTTCCTTTTCCTCACTGCCTGCGATGTTTTATGTGGGAGGGGGGTTTTTACTGCTCTTGATTGGCTATGCGATGGTGACGCGCTCACACAAAAATCCGATCATTCTGATCTTTTCGTTGCTTACGCTCCTGTTTCTCGTTGCCGCCACCGGGACAACCTTCCCGTCCATTGCCAAGTGGTTTGTCATTCTGGTGACGAAGACCCCTGTGATTGGCTCGGTTTTCCGTGATCCCAACAAGTTTATCGGGCTGATTGCCCTTAACTTCGGGGTACTACTGACCTTCGGTGTGATTCAGATTATGGAATGGTTTGGATCATCGCCGCTGCAACGAATGTATAAAAGGCTGGTGCTGGTCATTGTCGTCCTGTGCCTTGGCGTGTATTTTGCACCCTTGCGTACCCAATTCATTGAGGGATATTACAAGCCTGTTCAAGTGCCAGAGGCTTATAGCCAAATGGCTGAAAAGCTGACAGACCCGGACCGCTTCGACAGCAAAGCCTTGTATTTTCCGATTGCCGACAATATGATTCAGAGCTTTAACGGCGTAGCCACGCCCAAATGGAATAAGGGGAAGACAGCAACCGAGAAGGCAACCGGGGATTTTCAGGTATACTCTTCTCCTAAAAATACAGTCTTCCACCATGAAGGCAATGACTCCGGTATTACATATTATATGAACTTTCTGGAGTATTTGCTGGACAACGGATTAAGCTCGCGGTTAGGCTGGCTATTCTCCACTTTTGGGGTCAATCAGCTGGTCTACCATGACGAATATGAGGGACAGGAGAAGCGGCAGGATTTCCACCTGTCTCAGCTGGAGGGTCAGACCGGGCTGAAACGCACATACAAGAACGGACTTTTTTCCATATTTAATCTGGATCAGCCGCCCCCTTACATGAACATATTAACGAGCAAAATTGTAACACCTTACGGGTTTAGCCGACTGGAGAGCTACAGCCATCTGCCTGGATTTGATTTTAGTCGCTTCGGCGTATTGTTCAGTGCGTTAAAGCCTGAGCTAAAAACCGTTCAGACGGTCAACAAGGGGGATTATGTGGAAGCGGCCTCCTTTAATGATTTGCTGTTGTCACAGCTTCCGGCAGAGGATTATTTGCGTCCGTTTGATGTCATTGAAGATGGTAATGCCTTTTTAAAATGGTCCAAAACCTTTGCCTCGACTAACGATTGGTTATGGTATTTATCGTCCCAAAATATACGGAATTTCCCGTTTGATATGGAAATGGACGCTGGAATTGCTGTCACCTTTGCCAGTAAGAAGCTGGATGTGGCCCCTTATCAGATGAGCAGCATTGAGGGGAAAACAGTCGTGGATTTTGATTCCATGCTGCGGACCGAAACCTTTTTCAAACCGGATAATCCGCAGTTGTTCAGTGTGGAGGCTAACCCGCGTGAGGAATTGAATAATGTGCCAACCCTGCACGGCGAGATTATGAAGGGGGACCCAAGTAATATATGGCAGGTCGCCAGATCCGGGTTGCTGGAAGCCAAGGAAAATAACCCGTACCAGTTTCAGATCACCGTCTCTGGACGCGGCACGAACAAAATGCATGTTAAAATGAGGTTTTATGATAAGCAGATGCGTGAGCTGGGGGTTAGCTATGTCGTTGCACCTTCGGAGGGATACAATTTTGACGGTGTGAAATTTTACGGGGAATATGTGTCCCCGCCGGGCAGCTACTGGATGCGAATGGATTTGTTAACCCTGCAACGCCCGCAGCAAAAGAACTACTGGTGGATTCATGATATCCAATTGCGTGATTTGGGACAATATAGCAAGCCTAACGCATTTACGATGCACAAAAAGCTGGAACAGCCGCAAACCTCGCATGTCTATGCAAGAGTGTTTATGAATAAGGCAGGCGGGAAGCTGCGAGTTACGCTGCCGGGCGGAGTGGTCGACATCAAGACCCATGATGAAGGCTTGAATCAGTTCCAATGGGTCGACTTGGGGGAGCATGCTTTTCCCAAAGGGGATACCCCGATTACGGTGAATAACCTGCAAGGCTTTAATGCGGTCAATCAATTTGCGATTGTGCCTGTAGACCAACTGGATGAGCTATCTTTTCCGGTGGAGCAGGCATTGAAGCGAGGCAAGCTCTTTTTCACGCTGGAGGCCGAGAACGATTTTAACGCCCAAGGAAATGTACAGTCAGAGCGTGCTCTGCCGAGGCTCAGCATGGGACGGGGAATCAGCTATCAGAAAGGTACATTAAGCAGGGATGTGGAGATCGCCAAAACCGGAACCTATTCCACAGCTATTCTGGCTGATTTACCTGCCGGGTATCATGGGGCATTGACGATGAAGTGGACGAATGAAGAGACAGGCAAGGTGCTGACAAGAACGATTCATACAGGTGAATCGTATACGCGGTTGTCCGTTGCCTCTTCATCCGAAAATCAGGTTATTGAAACGGTGCCGAATCAGGATGGCTTTGCCAAACAAATCATTCAAATTCCTGGTCTGTTGAACGATTATGGACGTGTAGAGTTCAAGAATCTGTTTTTAACCAAAGGGAAGTATCGCTTAACGCTGGTGTTGGACAGTCAGGTGCCGTCCACGAGCGGGTATGGAGATATTCATCGGATGGCTGCGCAGGAAGTGACGGTTATGCCAGAGGATAACACGAAGGAATCTTTAACCAATGATGTAGGCTGCGTGGCGGATATTCAGCCTGGCAAGACGAGTCTGTCATCAGGCGGCGAGGGGTTGTCCATTCGTTACGTACCGAGCTATTCATGTGATTGGAATATATATGCGTCGAAGAAGATGAAGGCTGAGCCGCTGCAAGAGTATGCCGTACAACTGGATGCGCGGTCAGATCAAATTGGAAGTCGGCATATGAAGGTTATTTTTTTGAATAAAGCCTCCCAAATCCTCCAGACCTCTTATATTAACGAGGTGGAGGAGCGAGATAAGGAGCAATGGAATCATTATGATCAGATTGTGAAGGCTCCGGCAGGAACCGCCTTTATGCAGTTTCAGATTTTGGCACATGCGCATAAGAAGCAGTCAGGCTTATTTCAAATGAAGCATTATTCCATCATTCCTTATCGGGCCATGATTACAGTGGATCAGCTTACGCTGTTTGAGGGGACGGATATGGAAACCTTTTTTACGGCTCCCCATGCTTCAGAAAGTATTCAGGCTACTCGTGAAAATTCCATGGAACGCAGCTTCACGCTGTATAATCCGATGAATCAGCAGGTGCTGATTCGGGAAACCGAGTCGCCCAATCCACTGTGGGAATTCAGACTGGGAAGTGAAACCCAGCGTGCCCGTCTGTCGGTGAACGGAGTGACTACCGGATTTATAACCAGTGGCAGCGGAAGCGGCAAGGTCGTCATTATTCTGGCTTCCGCCTACCGTTTTGGCTGGATACTGTTCATCATTGGGATTCTTGGTGGAGCAGCTTGCTTTCTTCCATATCGGCGATGGAAAAAGCGAAAGATTCCATAGAAGGAAGTTATCATGATGCAATTCAGTAGCCATTAGAGGGCACGGCTACATCTCGTATTTGTACCCTCGGCCCCAAACGGTGCGGATGTGCTGAGGATTTTTGGGATCACGTTCGATTTTTTTGCGGAGACTGGAGATATGTACGTCGATCGTGCGATCGAGATAGGCACCGTCTCCGCCTTTAATCCGATCCATCAGCTCGCTGCGGGTAAAGACTTTCCCCGGGTAGCAGGATAGCTCTTTTATAATGGAAAATTCAATTTGAGTTACTTCAACCTCCCGATCATCGACCAACAGGCTGTGACGGTAATCATTTACCCAGACCCGCACTTTTTTGAGTTTTTTGCTTATGGCTTGGGACTCGACAGGCATGTTGCGGCCACAGCGACGCAGTAAGGCTTTGATACGGGCGGTTAGCTCTCTCAGGTTGAATGGCTTGCATAAAAAATCATCCGCTCCGTCTTCCAGTGCTTTAATTCTTATATTCAGAAGGGTATTGTTGGAGATCACCAGCACAGGAACCGTCGTATATTGACGGATTTGGCCGATTAGTGCGCATTCGACCATACCGGAAAACATAAGATCGGTCACAATAATATCAGGCTTAAAACGCATAAGTGTCGGAAGTGCTTGTTTGAAATCGTAAATAAGTTCGGTATGATAACCTTCTTCCTGAAGATGAAGGGCGATCATATCTGCCAAACTTTTTTCATCTTCAATGATAAGTATTTTAATAGACATGACTGACAGCTCCTGTACAAACAAATATACAAATACATGATGTAATCATGCATAAATTGCGATTTATGCATACTTATGTAATCGGCATATTTATGAAAAACGAACAGTGCCAGGTGGCATGTGTTTATTAATTTAGAGGAAGAAGGTTGCATAAATGCGAATGATTTTATTATCTGGAGGTTCTGGTAAACGTCTCTGGCCTTTGTCCAATGAGAGTCGCCCCAAGCAGTTTCTTACCATTCTGCGTCATGACGAACGACCTGAAAGTATGCTGCAACGGATTTGGCGGCAGTTATCTGAAGCAAATTTGGCAGGGGAGGCCTATTTTTCAACGAGTGGAACTCAAGCTGAGCTGATCCGTGGGCAAATTGGGGCGGACGCTGTGGTAATTGAGGAGCCAACCCGGCGGGATACATTTCCGGCTATTTCCTTGGCTGCGGCCTACTTACATGACAAGGCAGGTGCGTCACGCGATGAGATTGTAGGGGTCATGCCGGTGGACGGATATGCGGGGGATGAGTTTTTCGAGCATTTACGCAGGCTCCCATCTATATTGGAGCAATCCGGGAGTGACATCGCACTCATGGGAGCTGTTCCAACGGAGCCTTCTGACAAATATGGCTATATTGTTCCTTCGTCATCTCCCTCCCCCAATCAGCCGTATCTCAGGGTTAGCTCATTTGTGGAAAAGCCGGATCTGATCCGTTCGGAGGCGCTGATCCGGGAGGGGGCACTATGGAATTGCGGTGTGTTTGCTTTCAGGCTTGGTTTTTTACTGGACACGCTGGAGCAAAAGGGTCTATCATCGAACTATGAATCTCTTTCGACAAATTATGCAGAATTGCCCAAAAACAGCTTCGATATTGCGGTGGTGGAGCAGACCCGTCAGCTTTCGGTGCTTCCATATCATGGGGAGTGGAGGGATTTAGGAACGTGGGATTCGCTGGTGCGGGAAATGAGCTCGGAGCTGAGCGGCCCGGGCTATATTTCGGAAGCTTCTCATGATTCGCATATTATCAATGAACTGGAGATTCCAGTTAGCATATGGAATGTCCCGGACATCATCGTCGTTGCCGGACCGGATGGTGTGCTGGTGACCGATCGACAGTCGTCCACCGGGATTAAGGATATGGTGACAGAAATTGAGATTGGCCCTCGCTTTGAGGAGCGTTTTTGGGGGAAACAAACGGTGTTGTCCCACCAACAAGCGACCAGCGGCTTACAGACAGTCACCAAACGGGTAGTCATCTCTGCTGGAAGATTTATCAGTTATCATGAGCATCTGTTCCGTAAAGAGGTTTGGACTATTGTGTCAGGGGTGGGAAGCGTCTGTATCGATGGAATTACGCAAACGGTCAACCCCGGTGAGGTTATCGTCGTAGAGTCGGGTACGAAGCATTATATAGGTGCTGTCGAGGGGGATTTGGAGTTCATCGAATCTCAAATGGGGCATATTGTGTCAGAAACCGATATTATTAGATACGAATTTCCCGACTCCATTTAACACTAGATATCGTATGAAGTAAATCTATAATAATAGGACCCAGCCGGTACAGACGATGCTATCATAAGGTAGTGAAGGCGAGTTAGGAACTGTTTTTCTTCAAAACCTTAAATCATCTGAAAATTCTCCAAAAAGGTATCCATGCGGTGAACGCGTGAATACCTTTTTCTGCATCGAAGCTTGTCCGTAAGACACGGTAAAGGACGATGCTTATAAAATCAGTTTCTTGGAAATCAGCCATTCTTTTACCACATCCGTACTGAGGTCCCCTTCAGGTGTCCATTCTACTTTATCTACCAGCTTGCCATGTCTGAATTCCGCAATGGTGGGGGTATACTTTATGTTGTATTCCTCTTTGAATTTATTCCACTGAGGCTTGTCCTTATGAATTTTGTGAACATTTAAAAAAGTGATTTTGGAGCCCAGATCATACTGCTCGATCATCTTATTAAAGTTAGGCTCAAATCGGTTGCAGTCACCGCAGCTCGGTCTGCCAACATAGACAAACACACTTTGATCCTGCTGGATCAGGTTTTTAAAACCATCAACTGTAACTGCATTCAAATGATCGTATATTTCGGGATAATTGCTTTTACTCACTTGAATCTCTTTGTCTTTTTGCTGAACAACCTGCTCCAGATCCTGAAACTTGAACACAGCCGAAATAGCGATAGCAATGACGAGCAGCACGATCACGCTTAAACCGATAATATATCCTTTTTTCACAGAAATCCTCCTTTATTTAACAGTCTTATACACACCATAAACAATTTTTCCGTTTTTCGCTGTAATACTTGTCTCATATTTACTTTTTTTCTACGAATCATGACATAAATATGAAAAGGATATATTTGTAAAGTACTTGACTGAGGGCAAACATAAGCTGTAGTGGGAGGAAACGCAAAAGAAGCTCCCCGCAAGGGAAGCTTCTTTTATACGTGAAGACAATGTTACTGTGTTCATTCATGATTAGATAACGACTGTCATCAAGTAGTCTTCACGTTTCACTTCAGATTCTGCTGTTTTCAGAACATCCAGGTACTTAGCAGAATTCGTCACAATGATCGGCGTAGTCGTCGGGTAACCTGCTGCTTTAATTTGCTCAATGTCAAATTCGAGCAGCAGTTGTCCTTGAGTAACGATGTCGCCTTCTTTTACGCGCTTGTCAAAAAATTGTCCCTTCAGCTTCACTGTATTCACGCCAACGTGGATCAAAATTTCTGCTCCGTCATTGGAAGTAATACCGATAGCATGTCCGGTCGGAAATACCGTCGTAATTGTTCCGTTTACAGGTGAAGTCAGTATGCCCTCTGTAGGTTCAATTAGAATTCCTTTACCCATAGCCCCTGAGGCAAATGCGACATCAGAAGATTCTTCGAGTGGCAACACTTTACCTTGCAGTGGACTTACGAGAATTTCCTTCTCGATCACAGTTTCTTTCTTCTCAGCTGTTGGTGCTGCTTGGACAGCTTCTTCTTTTGGATCATCAAAGCCCAATACCATAACTAGCACCATTGCAAGTACAAAGGCAACGACTAAGCCGATGATAACCCACAAAAATCCTGCTCCGAAGTAGGTCGGCAACGCCAGCAAACTAGGCAGTGAGAAGGATTTTGCAGTCGCTCCGCCGGAAGCGATAATAGCCCCGCCAATACCACCGGAAATACAAGCATAAATAAATGGCTTTTTCAATTTCAAAGTTATTCCATAAATCGTTGGTTCTGTAATCCCGAAAACAGCCGCCAGCGTAGAGGAACCTGCCAAAGCCTTCATTTGAGTATTTCGGGATTTCAGGAATACGCCGAATGTTGCACCAGCCTGAGAAAGTACGGCTGCTGTAAGCATCGGAAGCATCGTGTCATAACCCAATGTTGCAATATTCGACAGTATGACCGGAACGAAGCCCCAATGCACGCCGAAAATAACAAACACTTGCCAGAACGCCCCGGCAATAGCACCAGCGACCAGCGGGCTTAAATTGTATATCCAGGTAAAGCCGTTCGCCAAGCCTTGGCTGATCATGTTACCTATTGGACCAAAGGCCAGGAATGTCAACGGAATAACGACCAGCAAAACCAGCATCGGAACGATAATATTTTTCACCGATTGATGGATAAAGGAATTGAACCAGCGTTCCACGTAGGACTGAACCCAGACTGCGAGAATAATTGGAATAACACTGGAACTGTAATTAATCAGAATGATCGGAATACCCAGAAATGCCAATCTTTCCGGGTTGCTCACCGCCGCTATAACCGCCGGATAGACCAGAGCTCCGGCGATTGCGACCGATACAAAGGTGTTTGTCTTAAATCTACGGGACGATGTAACAGCCAGAAATACGGGCAGGAAATAAAATACGCTGTCCGAAGCAGCGCTTAGGATCAGATACGTACCGCTTTTATCATTAATCCAATGGAGTGACAAAATTAATGCCAGAATCCCTTTGAGCAAACCGGCTCCGGCAAGAGCGCCCAAGAGAGGCGAAAAAATGCTGGAAATGATATCGACGGCTTTACCAAGAAAGTTCGTTTTTTCGGAAGACTCTTCCTTTTTCTCGCCTTCATTTTCGGCATCCTGCAAATTCGTTTCTGCCATCATATGCTCAAATACTTGACCTACATTGTTGCCGATGACAACTTGAAACTGGCCGCTGCTTTCAACCACCGTAATGACACCGGGCGTTGCCTCCAATGCAGCTTTGTCTGCTTTGGTACGATCATTTAATTTAAATCTCAAGCGTGTAGCGCAATGGAATACCGAATTGACATTCTCTTCGCCGCCAACGAGGGTCACTATTTTTCTGGATAGCTCTTTATCGCTCATGTTCAGAACTCCTTATGGGTTATTCTTGTTATGGATAGGACTTTCTGTTTACTTCATGTTGCTAAGATGCGCCGGCGTGCATCTTTTTAACCTTGTAAACAAGAAAAACCTAAACTCGTGGTAAAAACAACGCACCCTCTCCATAGAGGAAACGCCGATTTCACCATCAGTTTAGGTTTTGCCTGCCTTACCAGTCACAATCCATGAACGATGAGGGTATGAAGTTTTTAGCCAGATTTATGATTCGACTTGTTACTTGGCAATGTTATTCCGCTCGGTCACTCGATGAATATGAATGGTCAGATATACATATTCGTCCTTGCTTAAATATTGATCGTATGTTTTTTCCAGATATTCATTGATCTTTTGCGCACAAGCGAAAGCTTCGGTATACGTCTGTTTTACCTGGTTGTACAAAAATTCTTCTCCACTGTGAATGACCTCTTTACGAATCACCCGCATCGCAAAATATTGCAAATGCGTCAAAAATCTCGAATAGCTAAAAGAGGACTCATCCAGCACAATACCGTAATGATACGTAATAATATTCAATATATGTTGAACAATCTCGGTCATTTTCAGCGTAGACTTCATTTCGTTACCGTCGATCCGAGCATTCACCATATGCAATGCGATAAAGCCCGCTTCGTCTTCGCCCAGTTTCACTCCAAGCGTATTTTCAATTTTTCGCAAAGCTTCCAGCCCAACCTCATATTCTTTCTTGTAAAAGCGCTTAATCTCATACAGCATCGCGTTTTGGAGCGCGAGCCCTTTTTCTTGACGCTGTATCGCAAAATGAATATGATCGGTCAGCGTTAAATAAATATTATCGCTTAATTCCGTATCGAGCACTTCCATTGCATGGGTTACGATTTCATTCACGACCTCCAGATGAGATACGGGAATATCGTTTAGCAGCTCGGTAAGCTTGGCCGTGAACTCGTTTTCATTTAACATGAAAATCTTATCTATTTTATCATCATCGACTTGGTCTCCAGCCACCTTTTTGAAGGAAATGCCTCTTCCCATCACGATGACCTCTTTGCCTTTGTCGTTTTTAGTCAACAGGACGTTGTTATTGAGTACTTTCTCAATAATCATTGAAGTTCCTCCTCCCATCCTTTAGCAATAAAAAATGCCTAAGCACAATTCAACACTATTGTTAGCAATAGCACTCAATTGAACTCAGGCATTGCCCGCATTACCGGTCACAATCCTTTATATAGTGCTATTGTAGCACAATATAAAGCGATTTCAACATATTTTATTCTTATTCGACAAAAAACATTACAAACACAGGTCATTTCGCCTAGCCCCAGGTAAGCGTTACGCTATGTAGTTGTGCGTTCAATGAGGCTGTATTGCAGGTGGTGCAGTTCCATTTGGCGACCTAGGAGCTGAGGGGAAAGCATGTAAAAGGCATTTTGTGCCTGAGCCTCAATTGGATTCTGAACGGTTGTAATCCCCATCGTATGCGAGAGCTCCGTGTTATCAAACCCGACGATCGCCAGATCTTCCGGCACGCTCAGCAGTTGTCTGCGGGCTTCGCAGAAAATACCAACCGCCACATAATCGTTGGAGCACAGAATAGCCTGTGGGAATTCGTCCCGATATTGTAACAAATCACGCACCACCTGTTCGCCATCACGGATGTTATAGATGGAAGATTGATTCCAATGCTGCAATACAGGAAGATTATGCTGCTCCATGATATACGCATAGGATCGTTGTCTGCTGTGGGTGTTGATGCTGCTTGGGCGGCCAAAGGCATTGGCTATACGAGTATAGCCTTTTTGTATCAAGTGTTTTAGCGCCAGCATGTACCCTTCGTACTGGTCCATGGCGACGGAGCGAATATCGGTATGATCCATTCGTTGCCACGACACAATCGGGCCATACTTGCAATAAGTGCTTAACAAATCGGTATCATTTACACAGGAAATGATGACCAGCGCATCAACTCTTTTTCTTTTTAGATCTTCGAAGGCCTGAAGCTCTTTCTTCTTATCTTCTTCCGAAGTATAAATAATCGTTTGAAATTCGTACTGGGCCGCTACCTCTACAAAGCTGTTCAGAAATGCGAGAACAATTTCATTAATGGTTGAAGTGATGATGCCAATTTGAAGGGTCTGACCCTTGGATAAGGAAACGGCGTTCCGATTGGGAACGTAATCCAGCTCCTGCATGATTTTCAAAATCTTGCTTCTCGTCTCCTGGCTCACATGGGGGGACTTGTTTAACACTCTGGATACCGTAGCTTTGGAAAAGCCCGCCAGTTTGGCAATTTGATCAAGATTCGACATGCTGCTTCTCCTCACATATGAAAAATATTTGACATGATACGCGTTACAACGTTTAGGATGCTTATGAGGGCATTACGTCTAGTTTATAGCATCTGTCGATGCATTTCAAAAAAACGTTCCTCATGTTGTGGTATTATTCTGGCAATACTTGCGATATACTCCTCATGGCGCTGATGATTACAATGAAACTATATTATATTACCCGGACAAAAAAGTGATTGTAAAAACTTCTCTGGTGGTGTGCCTGCCTTACCCGCAGTTTACTATTCACGGCACGAAGGGCAGCTTCGTCAAATGGGGAGATGATCAGCAGGAAACCTGGCTGAAAGCCGGCAAGACCCCGGATATGAAAGGTTTCGGACTGGATAATCCCGCTTCCTATGGCAAACTTAAATACGTGCCGCCCGGCAGTAGTGAAGCTATCGAGGAAACACTTGCTACGCCAGTAGGAGATTATGGGCAATTGTATGACTCGTTGTACGAGTCCATTGTCCACGGAGCACCCAAGCTGGTTAAGGACGAGGACATTTTGCTGACAATCGAAATATTGGAAAACGGCTTTAAGCAGCCTTCCCCGTCCATCGTTGATTTCCGGCGATAGGTTCGTTATCAAGAAAGGAGTTACGCTAATATGAAGCTTGGAATAATTGGAACAGGGTGGATCAGCACAGAATGGGTTAAAGCCGTGAAAGAAGCTGGCGGCTGGGAAATTACAGCACTCTTTGTTCGAAATAAGGACAAAGGCGCAGCTTTTGCCGCCGAGTGCCAGCTTGAAAACATTACGCTGTATGACAGTTTGGAAGAAATGGCTCAATCCGATATGGATGCCATTTATATTGCTACCCCCAATTCCTTGCACATGGCGCAAGCGCGTCTATTTTTGGAGCATGGCAAACATGCGATTGTCGAAAAACCGATTAGCCTGACAGAGCAGGAATTGCAGGAGGCTTACGAGTTGGCTAACCGAAATGGCTGCTACCTGCTGGAAGCGGTTCGTCATATCCATGAGCCTAATTTTTTGTGCCTTAAGGACAACTTGAAGCGCGTGGGCAATATCCAGGGTGGCACCTTGTACTCCATGCAATTTTCCTCCCGGTATGATCAGTTGCTGTCAGGAGATACTCCTAATATCTTTTCTCTGTCTTATGGCGGGGGTGCATTAATGGATTTGGGTGTGTATTCGCTGTATTTTGCCATTGATTTGCTCGGAGCCCCGACATCAGGCCTGTACTGTGCCAAAAAGCATGAGAATGGCGTGGATTTGGGCGGCCCGATCCTACTGTCGTATCCCGATTTTACACTGGTGATCCAACTGGCCAAAAATGCTGTAACCACCAACCGTGTTGAAATTTACGGGGACCAGGCCACTATGATCTCCAGTGGTGTCTCTGGTATCACGGACGTAACAGTTCTGGATGTTCGTACTCAGGAAACAGATACTGTAAGTGCTCTGGAAACGCATCATTTCATGTTTTACGAGGCTCAGGAGTTTTATCGGATCATTGCCGAAAAGGACAAGGACCGCTACGAAGAATTGAAGTCATTGAGCATTGAGGTTCAGAAGATCAGCAATGAGCTGCGTTATCAAAATGACATTTATTTTGAAGATGGACAAAAATAACTAAAAAAAGAAAAGAGGCTCTCATCCCATGACTAAGATATTAAAAGGATTTCCGAAAAACTTTCTGTGGGGCGGGGCAACCGCAGCCAACCAATTGGAAGGCGCCTTTGACGTAGATGGAAAAGGATTGTCCAGTGCGGACGTAATTGCCTATGTACCCAAAGCAGAGCGCACAAACGATCATGCTATAGAGATTTCGTCCGAGCGACTTGAAGACATTTTGGCTGGCAAGGTAAATGCCCGTTTTCCAAAGCGCGAAGGTGTGGACTTTTTTCATCATTACAAAGAAGATATCGCATTATTTGCGGAAATGGGCTTTAAGGTATTCCGCATGTCCATTAACTGGTCGCGGATTTTCCAAAATGGTGATGATGCGGAGCCGAATGAAGCAGGACTGCAATTTTACGATAATGTATTTGACGAGCTGCGTAAGTATGGGATAGAGCCACTGGTGACATTGTCCCATTACGAAACACCGCTAGGTCTGACACAGAAATATAATGGCTGGCTTGGTCGTGAAGTGGTACAACACTACGTCAATTATGCCGAAACGGTGTTTACACGTTATAAGGATAAAGTGAAGTACTGGCTGACTTTTAATGAGATCAATGTGATGACGATGAGTCCGTTCACAGGTGGTGGTGTGGTCATTGACCGTGTAGATAACAAGCAACAAGCCATCTATCAAGCCCTGCATCACCAGTTTGTGGCGAGCGCATTGGCGACAAAACGAGGACATGAGATTATTCCTGGCTCTCAAATCGGCTGTATGCTGGCTCGTATGGAAAGCTATGCACATACGTGTAACCCGGAGGATGTGCTGAAAAGTCAGCATGAAAACCAGATGAATCTGTTCTTTACGGATGTACATGCCCGTGGGGAATATTCAAATTATATGAACCGTTATTTTGAAGAAAATAATATTGTTTTGCACACAGAACCCGGCGATGCCGAGATTCTGAAAAACAACACGGTCGATTACATCTCATTCAGCTATTACATGACCTTGACTGTCTCGGCAGGTCCGGAAGGTGAGAAGGCAGCGGGGAACCTGATTGGAGGCGTGAAAAATCCGTATTTGCAATCCTCTGACTGGGGCTGGCAGATTGATCCGATCGGCCTGCGTGTTACGCTGAACACATTATATGACCGCTATCAAAAGCCGCTGTTCATCGTGGAAAACGGCTTGGGTGCATATGACAAGGTGGAAGAAGACGGCTCCATTCACGACACGTATCGCATTGATTATTTGCGCCAGCATATTGCCCAAATGAAGGAAGCGATTACGGACGGTGTGGATTTGATTGGTTACACCAGTTGGGGGCCTATCGACCTTGTGAGTATGTCTACTTCCGAAATGTCCAAGCGTTACGGATTTATTTATGTTGATATGGACGATGACGGTAACGGAACACTGAAGCGCTCCAAGAAGGACTCTTTTGACTGGTACAAAAATGTAATTGTCACTAACGGAGAAGAACTGTAATCCAAGTTAACTGAATATAACCCAATATGGTCTGGGGGTGGGTGCGGCTGAGAACATCATGAGGATGAATTCGGCCAAGTCCGCCCTTATTTTATAGGCTCGTCCTAAAAAAACGAAACACCTTCACAAATTTTTCACTTGTAAAAAGCTGAAAGTTTTCTGTATAATAAAAACAATTTCATATGTCTGGTTGATGTTTGCGGGAGATGGAACGTAAGTTCCGACCGAAGGGGCAAAACTCTCAGGTGCTTGGGCTGATTACAGCAACAAGCGGGACCGTAAACGGACAGAACTCTGGAGAGACCCTTAATTGGGCGCCGAAGGTGCACCGCAGATATCATCTGCTTAAACTCTCAGGCAAAAGGACAGAGACGCGAATAACCTGTGACAGGGGATGCCCTAGGCTTTTTTATGAGCTGTTAGTGGCTGAATCCTGCACAAGATGGTTGTATTTTTTCGTGCCTTTAACCTCTCCAGGAGTCGAATCAGCGGATTTGACTCTTTTTTGTTTTTTAATATGCTAGAGGAGCGGGTTGAAATGAATTTGGTACATGTGCTAGAAATGATTGACAGCTGGATGTGGGGAGCGCCGCTTCTAATTCTCGTCATGGGCACTGGGTTGTGGCTAACGATCCGTCTGAAGCTACTTCAGGTTGTTCGATTGCCCCTGGCGCTCAAGCTAATTGGTAAAGCGCCGGATGAAGGCAGCGGGGATGTCAGTAGCTTTGGAGCATTGAGTACAGCACTCGCAGCTACTGTAGGTACAGGAAGTATCGTTGGCGTTGCGACTGCGATCAAACTGGGTGGACCCGGCTCATTATTTTGGATGTTGGTTGCAGCTTTTTTCGGAATGGCAACCAAATACGCGGAAGGATTATTATCCGTTAAATACCGTGTTAAAGACCGGAACGGACAATTTTCGGGTGGACCCATGTATTATATTGAAAAAGGGCTTGGCCGCCGTTTCAAGCCGCTGGCGATGTTGTTTGCCTTTTCTGGTATTCTTGTAGCGCTATTTGGAATCGGTACTTTTCCGCAAGTAAAGGCTATCGTTTCTTCTACGGAAAGTAGCTTTGGAATACCAACAGTAGTTACAGCAATCGTTATTTCCGTGTTAACGGCTGTTGTAACGATTGGAGGACTCAAAAGTATTGCCAAGGTATCCACAAAGATCGTTCCATTCATGTCGGGGCTCTATATCGTAGTTTGTTTAATCGTTCTCATTAAGTTTGCAGGAGAGCTGCCTCATGCGATCGCTTTAGTATTGCAAGGGGCTTTCTCGACCACATCCGCGACTGGTGGTTTTGCCGGAGCCACGATTATGCTGGCGATGCGAAGCGGGGTAGCCAGAGGTATTTTTGCCAATGAGGCCGGACTGGGCAGTGCACCAATTGCAGCCGCAGCTGCCAAAACCAAATGGCCTGCGGAGCAAGGGCTAATATCCATGACAGGCGTATTTATCGATACGATGATTATTTGTAATCTGACAGGGTTTACGTTGCTAGTTACAGGAATATGGAGTGGAAATGATGATGGAGGTCTGATGACCCAGCATGCGTTTTCCAGTGCCTTTCCGGCTGGGGCAGAGCTCGTGACGATTAGCCTTATTTTATTTGCGTTCACAACGATACTTGGCTGGAACTACTACGGGGAGCGCTGCGTTGAATATTTGCTTGGGGTCAAGTGGATTAAACCGTATCGCTATCTATTCATCGCTCTGGTAGCAGGAGGCGCGTTCATCAAGCTGGAAGCCATTTGGCTGCTGGCAGATATCTTTAACGCCATGATGGCCTTCCCGAACTTGATTGCACTGCTTGGCTTGTCGGGAATTGTAGTTGCTGAGACCCGTACCTATATGGATTCCCTGTACCCCAACAAGAAAAAGGGAATGCTTGCCGGTGCCAGTGCCGGAGCAGCCATAGACATAGAAGAAAAAGGACAAACAGTCAACTCATAAAGGAGTGTCCCTCAGCCACTACAGGTTGGGAGGACACTTCTTTTTTTACTGTAAATATCGTCTTATTCAAGCTCTTTTGATGTTATTGTTGTGGGCTATGACTGGATTCCAAGGGCTTCGGCAAGGCGGGCGGCTAAAAGTCATTGTGGGTTTTCTGGTTGTCAGCATCGGCTTGTCCTTGGGCGGGACGACAGGTTATGCTATTAATCCGGCTAGAGATTTGGGGCCGCGTCTTGTGCATTGGTTGCTGCCGATTGTAGGGTCATTGTTTGGGGGCGCTTTCGAGGGTTGTTTTACCAGATCGTATTTAAAGGGAATATGACTCCAGCTTTTGGATTGTGCTGGGTATGATTGTAGTAGTGCTTATGGTTACCTTTCGTTTCAGCCGTACTTATAAAAGTGATAAAGCTCATAAAATGACAGCATAAAATGGTTTCATTACAGGGGGGAGATTAACGATGGAAAAATATATTTTGTCACTGGATCAGGGAACAACCAGCTCAAGAGCGATTTTGTTCAACAGTAAAGGGGATGTGGTGTACTCGGCTCAGCGGGAGTTTCCGCAATACTTTCCTCATCCCGGCTGGGTGGAACAGAATGCGAATGAAATCTGGAGCTCCATTCTGGGGGTCATTGCATCCTGTCTATCCGAATCCGGTGTAAAAGCGAAGCAGATTGCCGCCATCGGCATTACCAATCAGCGTGAGTCGGTAGCGGTGTGGGACAAAAATACAGGACTACCTGTGTATAACGTACTTGTATGGCAGTCACGCCAAACCTCGGAAATCTGCGAAGAACTGAAGCAGCAAGGGCATGAAGAGCTATTCCACAGTAAAACAGGGCTGTTGATTGACCCGTATTTCTCTGGCACAAAAGTGAAGTGGATACTGGACCATGTAGAAGGTGCGCGCGAAAAGGCGGAACGAGGCGACTTGCTGTTCGGTACGATTGATTCGTGGCTAATCTGGAAGCTGTCCGGCGGCAAGGCGCATGTGACCGACTATTCCAACGCAGCCAGAACGCTGATGTATAATATTTATGAGCTAAAGTGGGACGAAGAGCTATTGGACATTCTAGGTGTGCCAAAAAACATGCTGCCTGAGGTACGGCCTTCTTCCGAGGTATACGCGCACACCGTGGATTATCATTTCTTTGGTCAAAATATACCGATTGCTGGCGCAGCAGGTGACCAGCAGGCGGCTCTATTTGGTCAGGCTTGTTACGAAAAAGGGATGATCAAAAATACTTACGGCACAGGTTGCTTCATGCTGATGAACACGGGCGATCAACCCGTGGAATCCAAGCACGGACTCATTACAACCATCGCTTGGGGGCTGGAGGAAGGCAAGGTGCAATATGCGCTGGAGGGGAGTGTCTTTGTAGCGGGCTCGGCGATCCAGTGGCTTCGTGACGGTCTGCGCATGTTCCGTGAAGCCAAAGACAGCGAAGCCTATGCAGCCCGCGTGTCCTCTTCGGAAGGGGTGTATCTGGTACCTGCTTTTGTCGGACTGGGCAGTCCGTACTGGGATAGTGAGGTGCGTGGAGCGATGTTTGGCCTGACACGGGGTACCACGAAAGAACATTTTATTCGTGCAACACTGGAGGCACTTGCTTACCAGACGAAAGACGTGCTTGCCGCGATGGAAATTGACTCCGGCATTGCCGTGAAGACGTTGCGAGTGGATGGGGGAGCCGTGCTGAACAATTTTCTGATGCAATTCCAGAGCGATATTCTGGATGCCACAGTAGAGCGGCCTGTGATCCATGAGACGACGGCACTGGGAGCCGCATGTCTGGCAGGCTTGGCGATTGGATATTGGAAGAGCATGGATGAACTGCGCAAGCGTGTGAGGGTGGAGCGATCTTTTGCCCCCGCTATGGATGAAGAAACGCGCAGCAGCTTGTATGAGGGCTGGAAAAAGGCCGTGAACGCGACGATGGCCTACAAGTAACAGCTTAAATGAAGGGTCTCTTCTGGAGCAACGCAATGTCTTTTTCGGTTACATGTAAGACAGTTGAATAGGGCGTTATATTTTATCCGCTCCACCACTGTTGTTTACTCTAAATAAAACTTAAATGCCCCGTAAGATGGATACTTTCTCTCAAAGTGTCCATCTTACGGGGCACAGGCATGTAACACGATGGTGACTCCCTTTTTTGCTAAAGAGTTATAGAAAGCTGACGCACTCTTTGAGATACGCATGGATATGCTAGCCCTGAACCATCGTATGGTTCCAATTTTGCATCGCTCCGCAGGAACTGCGAATGACTAGCTCCGGTTCTACTTTAATACATTTCGTTTCCATTTGTTTATTCATCAGGTCAAATAGCACCATAGCAGCTAGTCGGCCTATTTTTTGTTTATCTTGTTTTACAGTGGTCAGTGGAGGATCGGTGTAGCGACAGGCTTCTATATCATCACATCCCACCACAGCAATATCCTCGGGTACCCTCAAGCCGCTTTCCTTGAAAGCACGGATGGCACCAAAGGCAAGCAGGTCGGTAGCCGCAAAAATAGCCCTTGGCAAATTTCCTTGCTGTATCCACGCCTTCGCAATCTGGTATCCATCTTCCGCCGCGTAGTCCTTAGCATACACGATCCATTCGGGTCTGACATCAAGACTAAACCGTTTTAGTGAAGCAATAAAGGCTTCTTCTCTCTCCTTAATCACCAGGGAGGGGCGTTCGATGCCTATAAAACCCATATCGCGGTAGCCATTCATGTAAAAATGCTCAACAACCTTCATTGAGATCTTTTGATTATCGGACATAATATAGCAGGAACTGGCTCCGGTTAGTTCAATATCGACACCGATGCAGGGAATGGGGCTGGCATCGAGATCAAAAACGCTCTTCTCCACTTCATCTCCGGCAATAATAATGCACCCGTCCACTGAAAAATATTTTGAACGAGCCAAATAGTCCTCTCCATTGTCCAGAAATTTTTCATTCGAAAAAAACAGCAGGTCGTAACCGAGCAAGCCAATCTGTTTTTTGAAGACATTAATGATATCTACAAAAAAAGGATGGCTAAAATCGACATTCAGCTTGCCAGCGAATATAACGCCTACCACATTTGATTTTTTGGTAGCAAGCGTTTTAGCCGAGGAGGAGGGTCTGTAGCCTGTTTCCTCCATAATTTTAAGCACCCGCTGCCGGGTTTCCTCACTGATATCCGTGTAATTATTTATAATTTTCGAAACCGTTGCTACAGAAACGCCTGCCATATTTGCTATTGTTTTTATATTCATGAAATCCTCCAAAACTAAACTGGTTTAGTTGAATTGACCTTGTATTCTAAATCTAATGATTACTCGTATTCTATGCTACCTTATAGAGGAGAGTCAACAGTGCTTTTAGGATATGTTTTAATATATTATGGGAAAATAAGTTTAATTTAGCGGTGGTTCATGTTTTTTTTGATATTTCACAAATCTCTATTTACAAAAACAGATCATTCGTTACATAATGGTAAATGTAAATAACGAAACTGCTTTCGTAACGTATTCTAAAATGATATGGGGGGATTCTGCAATGCTAAAAAAGAGTTTATTTTTACTTCTTGTAACCGCTTTAATCTTGGTATTGGCCGCTTGCGGTAAAGGTAGCGGAACTGCACAGGAGGGGAATAAAAAGGTCACGTTAAAGATTATTCATTGGCAGCAGGAAAATATTAATAACTATATAAAGGAATTTAACAAAAAATTTGAAGAGAAGTATCCAGATGTTCAGGTGGAGTATACGACAGTTCCTGCTGACTCGACGTATGATCAATTGATGCAAACGCGTATGAATGCTGGTTCATCCGGTGATGCAGACATTATTCCTTTGAAATTCAGCTTCGTAGGCGCTCCGCAGGAATGGTCCAAGGGAGCAGCAGATCCGATGTGGAAGCAATGGATTGACGGAGGACTAATAGCCGATCTGTCGGATCAAGCTTTTATCAAAAACTATAATCCTACAGATGTCAAAAATGCCATGACCTATAAGGACAAGGTGTACGGTGTAAATATGGGTAAGGTGGCACTGACAGGTCTGTTCTACAACAAAGAGATTTTTGAAAAATATAATCTTGCTGTGCCCACAACTTGGGATGAGCTGGTACATGTGATGAAGGTACTCAAGGATAACGGCGTAGAACCGATTGGTTTCGGCGGTAAGGATGTATGGCCTATTAACCTTGCTGTCCAGGGGCTTCAAGCCTCTATCCATGATGATCAGCTGGAATATATTAAAGGGCTGTGGACAGGTAAGACAAAGCTGACAGACCCCGTCCAGCTTGAGGTGCTGGAAAAAACACAAATTTTGATGAACAACGCCATTGGTGGATTTATGGGGATTGACTATGGAACCCTGCCAAGCTTGTTTGCTACAGGGCGTGTAGCTATGATTGCGGATGGCACGTGGGATGCAACGACGATCCAGACAGCCAATCCAGAGATGAAATTTGGTTATTTCCCGATTCCAGGCAGCAATGATCCCGCCAAAAATAAAAACCTTGCAGGCAAGTATGATATGACATGGATGGTATTGGAAAAGTCGCCAAACAAGGATTATGCGATCAAATGGCTTGAAATGCTTTCCGAAAAACAGAACTATACGGATTTTGTGAACGCCGCCGGATTTTTGCCAACACAGCCTGATGTGAAGATAAGTAGTGAATTCGTTAATGAAATCCAGCCTTCACTGGAAAACTTCAAGCTCTCTTGGGATCAGCTGTTTATCAATCGTAAGAATGTTGGACAGTACATTAAGGATGCCAGCGTACATGCTGAATTTCTGACGCCTGCCGGTCCGCTAAAGACGCCTTTGGAACTTGCCCAAAAATCTCAGGCAGACTGGGATGCAGCAGCTCCTAAATAAATCAACAGGCTTTACATGAGCCCAGACAGGCAAGTGTAAAGCCCCATAATAATGTAAAAAGGTGTGAGGCCCATGTATCCCTTCGGAAAGGGTGCGGCCCGGTTAATGCCGTATCTTTTGCTGAGTATTCCGGTGCTGCTCTATTTGCTTCTTGGCTTTGGTCCCTCCATGGTAACTGTACTGTTTTCCTTTACAGATGCTACAGGGGTTCCGGGACAAACGTGGAATTTTGTTGGATTCGAGAATTATATGACCTTTTTTACCTCTTCCGATTCTGGAGATCGAATCGCATCTATGGGTCGTTCCCTATATTTCGCCGTAGCTGTGGTTGTGATTCAAAATGCAGTAGGGCTGTTCATGGCCGTCATTATTAATAAAAAGCTCAAGGGTGATGTGTTTTACCGCGCTATATTTTTCCTGCCCGTTGTGCTTGGGGTAACGGTATCCGGACTGATCTGGCAGCTGATTGCCAATCCGCTTGGCGGTCCTGCGCAAGCCATGATGAACTTTTTTGGAACCAGCTCCAACTTTTTCGGGGACTATGATATTGCATTTGAACTGATTATTTTTGTGCAAATTTGGATGTACATGGGTTACTCGATGACTATTTTCTTAGCCGGACTCCAATCCATTCCCAATGATTTATATGAAGCAGGGTATATGGATGGCGCTTCTGGGTGGAAAGCGTTCAAAAACATTACCTTTCCGATGATTGCGCCGTCTTTTACAGTCAATATGCTGCTGTCCATTATTGGAGCATTGCAAACCTTTGACATTATTTATGTGCTGACAGGTGGTAAATTCAACACGACGACACTTGCGTTTGATGTGTATGCAACAGCCTTCGGCTCCGGGACGTCGGATTACGGCCTTGCTTCCGCAGTAGCTATGATCCAGTTCCTGTTCGTATTTACGGTGTCGATGATTGCTCTATATTACTTGCGCAGAAGAGAGGTGGAAATGTAATGAGCAGTACCAAAGGAACCAAATTACTGAGCTACATCATCGTACTGCTCATGCTTTCGTTATATGTATTTCCGCTTTTCTACCTCTTTAATGTATCGATGAAGACTCAAAGTGAGTATCTGATGGATCCTGTGGCTATAGCCAAGAGTCTGCGCTTGGAGAATTTCATGGACGCTTGGGAAAAAGGAAATTTCTCTCAGTATATGTGGAACAGTATTTTGTATACGGGCGTATCTACGCTATTAACGTTGGTGATATCTGTGTTTGCAGCTTTTCCACTGGCGCGGGGATACGTTAAGTTCAGCACCTTCTTTTATGTGTTTTTCCTGATATCCATGTATCTTCCGAACCCGCTGATTCCGCAATTTGCTCTCATTAATAGTCTGGGACTTTACAATACCCAGCTTGGTTTTATTTTGCTAAAAACAACGGGTACTGGCATTGCCTTCCTGATGTTTGTGGGATATATCAAGTCTGTCTCCCGTGAGCTGGATGAAGCGGCTGCAATGGACGGGTGCGGATATTCCCGCTACTTGTTTACGATTCTTGTTCCGCTGATGAAGCCGGTGTTGGCGACAGGCATTATTTTGACAGCCATCGGGGCGTGGAACGACATTATCGGTCCTACCATTTATTTGTCTGATCCCGCGTATCAGCCAGTGACCAAGGGATTGTTCTCCTTCTATGGACAATACATGAACAACTGGCCGCTGCTTGCTTGCGGTATCCTGATTGTTACACTACCACTGGTCATTTTGTATATTTTCCTACAGCGCTTTATTGTCGGTGGTGCAATGGCCGGAGCTGTGAAGTCTTAAATCCTGAAAGGAAGATACCAAGTATGAGTGAGAATACCTTTTTATTTCCAGACACTTTTATGTGGGGAACCTCGACCTCTTCTTATCAAATTGAAGGTGGTGTAGCTGAGGGAGGAAGAACGCCTTCCATTTGGGATACTTTCTGTCAAGCACCCGGGAAGGTGATAGGCGGTGACAGCGGAGATATAGCTTGTGAACATTTTCACCGCTTTAAGGAAGACGTGCAATTAATGAAGCAGCTTGGCTTTTTACATTACCGTTTTTCCGTGGCCTGGCCGCGCATTATTCCCGCACCCGGCGTGGTTAACGAACAGGGATTACTCTTCTATGAGCGCCTGCTGGATGAGATTGAGTCGGCCGGGCTCATTCCGATGCTGACATTGTATCACTGGGATCTTCCGCAGTGGATCGAGGACGAGGGAGGTTGGACACATCGAGGGATTATCCAGCATTTTATGACGTATGCCTCTGTCATTATGGATCGCTTTGGACAGCGAATAAGCTGGTGGAATACAATCAATGAACCCTATTGCGCCTCTATTTTGGGCTATGGTACAGGAGAGCATGCCCCCGGCCATCAGAACTGGAAGGAAGCCTTTACTGCCGCCCATCATACTCTGCTGTGTCATGGGATAGCCATCAAATTACACAAGGAAAAAGGGCTGACGGGTAAGATCGGTATTACACTGAACATGGAGCATGTGGATGCCGCTTCTGAGCGACCTGAGGACGTAGCCGCTTCCGTCCGCCGGGATGGCTTTATCAATCGTTGGTTTGCCGATCCTTTGTTTAACGGGAAATATCCAGAGGATATGGTGGAATGGTATGGTGCGCATCTGAATGGCTTGGATTTTGTACAGTCTGGTGATATGGAGCTGATTCAGCAGCCGGGGGATTTTTTGGGCATCAATTACTACGCCCGCAGCGTCATCCGAGCGGCTACAGACGCTTCGTTGCTTCAGGTAGAGCAGGTTCGCTTCGAGGAACCGGTAACGGATATGGGATGGGAGATTCACCCCGAATCCTTTTATAAGCTGTTGACTCGGATTGAGAAGGATTTTACCAAGGGCTTGCCCATTCTGATTACGGAAAACGGAGCAGCGATGAAGGACGAACTGATGGATGGGAAGATTGAGGACACTGGACGTCAGCGCTACATTGAGGAGCATTTAAAGGCATGCCATCGCTTCATCGGGGAGGGAGGGCAGCTCAAGGGCTATTTTGTCTGGTCATTCCTTGATAACTTTGAATGGGCCTGGGGCTATAGCAAACGTTTCGGTATTGTACATATCAATTACGAAACGCAGGAACGGACACCCAAGCAAAGTGCGCTGTGGTTCAAGCAAGTGATGGCGAATAACGGGTTTTAAACAGATTATCATGATAATCCAAGCCGTCATGCTGCAATACAGCGCATGACGGTTTTTAAGACTGCATAAATCTTTGTGTAAGGGGGGGACTATGCTGAAATATCTTGCATGTCCAATATAACAGGGCAGTGATCGCTGCCCGTAATATGACAATCAATGCTTGCGTCTATCAACAGCGGACGAAGTCTGTTCGAGACGAGGAAGTAATCGATCCGCCAGCCGATGTTCCGTTCTCTCACCTTCGGCATGTAGGACCACCAGGAATAAACATCCGTCCTGTCAGGATAAAAGTATCTGAAGGTGTCTATAAATCCTGCTTCGAGCAGCTGTGACATTCGCCCCCGTTCCTCAGGCGTAAATCCGGCATTGCCGTAGTTGGCTTTTGCATTTTTTAAATCCATTTCCTGATGAGCCACGTTGAGATCACCACAAACAATGACAGGCTTCAATGCATCCAGTTGCTGCAGATAGCTGCGGAAACGGTCCTCCCATTCCAGTCTGTACGGCAATCGGGACAAATCCCGTTTGGTATTTGGAGTATATACATTAACCAGATAAAATTTCTCGAATTCCAAAGTAATGGTTCTGCCTTCAGGCTCTCCATTTTCTTCAAGTCCATAATGCACAGAAAGAGGTTTGATTTTGGTGAAGATCGCCGTGCCGGAATATCCTTTTTTCTCGGCATAATTCCAGTACTGTGTGTATTCCTCCATATTCTCCATCAGGATTTGTCCCTCTTGAAGCTTGGTTTCCTGTACGCAAAAAATATCAGCATTCGTTTCTTTTAGATAAGTATAAAATCCATTGGTCACACAGGCTCTTAAGCCATTAACATTCCAAGATATTAATTTCATTAATTATTTCTCCCTTGCCGTACCCAACATGTAAGCTTACTGCTTTATTTCTGAGGCACTTTGTTCAGTTCATGCTCCTCAGAAAATATTCAAAATTAAATCAGAAAATATTCGACATTATAGATGATGGTATTCACGATCTCAATTCAGCGCTATAGAGATCGAAACGGTTTAGTTTGTCTATCTATTGTACTTTCTAGCGTGGGGAATCAAATGATGCAAAATGCTGGAATTAAAATAGAATATATTTTTTGTGGGGGGTTGTAAAACACAAAAAAGCTCCCTTACGGAAGCTTCTCATCATAACGTCCCAGGAGGGATTCGAACCCCCGACCGACGGCTTAGAAGGCCGTTGCTCTATCCAGCTGAGCTACTGGGACATAAAATTCAAGCGAATATTAATATATCACATGGGAAAAAAAGATTCAAGTATTTTTTCATATTATTTGATTGTTTTAGTCTTTGTGCAGCATAAATTCAGAGTAGGTATGGTTTTTTTTGCCTTATAAAAGGGTATGTTAGAATACAGGTGAATATGTTGAAGACGAGAGGTTGGACTTCGGCCGCTGTTTCTCATATAATCTACAAATACTTTAGCTTACGGAGGAGAGGGGGTGCCTTGAATAAAGGACTCCAAGGTGACGACAAAAGAAAATAATATTGTATTGTTTCCTAAGACACTGGATTACTATCAAATTCAACTTACTGTAATGCTTGAAAATGAGCGTTACGGAGAGGCGATGGCGATGCTGCGTTTTTTGATGCAGTGTCAGGGACAGGAACAAAAGCAATACGAAGAGTGGGAGGCCCTTTTACAATGGCTGGAGGCCGCATTTCCACAGTATGCTGACAGAGGGGCGGACACGGACGCTACGGCAGAAGATGAGGTCAATGAAGCAGAGCTGGCCCGCCGACATGCGCGCTTCAAGCAGGAGCAGGATGCAGGCTACGGCAACAAGCTGCTACATATGGCTATGGATGAACCGTTGTCGGAACAGACGATTTTAGCGTTGGAACAACTGTCTTATCTGGATCTGCCAGAAATCGACGATGCGTTGCTTCACTGGATTAAGGAACGGGAAATCCACCCTCTGCTTCAATTCCGTGTTTTGCAGACACTGCGGCGACGCGGAATGGAAGGGACGATTGAAATCAGCCGGGGGGATGAAAAGGCGGAAATCGAGATTGAGTCGATTCCGCTGCAGCCGGATGAATTTCCTGAGCCGATTATGCGTATTCTGGAGCGGGTGGCCGATCAGACTGAGGTACATGAGCCTACGCTGTTCTATTTTGCGCAGGAGCTATGGTCGCAGTTTGTGATGGCAGTGTATGGTACAAAAGATTACAGGTCAATGCTGGTGGAGGAGGACGGGATGCCAGATATTTGGGCGGCAGCACTCCATCAGACGGTATCGGAGAGTCTGAGTGGGAACAAGGATGAGGAAGAAACCCGTGTTATATATGGCATTACTGATGCATTGCGCTTCCGTTTTGAGCAGGTATATCGGTCGATGCGTCTATTCGTAGCGGCGGGAATGAACACTCTATAATGGCCGGAAACGTTTACCTGTGAAGCATTCAAGGAGCTGCCCTTGAAAAAGATAGTAATGTTAGATATACTATAGTGGTTATTTTGTGTGCGTTGATCATATGAAAACTAAGTGAAGATTTTGTTGGAGGGGAAAGCATAAAATGAAAGCAACTTGGGAGAAAATAGAGAAGAACCTTGGGGTTCTTGAAGTTGAGGTTGACGCGGATCGTGTAGCCGCTGCACTCGACAAAGCTTTTAATAAAGTGGCTAAACAAGTAAGTGTACCAGGATTCCGTAAAGGTAAAGTACCACGTCCTATTTTTGAAAAACGTTACGGTATTGAAAGCTTGTATCAGGATGCAATTGACTTCCTGCTACCAGAAGCCTACAGCCAAGCTGTAGAAAAAACGGATATTTTCCCGGTAGACAGCCCTGACGTTGAAATTGATCAATTCGCTAAAGGCGAATCCTTCAAATTCAAAGCCAAGGTTACGGTTAAACCTGAAGTGACTTTGGGTGAGTACAAAGGCGTAGAAGTGTCTGTAAGCAAATTCGAAGTGACTGACGAAGAACAGGCTCAAGAGCTGGAGCGTTTGCAACAACGTCATGCCGAACTGGTTGTCGTTGATGAAGATGCTGCACAATCCGGCGATACGGCTATTATCGACTTCGACGGTTCCGTTGATGGTGTACCATTCGAAGGCGGACAAGCTGAGAAGTATTCTCTGGAGCTGGGCTCCAATACGTTCATTCCCGGCTTTGAAGAGCAAGTGATCGGTCTGCACACAGGCGATTCCAAGGACGTTGAAGTAACGTTCCCTGAGAACTACCATTCTGCTGATCTCGCTGGCAAACAAGCAGTGTTCAAAGTGAAAATTCATGAACTGAAACGCAAGGTTCTTCCTGAGCTGGATGATGAATTTGCAAAAGACGTAAGTGAATTTGATACACTGGCTGAATTCAAGGAAGACTTGAAAAAGCAACTGCTGGAGCGTAAGGAAAACGAAGCTAAAGCTGCCCGTGAGGGTGCGGTAGTGGAGAAGGTTGCTGAGAATGCAACAATCGACATTCCTGAAGCGATGATCAAAAGTGAAGTGCAAAACATGGTTCGCGATTTCGACAACCGTCTGCGTAGCCAAGGCATGAATCTTGAAATGTTCCTCGGATTCTCCGGCCAAAGCCAGGAAGATCTGGAAGCGCAAATGAAAGTGGATGCTGAGAAGCGTGTACGCAACAACCTTGTGCTGGAGCAAGTGGCTAAAGCGGAAAACATCGAAGTTTCCGAAGCGGAAATCGATGAAGAGCTGAAAAACATGGCTGAAGCTTACAAACGTTCGGTTGAAGAAATTCGCAGTATTCTGGAAGGTAACGGCTCGTTGGCAAACCTGAAAGAAGAAATTTCACTGCGTAAAACGATCGCTTTGTTGTTGGAAAACAGCAAAGAAGTTGAAGCGCCAGCTGAAGTTGCCGAGTAATTCGATAAAATATATGGAGTATGCCGAACAGGCTGCAACGTAGCAATTAGATAGGGATAAGGCACGTAGTGAAAGTTACGTGCCTTATTTTTAACTTAGGCAATCCATATTTTAGTCGTTTATGGAAAGTGCTGTGAGTTGCGCTTTCTTGTTGTACATAAGTCACTGCTGTACATTTGCACATACATACGAAACATGGTTAAATATGAGAAGGTCTCGGCTAAGCACGTTGTATAACAGCCCGCACTGCATATATGAGCGGATGCAAATATGACACGAGACTCTGAACATGTTAAAATATTTTGTAAGGTGTTCCCGTTTCATGCTTGCCGCTTTCGTTCCAATCGGACTTAAGGAAGTGGATGAATACTGGTGTTCATTTCAATAAAGAAAAGAGGTTGGTCGTGATGAGTCTCGTCCCTATGGTTGTGGAACAAACGAATCGAGGAGAACGATCTTACGATATTTACTCGCGGTTGCTTAAGGATCGCATTATTTTCCTGAGTGGCCCGATTGATGACGATGTCGCCAATCTCGTCATTGCACAGCTATTATTCCTTTCTGCGGAAGATCCGGAGAAGGATATCAATTTGTACATTAACTCGCCGGGCGGTTCTGTAACTGCGGGCATGGGTATATATGATACAATGCAATTCATTAAGCCAGACGTATCGACGATCTGTGTAGGCGTGGCTGCAAGTATGGGCTCTTTGCTGCTCACAGCAGGTGCGCCAGGTAAGAGATTTGCGCTTACCAACAGCGAAGTCATGATCCATCAGCCGTTGGGTGGCATTCAGGGGCAAGCCTCCGATATGCTGATCCATGCAGACTGGATTATCAAAACGCGTGCCAAGCTGAATCAAATCTATGTCGAGCGTACGGGTCAGCCCCTCGAAAAAATCGAACGTGATACTGACCGGGATTTCTTCATGGAAGCGGAAGAGGCAAAAGTATACGGTATCATTGACCAGGTGCTGTCTAGACCGATTAATCTGTAAAGGGGTGGCTCTATGTTTAAATTTAATGATGAAAAAGGACAACTGAAATGTTCCTTCTGCGGTAAATCTCAGGATCAGGTTCGCAAGCTAGTTGCTGGACCGGGCGTATATATATGTGACGAATGCATCGAGTTGTGCACAGAAATCGTGGAAGAGGAATTGGGTCATGAGGAAGAAGTAGATCTGAAAGACATTCCGAAACCGATGCAAATCCGTGACATTCTGGATCAATATGTAATTGGTCAGGATCAAGCGAAAAAATCATTGTCCGTAGCGGTATATAACCACTACAAACGTATTAATACGCAAAACAAAATTGATGATGTGGAACTGCAAAAAAGTAACATTTTGATGCTCGGACCTACAGGTTCAGGTAAAACGTTGCTTGCGCAAACCATGGCTAAAATCTTGAACGTTCCTTTTGCCATTGCAGATGCCACTTCCCTTACGGAAGCAGGTTATGTGGGCGAAGACGTTGAAAACATTTTGCTGAAATTGATTCAAGCTGCCGATTATGATGTGGAAAAAGCCGAACGCGGCATTATCTACATCGACGAAATTGATAAAGTAGCCCGCAAATCCGAAAACCCGTCCATTACGCGTGACGTATCGGGTGAAGGTGTGCAGCAGGCATTGCTTAAAATTTTGGAAGGCACGGTTGCTTCTGTACCTCCACAAGGTGGTCGTAAGCATCCGCATCAAGAGTTCATTCAAATTGATACCACGAACATTCTGTTCATTTGCGGTGGAGCCTTTGACGGTCTGGAGCAAATGATCAAACGTCGTGTCGGTAAGAAAGTGATTGGCTTCAATGCGACTACAGATCAAAAGGATTTGAAGCCGGGTGAATATACTTCTATGGTATTGCCTGAGGATCTGTTGAAATTCGGTCTGATTCCGGAGTTTGTAGGACGTTTGCCGGTTATTTCTACGCTGGAGCCGCTTGATGAGAACACATTGGTTCGTATTTTGTCTGAGCCGAAAAATGCGTTAGTCAAGCAGTATCAGAAGATGCTTGAACTGGATAATGTTACTTTGGAGTTTAAGCAAGATGCTCTGGAAGCCATTGCCCGTGAAGCCATCAAGCGTAACACGGGTGCCCGTGGTCTTCGTGCGATCATTGAAGGCATTATGCTGGATGTGATGTACGAGGTTCCTTCCCGTGATGATATCACGACTTGTGTCATCAATGAGCAGGTTGTAAAAGATAAAATCGCACCGGAGCTCGGTGGTACAAATAAGGATAAAAAACAAGAAGAGAGCGCCTAAGGATTGATACTTCGCGATCTCTAAAACATGAGAAGCCGGATCTCCACTTCACTAAACCCATATGAGGTTTTATGGGGTGGAGGTTTGGCGTTAATGGGAGAGAAAAGTACATGTTCTTAAGACAAGACACACGTCCCGTTAAAGTCGGGAATCTGACGATTGGCGGCAGCAATGAAGTCATCATCCAAAGCATGTGTACGACCAAAACAGCAGATGTGGAAGCTACCGTCGCTGAAATCCTCCGTTTGGAAGAGGCGGGTTGCCAAATTGTACGGGTCACCGTAAACAATGAGGAAGCTGCCGCAGCCATTAAAGAAATTAAAAAACAGATCCATATTCCGCTCGTAGCGGATATTCATTTTAATCATAAGCTGGCTCTACTGGCTATTGAAAACGGAATTGACAAGGTTCGTATCAATCCCGGCAACATTGGTCGTCGTGAAAAAGTCGAAGCTGTCGTCAAGGCGTGTAAAGAAAAGGGGATTCCGATTCGGATCGGTGTGAATGCCGGGTCATTGGAACAGCATTTGCTGGATAAGTACGGCTATCCTACGCCGGAAGCGATGGTAGAAAGCGCACTATTCCATATCGGTATACTGGAAGATCTTGATTTTCACGATATTATCGTGTCCCTGAAAGCATCTGATGTGCCTATGGCGATTGCAGCTTATACGAAGGCAGCCGAAATCATCAAATATCCGCTACACCTGGGTATTACCGAAGCGGGTACGCTTTTTACCGGAACCGTTAAGAGTGCAGCGGGGATGGGGGCTTTGCTGGCAGCAGGTATTGGTTCGACTATGCGTATTTCGCTGAGTGCCGATCCAGTGGAAGAAGTGAAGGTTGCGCGGGAACTGCTCAAAACCTTTGGGTTGATCACGAATGCAGCGACTTTGATTTCCTGTCCTACTTGTGGACGTCTGGATATTGATCTGTTCTCTATCGCCAACGAAGTCGAAGACTATATTGCCAAACTCAAGGTGCCGATTAAAGTGTCGGTACTGGGTTGCGCGGTGAACGGTCCGGGTGAAGCAAAGGAAGCTGATATCGGTATTGCCGGAGCGCGCGGGGAAGGACTTCTGTTCCGTTATGGAAAAATGATCCGCAAAGTTCCCGAGGCTGACATGGTTGACGAATTGAAAAAAGAAATTGACATCATCGTCAAGGCGTATGAAGAGACGGGTAAAATTCCGGGTCGCGAGGAACGTCATACAGCCGAGAAGGTATAAGCCAAATCGGTTCTCATAAAGAGGCATAATCATATTCTATTTGCCATCATGTAAACGCCGTGGAGGGCAGCTCTGCTACAGAACTGTTCTTCGCGGTGTTTTTGTATTTTCTCTCTGATCTTTTGGAAGACTGCCGTTTAGCTATTAGGGAAAAGGAAATACTGTTTTTCATAGACGGCATTTTAGCGGCATTTTCAAAATGCTGAGATGAGAAACGGAGGAAATACGATGGACTTTACTATGATTTTGTTGTTGGTGCAAATGTTTTTTGGGATTGTCATCGGTCTGTATTTCTGGAACCTTTTGCGGAGCCAAAAGACGAACCGCAGCGCAGTGGACCGGGAATCTCGCAAGGAACTGGATAAGCTGCGCAAACTGCGCTCCATTTCATTAACCAAACCGCTGGCTGAACGCACTCGTCCTGCCACATTACAGGATATTGTCGGTCAGAAGGACGGATTGCGAGCGCTCAAGGCAGCGTTATGCAGTGCGAATCCACAACATGTTATTATTTATGGCCCACCGGGAGTGGGCAAGACGGCTGCTGCACGTGTGGTGCTGGAAGAGGCCAAGAAAAACCTGTCCTCTCCGTTCAAGGGAGACGCCAAATTTACAGAGATTGATGCGACGACTGCCCGTTTTGACGAGCGGGGTATTGCAGACCCGTTGATTGGTTCGGTGCATGATCCAATTTATCAAGGTGCTGGAGCAATGGGAGTGGCGGGTATTCCACAGCCCAAGCCTGGAGCTGTAACGAAGGCGCATGGCGGTATGTTGTTCATTGATGAAATTGGCGAGCTGCATCCCACACAGATGAATAAGCTGTTGAAAGTATTAGAGGACCGAAAAGTATTTCTGGAGAGCGCGTACTACAACTCGGAGGATTCGAATACTCCTGCTTATATCCATGATATTTTCCAAAATGGTTTGCCTGCCGATTTCCGTTTGGTAGGTGCGACGACCCGTTCGCCGCACGAACTGCCGCCTGCCATTCGTTCCCGCTGCATGGAAATTTATTTCCGTGCCCTTCAGCCGCAGGAAATTGCACGTATTGCTGAGGATGCTGTCCACAAGTTGGGCTTCGGTCCTTGCCCTGAGGCAGTTGAAGTCGTACAGCGCTACGCCACTAATGGCCGGGAGGCCGTCAATATGATTCAGCTTGCCGCTGGATTGGCACTTACGGAGAAACGGGAACGTCTAAACGCCTCGGATGTGGAATGGGTAGCAGGCAGCAGCCAAATTCAACCGCGTCCTGACCGGAAAATACCGGGTCTGCCACAAATCGGATTTGTTAACGGTTTGGCCGTATATGGCCCGAATATGGGCATGCTGCTGGAGATTGAGGTTACAGCAGTTCCGGTTCCTGCGGGAAAGGGAACTTATAATATTACGGGTGTGGTCGATGAGGAAGAGATTGGCGGCGGCTCCCGCACGCTGCGGCGTAAAAGTATGGCCAAAGGCTCTGTAGAAAATGTATTGACCGTTTTGCGTACGCTTGAGTTGTCCCCGTCAAATTACGATTTGCATATTAATTTTCCTGGGGGAACACCAGTAGATGGCCCGTCGGCAGGTATTGCAATGGCAACGGCTATTGCTTCCGCAATGCGGGGAATTCCGGTAGATCACGAAATTGCGATGACCGGAGAGGTCAGCATTCACGGTCGTGTCAAACCGATTGGCGGCGTATTAGCGAAAGTTGAGGCTGCTTTTCAGGCAGGAGCTAAAAAGGTGATCATTCCTCAGGACAACTGGCAGTCTCTTTTTGACAGTATTGAAGGCTTGAAAGTCATTCCGGTGCAGTCGGTTACGGAAGTATTCCGGCACGTATTTGGAGAAGAATTGACGCCAGATTTACCTGTGCACACACCAATTGAGACTTTTCGCCCATCCCAATCTTCCCTGTTGCAGGCCGATGGACCGCATAACGGGACGATATCGGACACAGGATCTTGCTAATGAACTACCCCTTCATTGGTTTTTTCATAAAACATTTGATAAAATATGAAAGATAACAACGTGAAGGATTGTAAAATCCGGAACCTGAGAATCACTGGAGGTGCGAAAGCGATGGGACCCAACAAGACAAAAGGTCGTCGTTTTCCTTTGCTGCCTTTAAGAGGACTTCTCGTCTACCCGAGCATGGTGCTGCATCTCGATGTGGGCCGGGAAAAATCGGTCAAGGCTTTGGAAAAAGCGATGGTTGAAGATAATTTGATTCTCCTGTGTTCTCAATCAGAAGTGAATATTGAAGAACCCGCACAAGAGGATATTTTTAGAGTCGGCACGGTAGCCAAAGTGCGCCAGATGCTCAAGCTTCCCAATGGAACGATTCGGGTGCTGGTGGAAGGGCTGGAACGTGCCGAAATTATTCAATATACGGAGAATGAGGAATATTACGAGGTACTGGCGAAGGAGCTGCATGAGGCAGAAAACGTGCATCCCGAGACAGATGCACTCATGCGCACGGTTCTGACCCAGTTCGAGCATTATATTAACTTGTCCAAAAAGGTAACCCCCGAAACTCTGGCTGCGGTATCCGACATTGAGGAGCCCGGACGGCTGGCTGACGTGATTACAAGCCATCTAACGCTCAAAATCAAGGAGAAGCAGGATATACTGGAGACGATCGACGTAACTCAACGTTTGGAGAAGCTTTTGGATATTTTGAATAACGAGCGTGAGGTATTGGAGCTGGAACGTAAAATTAACCAGCGCGTGAAGAAACAGATGGAGAAAACGCAGAAGGAGTATTACCTGCGTGAACAAATGAAGGCGATCCAGAAGGAGCTTGGCGAGAAGGAAGGTCGCGCGGGAGAAGTAGAAGAACTGCGCAATCAGCTAAGTGAACTGGAACTGCCCGCTCCTGTGAAGGAGAAGGTTGAGAAGGAAATCGACCGTCTGGAGAAAATGCCTGCAAGTTCTGCTGAGGGCGGGGTTATCCGTAATTATGTCGATTGGCTGTTAAGCTTGCCATGGAACAAGTTTACGGATGATGATCTGGATATCGTCAAGGCTGAAGAGGTACTGAATGATGACCACTATGGACTGGATAAGCCGAAGGAGCGGGTGCTGGAGTATCTGGCTGTACGCAAGCTGGTGAAGACCATTAAGGGGCCGATTCTGTGTCTCGTAGGCCCACCGGGGGTCGGCAAGACCTCGTTGGCTCGTTCCATCGCCAAATCCATGGGGAGGGAATTTGTCCGCATCTCGCTCGGAGGTGTGCGGGATGAAGCAGAAATTCGTGGTCATCGCCGCACTTATGTGGGCGCGATGCCAGGGCGTATCATTCAGGGGATGAAGACGGCAGGAACGTCTAATCCAGTCTTTTTGCTGGATGAGATTGATAAAATGGCTTCAGATTTTCGAGGTGACCCTTCGGCGGCGTTGCTGGAGGTGCTTGATCCCGAACAGAACAATACGTTCAGTGACCATTTTGTCGAGCTGCCCTTCGATTTGTCCAATGTGATGTTCGTGACGACAGCCAATGCTGCGCACAACATTCCGCGTCCGCTGATGGACCGGATGGAGACATTGTACATTCCGGGTTACACCGAGCTGGAAAAGCTCGAAATCGCCAATCGTTATCTACTGCCCAAGCAGAAGAGAGAGCATGGTTTGGAAGAGGAACGGCTGGACATCGGAGAGGATACGCTGCTGCGTGTTATTCGCGAATATACCCGTGAATCCGGTGTGCGGAATCTCGAACAGCAAATGGCTTCTCTGTGCCGTAAGGCTGCGAAGTCAGTGGTATCTGGAGGAGAAGGCCCGATTCGAATTACACCGGTTAATCTGAAAGATTATTTGGGCGTCGCCAAATTCCGTTACGGTGTAGCGGAGCTGGAAGACCAGATTGGTACAGTTACAGGCTTGGCGTGGACAGAGGTCGGCGGTGAAACGCTGATGATTGAAGTGACGGTCGTGCCCGGCAGCGGTAAGCTGATTCTTACAGGTAAGCTGGGTGACGTTATGAAAGAATCCGCGCAGGCAGCATTTAGCTATACTCGCTCCAAAGCGGTTGAGCTGGGCATTGCTACGGACTTTTATGAGAAAAATGATATTCATATCCACATTCCGGAGGGAGCGATTCCGAAGGATGGACCATCGGCGGGGATTACCATTGCGACAGCGTTGATTTCAGCGCTGACCAACCGTCATGTATCCAAGGATGTAGCTATGACGGGTGAAATTACCCTGCGCGGCCGCGTATTGCCTATTGGCGGGTTGAAAGAGAAGTCGCTGGCTGCCCACCGGGCAGGCTACAAAAAAATTCTGCTTCCCAAGGATAATGAACGGGATCTAAAAGATATTCCCGACAGTATTAGGCAGGATGTTGAATTTGTTCCCGTTGCCCATATGGATCAGGTGCTAGAGCATGCTTTGGTTGAGCAGGCAAGGGCACATTAGAGAGGAATTAAGGACATAATGAAAGTAACAAAAGCAGAATTTATTATTAGCGCGGTTGGCCCCGATCAGTTCCCTGTGGACGCTTTGCCGGAGATTGCTCTGGCGGGGCGTTCCAATGTAGGGAAGTCGTCACTGATTAATCGGTTGATTAGCCGTAAAAACTTGGCGCGGACCAGCTCTACGCCGGGGAAAACACAGCAGCTTAATTATTACCGGATTAATGATGATCTCTATTTCGTCGATTTTCCGGGTTACGGCTACGCAAAGGTATCCAAAACGTCCCGTAAAGCCTGGGGACAAATGATTGAGTCGTACTTGCTGGAACGGGAGCCGCTTAAGCTGGTGCTTCAAATGGTCGATTTGCGTCATCCACCGTCCAAGGATGATATCATGATGCACGACTGGCTGCGCCATCACGGGCTTCCGGTATGCGTTGTAGGCACGAAGGCAGATAAAATCCCCAAGACACGGCGGGAGAAGCATTATAAAGTAATCAAGCAGGAACTCGGAATACTTCCTGGGGGTTTGTTTATCCCCTTTTCATCTGAAGAAGGCATGGGTAAGGACGAGCTATGGTCGGTCATCTCCGGCTATATTGAGAACGACGAAGACGAAGAACAACCAGAAATCTAAGAAGAAGGACGTCCATGGAGGGCGCTCTATCGGAAAAGATATATGCGAAGAATAACCATGGATTTATTCCATGGTTATTTGTTTTAAGACTGGTTCAAACTATATCAAACGATAGAGAACATTTTGGATGTTGGAGTTTGCCATACAATTTTCATAAACAATTCATAAAACAGCCGGAGGACATTCGGACTTCTGTGATATAATTAACATAGTTTGTGATAACAGTAGTTATTCTTATTACAGTTTAGGCAGGTGAACTTGCAATGCACATCGTCGTTGTTGGGTTGAATTATCGTACGGCGCCTGTGGAAGTCAGAGAGCGTTTTACATTTGCGGAACAAGATTTGCCAAAAGCGCTGGAACAACTCAAACTCACCAAAAGTGTGCTGGAGGGCGTAATTGTCGCAACCTGCAATCGGACTGAAATATATGTCGTGGTGGACCGCCTTCACATGTGCGGTTATTTTATACGCAGTTTTATGGAGCAATGGTTCGGTATTCCTCGCGATCAATTTACACAGCATTTATATATATATGAGGACGAGCAGGCCATCCGGCATTTGTTCCGTGTGACTTGTGGCCTGGATTCTATGGTGATCGGAGAAACACAAATTTTGGGACAGGTGAAGAACGCTTTTCTTCAGGCTCAATCCCAGAAAATTACGGCAACGTGGTTTAATATGCTGTTTAAGCAGGCCGTCACATTGGGCAAGCGTGCCCATTCGGAGACGTCCATTGGAGAAAGCGCCGTATCCGTCAGCTATGCAGCAGTGGAGCTTGGCAAACGGATTTTCGGGATGTTTACCGATAAGAAGGTGCTGATTCTCGGTGCGGGCAAAATGAGCGAGCTTACCGTTAAGCATTTGTACAGTGGGGGAGCAGCCGAGGTCATTGTGGCGAACCGGACTTTATCCAGAGCGGAAGATTTGGCTTCCAAGTTTCACGGAACGCCGGTCACGATGGAGGAAGGCATGAATCGGTTGGCGGATGTGGACATTGTCATTAGCTCGACAGGTGCACAAGGATATATTCTGGATCGGGAGCGGGTTGAAGCCAGTATGAAACGCCGTCGGTCCCGTCCTTTGTTTATGATTGATATCGCGGTTCCACGTGATTTGGACCCGGCTATTGGCGAGTTGCAGAATGTTTTTCTTTATGATATTGATGATCTGGAAGGCATCGTGGAGAGTAATTTGGAAATGCGTCGTACCGAGGCTGCCAAAATTGAGCATATGATCGAAGGGGAACTTGGCGAGTTTTATCAATGGTTAAAAACGATGGGAGTGCGTCCGGTGATTCGTGCTTTACAGGAAAAAGCAGAGTCCGCGCATCAGGATACGCTGGAAAGCTTGTTCAACAAGCTTCCCGAGCTGGATGAACGACAACGCAAAGTGATTAGCCGTTTGACGAAAAGCATGCTGAATCAGATGATGCATGATCCGATCAATTCGGTGAAGGAACTGGCTGTCCAAAAGCAGGGGAATGAGGCGCTTGAACTGTTTAGCCACATTTTTGCTCTGGAGGATCGTTTGGAGGACGCCGCTCAGAAAGTAGATAAAAGCGATGCATCCGCGTTAATGAAACCGGAGGTCGGTATTCATGAAAAATCCGGTCAGGCCCAAGCCTCGCCAGCGTCGTTTGCGCCGGCTGGCCTGTAAAGGCGGGTGAGTGGACGTGGCTTTAAGCACGCTTATATATGATTCGATGATTTATGTTTTTGCCCTGAGCCTTCTGTTTGTATTCTCGGATGGCATTCGCCGTAATGCGAGTGCCAAACGGACAGGTACAGGGCTTCTTGCTGTCGTTCTTGTGCTCCAGCTTATATATATGGGAATGAGAACCTGGAACGAAGGACATCTTCCTTTTTTCGTGACTTACGATTTTTTATTTCTGTTTTCATTTATTTTGGTCCTGATTTCTTTAATACTGTCACGTTATCAGCGGTCAGAATTTGCGGTATTGCTGCTTAACATTATTAGTTTTGCGGTTCTTGTGCTTAATAATATATGGATGGAGCCCACCAACAATCCGCTTGGGAGTTGGCATACGGTGCATGGGCTGCTTCTCATCCATATCGCTTTGGCCAATCTTGGCTTTGTAGCCATGACGGTAGCGGCTGTATTTTCGGGGCTCTATCTGTTTTTGCATCGTAAATTGAAAGTTAAAAAATGGAATGATACGATCCGGCGTCTGCCGAGTCTGGAAATGATGGATCGGTATACCCACATGGCGTTGTTGATCGGTACTCCTTTGCTTGGGGTCTCCATTGTAGTTGCCGTCATTTCTATTATTGCTGAAGAACGCTGGCGTCTGCTTCTGGATACTAAAGTATTGATGACAGCAATAGCCCTGTGCGTGTATATTGTATTTTTAGTGAGCAAAAGATTCAATCAGAAGTCGGGCCTCGTGATGGCAAAATGGGCATTGGTGGGCTACACGCTATTGATTCTTAACTTTTTGCTGAATTCCTGGTCTGTATTTCATCAGTGGACAGGAGAGTGAATGGCCATTTGCAGCATTTTGTGCCGATTTCGCTGAATTGTAAAAATAAGATCTGTTGTATTGTGGGCGGTGGAAGGATAGCGGAACGCAAGGTAAAGGGACTGATGGAAAGCGGGGCGTTCATTACCGTCATCAGTCCGAATATAACGCCGGATTTACAGGTTCTGGCCGATCATAAGCAGCTCCACTGGGTAAATCGCGTATACCGCGAGGGTGACCTCCAGGGAGCCTTTCTTGTATATGCGGCGACCGACCGGAGAGATGTGAACGATGCGGTTGCGCATGAGGCCAGACAAAGGGGTATACTGGTAAATGTGGCGGATCGTTCGGAAGAGGCGGACTTTATAACACCGGGCATCATCCGGCGGGGCAGGCTAACGATCAGCGTATCCACCGCAGGTGCGGGTCCGGCAGTTACATCCGAAATTACATCGGCTTTGGATACGCTGTTTGGTAGGGAATACGAACCGTATCTGGATTTCATGTACGATATGCGGCAAGCGATTAAACATACCGTATCTTCCCCGCAGCAAAGGGCGAAACTGCTGAGACGTTTGGCGAGTAGCGGAATTTTGGAGCAAATACGACGTCAGGAATTTACGGTATGGACTCAAGAAGAGATAGACACATGGATTGCGCAAAATCAGGAGGAATAGCATGCGAACAATTGTGGTAGGTAGCAGACAGAGCGCGCTTGCGCTAACTCAGACCGGGCATGTCATCGAGGATTTGAACGCGTTGTGCGCGGAGCATGGGCTGGATATGCAGTTTGTCGTAAAAAAAATATTGACCAAGGGCGACCGGATTTTGGATGTAACGTTGTCCAAGGTGGGTGGCAAAGGGCTGTTTGTCAAAGAAATTGAACAGGCCATGCTGGCTGGTGAAATTGATATGGCAGTACATAGTATGAAGGATATGCCGTCAGAATTGCCTGAAGGGCTAGTGAACGGCGCGGTACCGCGTCGGGAGGACCCGCGGGATTGTCTCGTTTCCCAGGGATTCAAGAGCCTGGAAAACCTGCCGCAAGGGGCAAAGGTCGGCACAAGCAGCCTGCGCAGAGCTAGCCAGATCAAGTCATTACGACCGGATCTTCAATTGGAGCCTGTGCGCGGTAATATTGATTCCCGTCTGAAAAAGCTGGAGACTGAAGGTTTTGACGCCATCATTTTGGCGGCTGCAGGTTTGAACCGGATGGGCTGGAAGGACCGAATCACGTCCTATATACCGGAGGAAGCCTGCTTGCCAGCAGTCGGACAAGGAGCGCTCGGTATTGAGTGCCGTGCAGACGATGAAGAGCTGCTGGCGTTGCTGCGCCTGTACAACGACGAGGATACCTCAGCTACGGTTGCGGCAGAACGAACCTTCCTGGGCGTGCTGAATGGGGGATGCCAGGTGCCAATCGGGGCTCACGCAGTCTGGGCTGACCAGGAAATCCGCCTCACGGGCATGGTAGGCTCGCCGGATGGCGAAGTTATTTTGAAGGAAACGCTCCAGGGAAATGATCCGCAAAAGCTGGGAGAAGCTGTGGCGGCCAGCTTGATCGCCAAAGGAGCGGAACAGATTCTGGCGCAGGTGAGGGGGTGATGAAATGGCAGGAAAGGTATATTTAGTAGGCGCAGGACCCGGAGACGCAAGACTGATTACGGTCAAGGGCTGGGAATGCATTCAACTGGGTGATGTTATTGTCTATGACAGACTGGCAAGCCCTCGCCTTTTGGGTTTGATGAAGCCAGGTGCCCAAAAAATATATGTTGGCAAGCTGCCGGATCGTCACACCATGAAGCAAGAGGAAATTAATCAGTTGCTGGTGGACTTGGCCTTGGAAGGAAAAACGGTTGTTCGGCTCAAAGGGGGAGACCCCACCATCTTTGGTCGGGTTGGAGAGGAAGCCGGACTGCTGCGTAAACACGGTATTTCCTATGAAATCATACCTGGCATCACTTCAGCAATCAGCGTACCCGCCTATGCGGGCATTCCGGTTACACATCGGGATATGGCTTCATCGCTGTCTATCATTACGGGGCATGAAAGTCCAGACAAGCTCGACAAGAGTATTCATTGGGATAAAGTAACGAACGCAACGGGCACACTGATCTTTATGATGGGTGTAGCGAAGATCGGCTATATCAGTGAGCAGCTGATGAAACACGGCAAATCGCCAGGCACCCCCGTTGCTTTAATCCGTTGGGGAACGCGGGCGGAGCAGGATACACTGGTGGGTACGCTAGCAGATATTGAGGCCAAGGTGAAAGCGACGAATTTTCAGCCTCCCGCCGTTATCGTCGTCGGAGAAGTGGTTAATCAGCGTGAGCAGTTAAAATGGGCTGAGGATATGCCTTTGTTCGGCAAGCGGATTTTGGTTACACGTGCGCGCGCTCAGGCCAGCAGTCTGGTTCATCGGATTGAGGAGCTTGGTGGAGAGCCTTATGAATTTCCAGTCATCCAGACGGTTATCCCTTCGGACGAGCCGACACAACGGCAAATTAAAGAGGCGTTTGCGCGACTGCCTGAATACGACTGGGTGTTTTTTACCAGCGTTAACGGAGTGGAATACTTTTTCACTCATCTGAAGGAACAAGGCAAGGATGTGCGTTCGCTGTTTAAGGCGCGTATTGCCGCAGTCGGGCCAGCCACAGCGGCGGCATTGCGGTCACATGGAATTGAAGCGGAGCAGATCGAAGGTCCCTTTCAGGCAGAGGGCTTGCTCGAAGCGTTTAAGCAGGATTTGCAGGCGGGGCAGAGCGTATTTCTGCCAAGAGGCGATCTCGCTCGGTCCTGGCTGCCGGAGCAGCTGAGAGAGCTTGGACTTGAGGTGACCGAGGCCGATTTGTATCAAACCATGCTGGCGGCAAACGCACAGGATGATGAGCTGCTCAAGCTGCTTGAGGAACGTGCCATCCATGCGATTACTTTTACCAGTTCCTCAACCGTCACCTTTTTTCTGGAAGCACTCAGGCAGATGGGAGTCGAAGATCCGCTGTCGCTGCTGGAGGGAGTGACGATCGCTGTGATAGGCCCTCTCACCGGAGAAACAGCGACCCAAGCGGGCCTGAACGTCAGCTTCATGGCGGAAAAGGCAACCATTGAAAGCTTGGTCCAATCGCTATGTGACTGGAAACAATCAAGCTCTGTGACATCATAATTATATTTTACCAAATGGATCTATAAAAACTGGAGGTTTGCAATCATGAATGTTCCTTTTACCAGACATCGCCGTTTGCGTCAATCCGCTGCTATCCGCAGTATGGTGCGTGAGACGGTATTGAATCCAGCTGATTTTATCCAGCCGATCTATGTAACATTCGGTACAGGAGTGAAGCAGGAAATTAGCTCCATGCCCGGTGTGTACCGCTTTTCTCTGGATCAACTGGAAGAAGAACTGAAAGAAATTAGTGAGCTTGGCATTCCTGCCGTGCTCCTGTTTGGCATACCGGAGACGAAGGATAGCTTGGGTACTTCGGCTTTTGTGGACGATGGTATTGTTCAGGAAGCTACACGTCTGATCAAGTCGCGTTATCCCGAGCTGCTGGTTGTGGCTGACACTTGTTTGTGCGAGTTTACGGATCATGGGCATTGCGGTATGGTCCACATGCATGAGCATGATGGTGAGGTATGTGGTGAAGTGCTGAATGACGAATCTCTGGAGGTGCTGGTACGTACAGCCGTTTCTCAAGCCAGAGCGGGCGCTGATATTATCGCGCCATCCAATATGATGGACGGTTTTGTGCAGGCGATTCGACAAGGGCTGGATGAGGAAGGCTTTTCGCATATTCCGATTATGTCGTATTCCGTCAAATATGCGTCTGCTTTTTATGGTCCTTTCCGGGAAGCGGCAGATTCTGCACCGCAATTCGGTGACCGCAAATCCTATCAGATGGACCCTGCTAATGCGCGTGAAGCATTGCGAGAAGCAGAATCCGACGTGCTGGAAGGTGCGGACATGCTGATGGTGAAGCCGTCCCTTTCGTACCTGGATGTGATGCGCACGATTAAGGATCAATTTGATCTGCCTATGGTGGCTTACAACGTAAGTGGTGAATATGCGATGGTCAAGGCGGCAGCTCTTCAAGGCTGGATTGATGAAAAAGCGATGGTGCTGGAGATTCTGACGAGCATGAAGCGCGCAGGTGCAGACATGATTATTACCTATTCCGCCAAGGATGCGGCAAGATGGTTGAAGCAATAAGCTTATTTTTCAGAAGATTGGAGTGATCAGAATGATCAACGAACAACGAACAGTACGCGAGGATGCGCGCTCCAAAGCAGCCTTCGACGAGGCAAAGCAATATATTCCGGGTGGCGTAAACAGTCCAGTAAGGGCTTTTAAATCCGTTGGCATTACACCTGTTTATATCGACCGTGGAGAAGGATCGCGGGTATATGATATCGACGGTCAATCCTATATTGACTATGTATGTTCATGGGGACCGCTCATTATGGGACATGCGCATCCTGAGGTCGTTAAGGCTATACAGGCTGCAGTTGTCAAAGGAACCAGTTTCGGAGCGCCAACGTTGGCGGAAACTGAAATGGCGAAGCTTGTGTGTGAGCGTGTTCCTTCCATGGATATCGTTCGTATGGTCAGCTCGGGAACCGAGGCGACGATGAGCGCGATTCGACTCGCACGCGGATTTACGAGCCGCAGCAAAATCCTTAAATTTGAAGGCTCTTATCATGGTCATGCGGACAGCTTGCTGATTAAAGCAGGCTCTGGTGTAGCAACACTGGGTCTGCCCGATAGCCCCGGTGTACCCGAGGTCGTGGCCAGACATACGTTAACCGTACCTTACAATGATTTGGCTTCGGTGAAACTGGCCTTTGAAAAATTCGGCGAGGAAATTGCCGCCATTATTGTCGAGCCAATAGCCGGAAATATGGGAGTCGTACCGCCACAACCCGGATTTTTGGAAGGACTGCGCGAAGTAACCCGACAGTACGGAAGCCTGCTGATTTTTGATGAAGTCATGACCGGATTCCGGGTAGGACTTCATTCAGCTCAAGGTCGTTTTAGTGTGACCCCGGATCTTACATGCCTGGGTAAAGTTATTGGCGGAGGACTGCCTGTCGGTGCTTATGGTGGACGCCGCGATATTATGGAGCAGATTGCACCGTCTGGTCCGATCTATCAGGCGGGTACGCTTAGCGGGAACCCACTTGCTATGGCAGCAGGCTATTCGACGCTTAAATTGTTGACACCAGAAGTATATGACCGACTGGAGGAACGGGCAGCACGGCTTGAGGCTGGATTCGAGCGTAATGCACGTGAGCTGGGCATACCTGTCACGATCAACCGTGTGGGTTCCATGGTTTGTCCATTTTTCACGGAAGAAAAGGTTGTCAATTTTGATACAGCCAAAACAAGTAATCAGAACCACTTCCGCCGTTACTTTACCGAATTGGTGAACGAGGGAGTCAGTGTGGCACCATCCCAATTTGAGGGCATGTTTGTGTCGGGTGTGCATACGGTGGAAGATATTGATGCTACCATTGAAGCGAACTATCGCGCGCTCAAACGTCTATGAGCTGGCAGGGCGGCTGTAAAAGACGGGGACCATGGCTGGAAATCACACCGGGACGGGAAATCACAGAGGGTGAGTATCGCACCGATGCTGTCGATCATTGGCTGCTGAACCGTTTGGATCTACCAGACAAGCTGTGGCGCAGACTGCGACATGAAAAGCAGATTGAACTTGCGGGGGACCGGCTGCGGCTGGCCCTTTTTCCTGTTACGAACCTTGGTGTGACCCCTCGCTGGTACGATTTGAAGGTGCTGTATGAGGATGATTTTTGCCTGGTCGTACACAAACCGGCGGGTATGGGGGTACATCCGGACGGAGCTGTAAAAGAGGGTCCGCTGACGTTGGATCATGCGGTCGCATCGTATTATGAAATGAATGGCATCCATGCGGCAGTACGGCATGTGCATCGTCTGGATACGGATACTACAGGCCCAGTGCTGTATGCCAAAAATGAATTCGCGTTGCTCAAGCTGGACGAGCAGATGCGGGCCAAAGATATCGGTCGCCGTTATGTGGCTTTGGTACGGGGGAAAGTACCTTCATCACTGCGGACGCTGGATTGGCCGATTGGCAAGGACAGGCATCACAAGCAGCGTCGCCGTGTTTCTCCGACCGGACAGAGCGCGGTTACCCATGTGGAACTTGGTGAATTGTTGGGGAGCGGTCAAAAGGCGGTTAGCCTCGTATATTTAACACTGGAAACAGGCCGAACGCACCAGATTCGCGTTCATCTTAGCCATGCGGGCTATCCGTTATTGGGGGATGTATTATACGGTGGACGGGCTGCTGATTTTGGCAGGCAGGCGCTGCACGGAGAGCGTCTTACCTTCCGTCATCCGCTGAGCGGTGAAACGATTACTGTGGAAGATGCTTGGCCGGATGATTTTCAAAAGCTACATCAACAGCTATAAAAGATGGCATGCCTTCTATTTTGGCGCATATACTTGAACCTAGAAACGGTTTGCAATATGGAGTTTCCGTGCGCCTGACAGGAGTCAGAGGATGTGCGGAGGCTGCCCAAAGGAGGATGCCATCCTTGAACAAACAACAGAATGATCAGCCGCAAGGCTTGCGTTTTGATATTTATGAACGCATTCATTTGACGGAGGAAGCTGCCGGGATTGCTGAGTTGGAGGAAATTGAGATTCTGCCACGCATTCAGGTTGTAACCCACGGCGACCATGCCGCTTTGCGAGGGCATTTGCTGCTGGAGGGCGTGTACCGCACACCTGAACAGGTAACGAACGAGCTTCATCATTTGATCCCTGTGGAAATTACGATTCCACTGAATCGGGTAGGAAGACTGGAAGACATTTCAGTCGAGATTGAGAATTTCGATGTGGACCTGCTATCATTACGTAGTCTGAATATTACAGGTGTCCTCTCCCTGCACGGGGTGGAAAGCTCCCATGCGGAGGAGACAGCGGTTTGGCTGGATGAGGAATTTACGGTGGTGCACGCACCTGAACATCCTGCTCGCCCCTTTTCCGCGAATGCAGAGCAGCGTCAGGAAGAAACTTATGCCACCCAGAATTCTGTATCCGATCATACGACGGAGTCGGAATCTTCATACAGGGTGCCAGCTCAGCAGGATTACGCTTCCTGGGAACAGCCATCACAGGAGTATGGGGAGCACAAGTCATCACCGGAACACCAAGGTTATGAGCCTGCTGTAGACCCGAACCGGATCTATGAGCCTTGGACGGGTAAAGCTGTTGAAGACAGCACTTCCGAGGTAAAGTATGAGCATGAGACACCAGAAGTATGGGGATTTCAGCAAGAGGAAGCATGGACGGGAAGTGACCCGAAAATATCCTCCACCGCTCCCGATGTGGTCTATGATCCTTTGCCAGCTGAACCGCATCACGCGACGAAGCCAGAGATCTATCTGGAGCCGCAGCTGGAAGCAGGTCAGGTGGACGCTGTGTCCCATGACACTGTTGCAGACGATAAACCAGAGATGCGCGTGGCGCTGAACAGCAAAAAGGACGAAAAAGCAGACGAGCCGGACCCGGTGGTCTACTCATCATTGCTACAATCCAGTCGTTCGGTGAAGGAAGCGGAATACCAGCAGCAACTGGAGCAAGAACCGCAGGGGAAGGAAGCCCAAGAAGAGCGTGAGGATGCCAAATGGAAAAACCTTTTTTTCCATACACAGGATGAAACGCCGTTCCGCAAGGTCCGATTATGCATTGTGCAGCGTGAAGATACACTGGAAACGATCGCTGATCGCTATCAACTCAGTACACGGGAGCTTCAACTGTATAACAAGCTGGCAGAGCATCATGTAGAAGAAGGGCAGGTATTGTACATCCCTTAATTCGGTCATTGGAAAATGAGCAACGGGTGTTGACTATAGTCAATGGGAAATGTATGATGTGGTATAGCTATTGAAAGACTGAGATCGGGAAGAGTAGGCAGCAAGCCCTTCAGAGAGTGGAATTGCAGCGCTGTGAGGTTCCGCAGGAAGCTACTGGCCGAAGTCACCCGGGAGTCGCCTGTTCGAACGGTCCCTCATTTAATCCCAACGGAAGGTACGAGGTTCACGGTAGAATAAGGCCGGTCCGCAGCCGTTATCTGCATAAGTGTCACACCATGTGTAATGGATCAGTGGATACATACACTAGGGGTGAAACAAAGGTGGTACCGCGAGAGAACAGCCTTTCGTCCTTTGAGGATGAAGGGCTTTTTTTATTTGCCAATTGAAAAATCATGGAGGTATCCTGATATGTCAGAACAAGACAACAAGACAACCTTGGAAATGCCGACAACGTACGATCCAAAATCAGCCGAGAAAAAATGGTACAAAACGTGGATGGAGAAGGGGTATTTCCGCGCTGGACGACTTCCAGAGGCAGAGCCTTTTACAATCGTTATTCCACCACCGAATGTTACAGGCATGCTGCACATTGGACATGCTCTTGATTTTACTTTGCAGGACATTATTATCCGCACCAAGCGGATGCAGGGCTATGACGCATTGTGGCTGCCAGGGGCAGACCATGCGGGCATTGCCACCCAGACAAAGGTAGAGCAGAAGCTGCGTGAGGAAGGCTTGACGCGCTACGATCTGGGACGCGAGAAATTTTTGGAGAAGGTTTGGGAATGGAAGGATCTCTACCTGGACAACATTCATAATCAATGGGAAAAAATGGGGTTCTCTCTCGATTATTCGCGTGAGCGTTTTACGTTGGATGACGGGTTGTCTCAAGCCGTTCGCGAAGTATTCGTCAAGTTGTACAAGAAGGGCCTGATTTATCGCGGTAAACGCATCATTAACTGGGACCCTGCTGCACGTACGGCTCTGTCAGATATTGAAGTGGAATACAAAGAGGTAAACGGAAATCTGTATCACCTGCAATATCCGCTTCAAGATGGCAGTGGGTTTATCACTGTAGCCACCACGCGTCCTGAAACCATGCTGGGTGATACAGCGGTAGCCGTACATCCTGAGGATGAACGGTACAAGCATATGATCGGCAAAACACTCGTGCTTCCGATTATCGGACGGAAAATTCCGGTTATTGCGGACGACTACGTAGAAAAAGACTTCGGTAGCGGTGCGGTTAAAATTACACCTGCTCACGATCCGAATGACTTTGAAATGGGCCAACGTCACCAGTTGCCACAGATTACTGTTATGGACGAAACAGGTACGATGAACACCGAAGCAGGCAAATATCAGGGCCTTGACCGCAGTGATTGCCGCAAGCAAATCGTCGCTGATCTGAAAGAGCAGGGTGTGCTGATCCGTATCGAGGAGCATTTGCATCAGGTGGGCCACAGCGAACGTACAGGTGCGGTTGTAGAGCCTTATCTGTCTACACAATGGTTCGTGGAAATGAAGCCTCTGGCAGCCAAAGCGATTGAAGTGCAGAAGGCTGGCAATGGCGTAAACTTTGTCCCGGATCGCTTTGAGCGTACTTATCTGCACTGGATTGAAAATGTGCGTGACTGGTGTATTTCCCGTCAATTGTGGTGGGGACATCGTATTCCGGCTTGGTACGATGAAGAAACCGGAGAAGTTATTGTATCGGCAGAGGATCCTACAACCTTGCCTGAATATGCTGACAGAAAGCTGAAACAGGATGAGGACGTGCTGGATACATGGTTCAGCTCTGCCTTGTGGCCGTTTTCGACACTGGGCTGGCCTGAGCAGACTGAGGATCTCCAACGCTACTACCCGACCAATGTCTTGGTTACAGGCTATGACATTATTTATTTCTGGGTGTCGCGGATGATTTTTACAGCCCTGGAGTTCACAGAGGGAATTCCGTTCAAGGATGTATTGATGCACGGACTGGTTCGTGATGCGGATGGAAAGAAAATGTCCAAATCCCTCGGAAATGGTGTAGATCCGCTCGACGTAATCGACCAATATGGCACGGACGCCATGCGTTACATGGTTTCTACAGGCAGCACGCCTGGACAGGACCTTCGTTTCCGTTGGGAACGGGTAGAGCAGGCACGTAACTTTGCCAATAAAATCTGGAATGCGTCACGCTTTGCGCTGATGAATCTGGAAGGGGTCACCGCGGCGGATATCGACATTACCGGTGATTTGAGCACAGCGGATCGATGGATCCTTCACCGTTTGAACGAAACTTCACGCGATATCACGCGTCTAATAGATGCTTATGAATTTGGCGAGACAGGCCGTCTTCTGTATAACTTTATTTGGGATGACTTGTGCGACTGGTACATCGAGTTTGCGAAGCTTTCCCTGTATGGCGAGAACGCAGAGGCGAAAAAGAAAACACAGTCCGTACTGGCGTATGTGCTGGATCGGACACTGCGCATGATTCATCCGTTCATGCCGTTTATCTCCGAGGAAATATGGCAGCATCTTCCGCATGAAGGCGAAACGATTACACTGGCCGCTTGGCCTGTTTACGATTCGGCTTTCGAGGACAAGGATGCGGTAGCTGAAATGAATTTGCTGATCGACGTGATTCGCGCAGTGCGGAATATCCGTTCTGAAGTGAACGTACCGATGAGTAAAAAGATTGAATTGCTCGTAAAACCCGGCGATCAAGCCGTTCTCGATATCATTAACCGCAATGGGGAATATGTACGTCGATTCTGTAATACGTCTGAATTCGACACGGGATTGGAACTCTCTGTTCCAGATAAAGCCATGACTTCTGTAGTCAGCGGAGCAGAGCTATACCTGCCGTTAGCCGGGCTCCTTGATATTGCCCAGGAAATTAGCAGACTGGAAAAAGAGCTTCAACATTTGAACAGTGAAGTGGAGCGCGTGGAGAAAAAGCTGTCCAACCAAGGCTTCGTGGCGAAGGCACCAGCCAAAGTCATCGAGGAAGAGAAGGCCAAGCAAGCCGATTATTCGGATAAGCGCGCCAAAGTTATCGCACGGATTGAAGAACTCAAGGGATAATTCCACTAACTATAAAATGACCTGAAGGTGAAGAGGATGTCAGATACAATCAGGGGCGGGGGAGCGGCTCCTTTACAAAGCTATGATGAAGCAGTGGAATGGATTAACGGTCTGATTCCGTTCGGAATCAGACCCGGACTGGAACGGATTGAGAAGTTAATGAGCATGTTGGGGGATCCGCAACGGCATCTTAAATTTGTGCATATTGCGGGAACCAACGGCAAGGGCTCGACCTGTGCTTTCTTAACCTCTGTTCTGCTGAAATGCGGTTATGATGTGGGAACCTTTACGTCTCCGTATATCACCCGGTTTACGAACCGATTCCAATTCAACGGGACGGATATTCCCGATGATACACTGGTCTTACTTGCCAATCGTTTGTATCCGTTGGTCAAGGAAATCGCGGCGAGCGATTTGGGATCACCCACGATGTTTGAGGTATCGACAGCGTTGGCTATTTTATATTATGCAACAGTGACTTTTCCAGATGTTGTGGTATGGGAGACGGGCCTCGGGGGAAGGATGGATGTAACTAATATCGTGAGTCCTATCGTCTCGGTCATTACGAATGTAGGCTATGACCATACGGATATTTTAGGGGATACACTCGAACAGATCGCAGGCGAAAAGGCTGGAATTATCAAGCCAGGCGTACCTGTTGTTAGCTGTGTATCTCAGCCAGAGGCTATTCAGGTTATACGGGAAACGGCGGCAAAAAAGGGAACTACCTTGTATCTAGCAGGAGAACAGTTTACGTATGAACGGCTGAATGGGGACGAAACAGGACAGACTTTTTCGTTTGCGGGACCCTTCCGGCACATGGAAATCGGCATCACGTTGTTAGGCGAGCATCAATGTACTAATGCGGCAGGAGCTCTGATGACACTTGAGGTGCTTCGTCAGTATATGGCTTTTGTGCTGGATGACGCTGAACTACTGGAGGGCTTTAGAGAAGCAGCTTGGGCAGGTCGCCTGGAACAGGTCAGCAGTTCGCCGAAAATTGTTATTGACGGTGCTCATAATCCAGAAGGGGCGCAGACGCTGGCAAAGAGCCTTCCCCAACTGTATTCGTACCGAAAAATGGTTTTAATGATGGGTATGCTGTCAAACAAGCATCATGAAGCATACTTGCAGCATATACTGCCACTAGTGGATACGCTTATCCTGACCGAGCCCGATTTTCGCCGCAAAATGAATGCCGCTGAACTGGCTCATCTCGTGGAGAAGCTGCGGCCGTCCTATGCCAAAACGGATTTAAAAATTATTGTAGAAGGTGACTGGAAAAAGGCTCTTCGCCTGCTTCAGTCACATACGGAAGCGGAGGATCTGGGGGTGGTATCCGGAACACTGTATCTCATTGCGGATGTACGGGCTACCCTTATGTATCAAACCGATTCGGAAAAAGGTTGGTGAAATTTGTTGATTACTTCGGAACATGTTCATTTTATCGGTATCGGCGGTTACGGGATGAGCGCGATTGCTCGGGTCATGCTGGAGATGGGATATACCGTGACAGGCTCAGATGTGGCATCACAGGAGCTGACAGAAAAACTGGCGGCGAAAGGCGCAAAAATATATCTCGGGCACACTCCTGAGCACGTTTCAGGGGCGGACATCGTCGTTTATTCGACGGCACTGTCCCGCGACAATGTGGAGCGGGTGGCAGCAGAGGAGTTGAATATTCCGACCCTGCATCGTTCCCAGATGCTCGCACGGTTGCTTAATGAGCGTAAGGGAGTAGCTGTTGCGGGAGCGCACGGCAAAACGACAACCTCCTCGATGATTGCTCTGGTCATGGAGAGATGTAATGTCGATCCAACATACATTATTGGCGGCGAAATCACGAATTTGGGGACGAATGCCAAAGCAGGCAAAAGCGAGTTTGTCGTTGCCGAGGCGGATGAGAGCGATGGTTCTTTTCTGCAGTATCATCCTTGGCAAGGTATCGTGACCAACATAGAAGCCGATCATTTGGAAAATTATGATGGCGACTTTAATCGTCTGAAAAGTGCCTACGTACAGTTCTTGAGTCAAATCCGGCCGGATGGCGCGGCTATCGTATGTGCTGATGATCAGAATGTACGGGAAATGCTGCCTCAGATTCAGACTCGAGTCATTACCTATGGAGTCGAGCATGAAGCAGATTATACGGCAACGGATATCCAGTTGGGCGACCGTCGTTTAAGCTTTACCATGAATCGCAAAGGGGCGGCGCTTGGAACCATCGAATTGTCTGTACCGGGTAAACATAATCTATACAACGCTATGGCTAGTGTGATTTCTTGCTTGGAAGCAGGCATCCTATTTGAGCAAATTGCTGCGGCTATTGTGGAGTTTCACGGAGCAAAGCGTCGTTTTCAGGTGCTAGGCGAAAGCAATGACATTCTTGTTATTGATGACTATGCTCATCATCCAACAGAGATTGAGGCTACGATTAGTGCAGCTACAGTGACAGGCAAGCGTATTATTGCTGTGTTCCAGCCGCAACGCTACAGCCGTACTTTTTTCCTGCTGGATGCGTTCAGTCGTGCGTTCAGTGAGGCGAATGAAGTCATTATTACCGACATTTATTCTCCAGCGGGAGAAAAACAAATTGAAGGTGTGCATTCTTCGAAGCTCGTGGATTTAATCGTCCAGAACAGCAACGCGAATGCCATCTATCTGCCAACCAAGGAAGCTGTTATCGACGAGTTGAAGGATCGTCTTCAGCCGGGCGATCTTGTGCTGACCATGGGCGCGGGAGATATCTGGAAAGCAGGCGACGCGCTAGCACGTCATCTGCGTGAACAGCAAGTGTAACAAGCATGCATAAAGTGTTACGCTGATGAAATGCAACCATCAGGGTATTCCGAACACGAAACGTGTCTTCGGGATACCCTTTTTTGTAATGTCCGGGGCATATTTTCTCTTCCTGACTCATACAACAGACTATGAGGAAGTATGGGACAAGGAGGGAGTGCATCCGTGAACAAGGCAAAGATGACATTCCGGTTCGAGCAACAGACGCCGGAGACAAGCCGTGAGGAAAAGCTACAGGTGCTTCCATACAAAACCGGGCCGATAACTAGCCAGCAGCGTGAAACAAATAAAGAAGCGGAACGGTATGAAAGCGAGAAACAGTATCAAGCTGCTAACCAGCATGAAAGAGCGGAAAGAATTAACGGCATAGGTGCAAACAGCGGGACTGAACGAATTTCAGAAATTAACGAGCCTCTGGGCGTGAATAGACCTAGTACGAGGCGGCGTTTTGCTCCTGCCCCCATCGTGAAGGAAGGATGGGATGATCCGTTTGGGCGATCAGCAGCTTCCTGGTCAGATACGGATTTTCTGTCAGATCGTACGGAAGAGGATGAAGAAGAAACTCATCGTTCCAGTGAAGAGTACCGAAAGCGTCCGCCCCATCCCTCCAGATGGAAGCTGATTGGCTCAGTAGCCAGTGCGTTGATGACCGGGGGGGTGTTTGGATACATCATGTTGCTGCTTTTTAACGGAGGTGGGGCTGTTCCTGGATCAGATCCGTCAACAGAGGAGGCTATACCGGTTTTTAAAGAATCCGTTAGTACACATACACCATCTGTAAAAGAGAATTCCGCTCCTGTTACAGTTGTATCGGCTCAGGTCCCCCCACAAACCTATTACCTGCTGCAATACGGAGTATTCAGCACCCCTGAACGGGCTTTGCAAGCAAAGGAAGAGCTGTTGAAGGCAGGCATTGCCGCCGGTGGGGACACCGAGGATCAGAACCGAGTCTATGCAGGAATATCGCCAGACAGGGAACAGGCCAAGCTGCTCAGCAATCAACTGAAAACACAAGGAGTTGAGCTGTATGTCCGTGAGCTTCAACTGCCAGGATTCGAAAAAGCAGCTTATGGGGGCGATGGTGAAAAGCTCACTACCTTTTTTCAGCTAAGCAGCACTTTAGTCGGCAAGCTGAGCGGACTTTCCTCATCCTTGCTTGAAGCAGGCGGATCAGGTAAGGCAAATGCCGCCGAAATGAAGGAACTGAACGATCTGCATCAGCAGTGGACACAAAATATCGCTGCGCTTCCCTCCAGTCTGCCGAAGGAAGCGTCTGCTTCCGCATCCACGCTGGAAAAGGCGATGAACAGTGCAGTCTCGGCACTTGGAGAATATAACAAGAACACAGCCAAGGAGCACATTTGGGAAATTCAGTCTTCGATGATGGAATATGTTTTGCATGAGAAGGAATTTATACAATTCATAAAACAATAGATTCTCAATGTTTTCCGGCAAGGAACTGGAAATAGTTCCCCATGCCGGATTTCTGTTTGTATTGCAGTTGAAATCACCGTATAATAATGAAGGTGTCAAAAAATGGCGAGGGAAGATCAGGATGAAAAAAAATGTAGGAATGCTTATACTGTTTTTGTTGCTCGGTTGGCTCTTGGGTGCATGGATTGCCAAAGCCCTTCAATCGATCAAATTCCTTTCCTTTCTGACCCACCCCACTACGATATCCTGGTCGCCGAGAGCGGATCTGGATATTATCAGCTACAACATAACGATAAATTTTGAATTGAGCCTGCTTAGTCTGATCGGCATCATCGCCGCGTTCTGGCTGTACCGCAGGCTCTAACTGATGAAAAGGAGCTTCCCTTATGGACGGGAAAATTACGCCCCGCATTGTTCTGGCATCGACTTCACCGAGAAGGAAGGAATTGCTTTCATTTCTTAGACTGCCCTTTGACGTGATGCCAAGTCATGCGGATGAAAGCACGCCTGATAACTGGACGCCTCAGCAAATTGTGGAGACCCTTGCGGTACGCAAAGCCGAAGTGGTCGTGAACATTGCCAGCCAATCCGAAGAAGATGGATTAGTAATTGGCAGTGATACCATAGTCGTTCTGGATGGTTTGGTACTGGGTAAGCCTGCCGACCATGCAGATGCGGTTCGCATGCTTACAGCATTGCAGGGAAGAACCCACCTTGTATTCACTGGGGTGGCCTGCATACATACCTTAACCGGTAAAACGCTTGTCAGACACCGCCAAACGGAGGTTACGATGAAGCCTTTGAGCCATGAGCAAATTGTGGCATATGTGAATACGGGCGAACCGTCTGACAAAGCGGGGGCGTACGGCATTCAGGGTTTGGGTGCTACGTTGGTGGAATCTATTCAGGGTTGTTATTTTAACGTCGTAGGATTGCCGCTTTCACTGCTGTCGGACATGTTGTCCGAATTCGGAGTGAGCGTGTTGCAACCTTAAAGGGGATAAACATATGTTAGAGTCGCCAACACTGATGCTTCGCGACCTCCCTCAAGAAGAACGACCAAGAGAGCGCATGATGACATATGGGGCGGAAGCTTTAAGCAACGCGGAGTTGCTGGCAATATTGCTGCGTACGGGAACACAAAATGAGTCATCGGTGCATTTAGCGCAGCGTATTTTGCAGCAGGCGGGGAACTTGCGCCAACTGGTGGATATGAGTATGACCGAATTGACCCAGATTAAAGGCATTGGCAATGCCAAGGCGATACAGCTCAAAGCGAGTATCGAACTGGGGCGACGGTTGGCATTGTCACGCCATTTGGAGACCCCGGTGATCAGTTGCCCACGGGACGTGGCAGATTTGCTGTTTGAGCAGCTTCGTTATTTGCAGAAGGAGCATTTTGTATGCCTGTTCCTGAATACTAAAAATCATGTCATTGCCCAGGAAACGCTATCCATGGGCAGCCTGAATGCCGCCATCGTACATCCTCGTGAAGTATTTCGGGCAGCGATCAAATGCAGCAGTGCTTCGATTATTTGCGCTCATAACCATCCGAGCGGTGATCCGAAGCCAAGCCCGGAGGATGTCCAGTTGACCCGTCGCCTGATGGAAGCGGGCAACATCGTGGGCATCGACGTGCTCGATCATATCGTGATCGGGGACGGAACCTTCGTAAGTTTGAAGGAACAAGGTCTGATATAATATACTATTTAAATCAAACATTTAAATCCGACCGGCTAGGCCGGCCTGAATAAACCGTTTATACATGGATAACAGATTTCAGGGAAGAGAAAAGGAGATTAACATCATGCTGGGTGGCTTTACAAAAGATTTAGGAATTGACTTGGGGACGGCAAACACGCTGGTATTCGTAAGAGGAAAAGGGATTGTGGTTCGTGAACCTTCTGTAGTCGCAATACGTACAGACACAAAAACCATTGAAGCAGTTGGTGAATCTGCAAAAAAAATGATTGGTCGTACACCGGGGAATATCCGTGCGATCCGTCCGATGAAGGATGGCGTTATTGCGGATTTTGACACGACTGCAACGATGATTAAATATTTTATTCGTCAGGCGCAAGCCCAACGTTCTTTGTTTCCACGTCATCCGAACGTGATGGTTTGTGTACCTTCAGGCATAACTGCGGTGGAGCAGCGTGCTGTTGAAGATGCGACGAAGCAAGCGGGCGCGCGGGAAGCGTACACGATTGAGGAGCCGTTTGCAGCTGCAATCGGCGCTGATCTTCCCGTATGGGAGCCAACGGGTAGTATGGTTGTCGATATCGGCGGAGGTACAACCGAGGTAGCGGTTATTTCTCTGGGCGGGATTGTGACTAGCCGTTCCGTGCGTGTGGCTGGTGATGAAATGGACGACTCCATCATCCAATACGTGAAGCGTCAATACAATCTGATGATTGGTGAGCGGACTTCAGAACAGTTGAAAATGGAAGTTGGCTCCGCAATGCCGCTGGAACAAGTGGAGACGTCAGAAATTCGTGGACGTGATCTGGTAACAGGTTTGCCGAAGACAATTACGATTACGTCGGATGAAATCAGTGAAGCGTTGTCCGACACAGTGAATGCAATTGTGGAAGCAGTCAAAGTGACACTGGAAAAATGCCCTCCCGAGCTGGCGGCGGACATTATGGACAGAGGTATCGTATTGACTGGTGGCGGAGCACTTTTGCGTAACTTGGACAAGTTGTTGGCGGCTGAAACCGGGATGCCGGTTATCGTAGCGGAAAATCCTCTGGATTGCGTGGCAATCGGTACAGGCAGAGCGCTGGAAAATATTCATTTGTTCAAATCGCGCAGCAGTTCAGCCGTCCGTTCCAAACGTTGAATCGGGGGTGTAGGAACTGTTTAAGCTGTTTGGAAATAAAAGACTATTTATTCTATTGATCGGAATCGTTCTGTTTATTGCCCTTATGGGGATTACACTTGGACAGAGAAATTCCTTAACCTGGCCGGAAAAGTTCGCCAGAGATTCAATTGGCTTTGTACAAGGTATCTTCTACAGGCCCGCTTCAGCAATAGCGGGCTTCTTTGAAGATATAGGGAATATGCGGAGCATTTATAGTGAAAATGAACGGTTGAAAATTGCCGTAGCGCAGCTAACCGCCGAGCAGATTCAGACTTCTAACTTGAAAGAGACAAATGCCAGACTTGAGCAAGAACTGAAATTTACCCAAACGCAAAAATCCAAAAATCAATATGATTATCGGATTGCGCAGGTCAATAGCGTCAGTAATGACTCCAAAACGCTTGTCATTGATATTGGTGAAAAGGATGGGGCCAAGGTTGGTCAGGAAGTCAGATCACTTGAGGGGTTTGTAGGGGTTATTAGTCGCACAGCGAATTTCACTTCTACAGTTACGCTATTGACTACATTAGACCCTAAAAATCCAAATTCTTATGCTATTGCAGCGACAGCACTGGGCAAGGAAAATAATTCGTTTGGTATGATTGAAAGTTATGATCCGGCTACGAACAGATTTCAAATGACTCGCATTGAGGAAAATGATCCAATCGCAAAAGGTGATCAGATCATTACGTCCGGAGCAGGCGGGAAGTTCCGTAAAAATCTGTTGATCGGTACGGTAGAAAAAATCCAGGTTGGCGAGTTTGGACAAACACGTACAGCGATTATCCAACCGGCAGCCAGCTTCGTGGATTGGAAAGAGTTGCTCGTTCTTTACACTCCTGAGGTACCGGAATAATGAAGATACGCGGTCAGGTTTTAATACTGCTGCTGTTTGTACTGTTTATAGCTGAAGGAACGATTCTTCCGTGGCTTCTTCCGGATAGCTGGCATCCGAGAATGGTTCCGAATTTCGTGTATGTCGTCATTTTGTTCGTATCCGTATATTATAGTCGCCATACGGCATTGGTACTGGGTATTGTTTTTGGGCTTATTCATGACGTTGTGTATTACGGGTTTATTATCGGACCTTACTCTTTTGCAATGGGATTGTCGGCTTATTTGCTGGGGCTGGTATTTACAGCTCGACGTGCGCCAATGCCTATCATGATGGGAGCTGTACTGATCGGCAGTTTTCTGCTGGATTCCATGCTTTTTGCCATTGATCATCTGTTCCAGCTGAATCATCAGACTTTTGATTGGGCGCTGGCACAATATATGATTCCTGATTTATTTATCCATTTTCTGTTCGCCCTCATCATTTACGTCCCAGTTCGCAAGCAATTGCAGCGTTTGGATATCCGTGTGAAAAAGGAAGAGAAAGTCTAGGTCTTTTTACACACATTTTGTCCGGGTTAGCAGGGATTTCACGTTCCGGGGACGAAATGATTGAGATAGGAGGGACAGGCTAATGGCGGTGAAATCGAATCATGTCACGATTAAAGGCATCAAAGACGGCCTGGTATTCCTTCTGGACGATCAATGCGAGTTTGAGGATTTGCTGGGTGAGCTGCGTTTCAAGCTGGAGCACAGTCATCAAAATATTTTAACCGGCCCGATTATTCATGTAGACATTAAGCTGGGAAGCCGGGAAGTGACGGAGGAACAGAAGGAAAGCATTCTGGAGATTTTGAGACAGAAGGGGAATCTGCTCATTCGTTCTGTTGAATCACCCGGGCTGCCTTCAGAAGCGCAGGGGAAAGCTCCCATCCACACCGTGACAGGGATTATTCGTTCAGGTCAGGTGCTTCATCATAACGGGAATTTGCTCTTTTTGGGAGATGTGAACCCCGGTGGAATTATAACGTGTACCGGTGATATCTATGTCCTTGGTGCCCTGCGAGGTATGGCGCATGCGGGGATGGAGGGGAATGGCGAGGCAATTATCGCAGCCTCTTATTTTGCACCAACACAGCTGCGAATTTCCGAAATGATCAGTCGTCCACCCGATGAATGGGAGACGCGTGAATCCGGAATGGAATTTGCGTATCTCAAGGACGGCGCCATGCAAATAGATAAAATGAGTAATATTGTGCGTCTGGGCCGCGATTTTAACGTGTTCAAAGGGGTGTAGCACATGGGAGAGGCTATCGTCGTCACTTCAGGAAAAGGCGGCGTCGGCAAAACGACGACGTCAGCCAATATAGGAACAGCGCTGGCACTGCTCGGCAAAAAGGTGTGCTTGGTGGATACGGATATCGGCTTGCGTAATCTGGATGTTGTTATGGGTCTGGAAAACCGGATTATTTATGATCTGGTCGATGTAGCCGAAGGTCGTTGCCGTTTAAATCAAGCCTTGGTCAAGGATAAGCGCTTTGAGGAGTTGTATATGCTGCCTGCTGCTCAAACCAAGGATAAGAGTGCCGTAACGCCGGAGCAGGTTAAGGATATTATTTTGGAGCTTAAAAAGGATTTTGAATATATATTGATTGACTGTCCTGCGGGTATTGAGCAAGGCTTCAAAAATGCTATTGCCGGAGCGGATCAGGCCATTGTCGTAACGACACCGGAAAACGCTGCTGTGCGTGATGCTGACCGGGTTATCGGATTGCTGGAAAGCTCGCATGTGATCTCACCAAAACTGGTGGTTAACCGTATCCGTAACAGCATGGTCAAATCCGGGGATATGCTGGATATTGACGGCATTTTACAAGTGCTTAGCATAGATCTCATTGGGATTGTACCGGATGATGAAATGGTGATCAAGTCAGCCAATACAGGAGAGCCTACCGTCATGAATCCGGATTCACAGGCCGCGATTGCCTACCGTAACATTGCTAGACGGATTTTGGGTGACACAGTGCCACTCATGCAGTTGGATCAGAAGAAAAGTGTGATGACTCGGTTTAAGAAATTTTTTGGTATGGGTGGATGAAGAAAACGGTGAGTTATGGCTGGGAGACGGCTCCGCGTGTGATTTGATCTTACGATCGCTTCGCTTCTTCAGATTCAAATCACCGCTTCGCTACTGCCTACAAAATTCCTACACTGTTTTAAGTAAGAGTATGGATGTAGAGGAAAGATTCCTATGAAGAATTGCAGGCTTTTTTAAGCCGCGTAGTCCCTTCATCTTAATAATGAACACTTAAATAAGTAATGAACTTATTTAAGTGTTTTTGGTTTGTCTTTTTAAACTTCTATAAATCCTGAATCTTAATTTCAGACTCACTACATAACCGCCATATATTTACAGACCATCCGGTGCGCTTGCGTCGGATTTTTTCATTTTCAGATACGTAATCCCGAATCGGACAACATAAGTTGAAGCCCGTCCTCATAAGATGTACCAAACATACCTCGCTGGGGGGCTGGAACAGGATGAATAAAAACTCCGGAATCAAGCAGCGCAGAGAAGAACGCATACAGCAGCTGATCGCGAGAAACAAAGCGGAAGAGTATTCCTCAGGCATGAATCAGGACAGGTACAGGAACAAGGGAATGAAGCCGATGCCAGCAGTCAGTACCAACCGGCCCAGAGACCCGGAAACCGAATGGAAAAATGAACGACAACGCTGGCAGCAATCTTTTGGGGAGAACCGGCGTCCGTCTTTTTGGGTTTCTTTTTGGCGCAGATCTGTGTTCGCTACAATGCTATTTGGGTTGGTGTGGGGATTATTTCGCTGGGATGTTCCCTATGCCGTCAATTTGAGAATGTTTATCGCGGATGCCTTAAATAAGGATATGGATTTTGCAGCTGCCGGACAATGGTATGAAACTTATTTTGATGGGGCCCCGTCCTTTTTACCGATCTTTGGAGAGGAGCCTGAAACACACAAGGTGAATGCAGTCCGCAAAGGCTCGCCGCCAATTCAAGGGAATATAACACAGCCATTTGCGCTAAGTCTCAAAGGAGTGGAAATTGCACCCAATGCTGCTGGTAATGGGGCAATCGCTGTCAAAAGTATAGATGCTGGACGTGTGCTGGACATATTTAATCACCCGGAAAGTGGAATTACAATTACGATTCGTCACACAGGCGGTATTACGGTAATGTACGGACGTCTATCTCGCTCTACCTTAAAGGTAAATGATTGGGTCCAGGAGGGGGACGAGGTCGGTGTGCTGCCAGCAGGCCATAGCGGCAGTGAGACGGCGACTCTGTTTTTTGCGGTGCAGAGAGGAGATCAGTATATTGATCCGGCGGAAGTGGTAGCCCTTGATTAATGTCCGGGGTGTGACTTTGTCTCTGCATCCACTGTTCGTACTGGTGATGCTAAGCTCTGTTTTGACAGGACATTTTATCGAGATCATGACTTTGTTTACACTAGTATTCATTCATGAGCTGGGACATGCGACAACTGCCACGTTGTTGGGGGCGCGAGTACTGACCATACAAATGCTACCCTTTGGAGGAGTGGCCGTCATTGACGATCAGGGGAAGCTCAACGCGTGGAAGGAGATTGTCATTGCGTTGGCTGGCCCTTTGCAAAACGGAATTATGATTGTCATCCTTCTATTGCTTAGAAATGTGAGCGGGGGGGGGCATGAATATATAAATTACATGATTCAGGCAAATGCCGTTATTGCACTGTTCAATCTGCTCCCGATTTTACCACTGGATGGCGGGAAAATAATGCAGGCGCTGCTGAGCTTATTTATCCCATATCACCGTACTCTAGTTTGGACTTTTCGAGCCAGCATCGTGACCAGCCTGCTATTTTGTATCTATGGCATTTCACCGTTATTAAGGCAAAGTGGACCTGTGCATTTAAATCTGCTGGCGGTAGGGATTTTTTTGCTTTATTCTAATATTGTGGATTATCGTAATATCCCCTATCGTTTTATACGCTTTTTGCTGGGAAGGGACGAGCTCTTTTACCGCGAGGCGGCCAAGGGAAGTATTGCCTTGCCAATTGTATCCTTGCCTATGAAACATTTGGAGCCTGTTTTGCGTCTTTTCAAGAGGGACCGATACCATATGGTTTATGTCATGAATGAGCAGGGACGGATTGTAGCCGTATTGCCAGAGCAACGCCTTATTCGGTCTTATTTTGCAACGCGTCCGTCAGATGGCGGAAAATCTAAGCCTAAATAGAAAAGTTAGAAGTTTTTATGGATTGAGGAAAGAGGCTGTATCGAGAGAGGTTGAAAAACCATGAAGCAAATGATTGTACAATGCCAGCAGCAGATGACCCAAATGGCACTGTTAGAAGAGGGACGATTGGTAGAATATGCAGCTGAATTGCCGCGAAAGCGGGGAATTCTGGGATCCTTTTTCAAAGCTAGAGTCGTCAATATACTGCCGGGAATGCAAGCCGCCTTTGTTGATATTGGACAGCGAAAGAATGCCTTTTTATATGTGGATGACGTACTTCACGCCCATTTGGACAAGCAACCTGAGGTGAAGCCATCCATTTCCGAGCTGTTGAAGGTGGGACAGGAAATTGTAGTACAGGTACTGAAAGAGGCCGTGGGTAGCAAAGGGGCTAGAGTAACCACTCATTTTTCACTTCCAGGTCGCTGGATTGTATACATGCCTCGCGCCGATTATGTAGCTGTATCCAAAAAGATCGAGCGTGAGGGAGAACGGGCTCGTCTGAAAGCGATGGGAGAGCAGCTTCGAACAGGTGAAGAAGGAGTCATTATCCGTACAGTTTCGGAGGAAATGAGCAGAGAAGCGATTGAAAATGACCTGAACCAGTTGCGTCAGCAATGGGAAATCATTCAGCGTAAAGCTGCTGAACACTCGGCTCCATGTGAGCTGCACCGGGATTTGAGCATCGTCCAGCGTTTGATTCGGGATGTGTTTACACCGGAGCAGGATGAGCTGATTATTGACAGTGAGGAACAGGCAAAGGAAGCGGAAATATTACTACGTCAAATCAGTCCGCAGAAAGCTCATGTGCGTATATTTCGTGGTGTAGAAGAGACCATATTTAAAGCCTATGGCATCCATGAGCAAATGGAACGTGATTTTGCGCGAAAAGTATGGCTTCAGGGCGGCGGATATATCATCATCGACCATACAGAGGCACTGACTGTCATTGATGTGAACACAGGGAAATTTACGGGGGGCAGCAATCTGGAAGAGACGGTGACCCGGACTAACATCGAAGCGGCTGAAGAGATTGCCCGATTGGTGCGTGTGCGTGATATCGGGGGCATTATCGTCATTGATTTTATTGATATGGAACAAGAGGAGAACCGACGTGAAGTGTCCTCTATGCTGGAGTCTAGGCTGAAAAAAGACCGAACCAAATCATATGTCGTTGGCTGGACACGGCTAGGGCTTTTGGAAATGACTCGAAAAAAGGTACGTGAAGAGAAGACGATTTTATAAGGTGCTGCGTTTCCGAAATCATTTTAAACTAGAGGTTGAATGTGGACGAAGCTTATGCTACAATATTTTAGTATGTGTCATGCGTAAGATTGGCTGCACATGCTGTAACCGCTCCAATCAGGTACTGAAGTACAGCATCCTCAGGGAGGTTGTCACCTGCGATTAGGCGAGTCTGAGACATAAGGAGGTGCAAGCAAATGTACGCAATTATTGAAACAGGTGGTAAGCAATACAAAGTTCAAGAGGGCGATGTATTGTTCATTGAGAAGTTGGAAGCTACCGATGGTGAAACTGTAACGTTCAACCGTGTTCTGGCAGTATCTAGCGACAATGGCTTGACTACAGGTACACCGCTTCTTTCCGGAGCTACTGTAACAGCTACAGTTGAGAAACATGGTCAAGGCCAAAAGGTCATTGTATACAAATACAAACCTAAAAAGAATTACCATGTGAAGCAAGGTCATCGTCAACCGTACACGAAAGTGACGATTGGAAAAATCCAAGCGTAAGAGGGTGCGATAAGTGATTATCGTGCGTATTACACGACTGGAGGATGGCAGCATACAGGGATTTTCTATTAGAGGTCATGCGAATTACGCCAAATCTGGCGAGGATATCGTATGTGCTGGCGTATCAGCGGTAACTGTAGGGACGGTCAATTCGATTGAAGCTCTTACAAACGTTGATATGGAATCGGAAATGGAAAACGGCTTTTTGAGCGCGTATCTTCCCCCTGAAGTTCATCATGAGACGAACGCACAGGTACAACTGTTGCTGGAATCCATGGTAATCATGCTGACAAGCATTGCTGAATCATACGGTAAGTATATTCAAATAGAAAATAAACAAAGAAGGAGGTAGACATTATGTTGAAATTGACATTGGATCTTCAATTATTTGCATCGAAAAAAGGTGTAGGTTCCACAAAAAACGGACGTGACAGTCAATCGAAACGTCTTGGCGTGAAACGTGCTGACGGTCAAGCAGTTACTGGTGGTAGCATCTTGGTTCGTCAACGCGGAACGAAAATTCACCCAGGCACGAACGTGGGCATCGGTAAGGACGACACTCTGTTCGCGAAAGTGGACGGCGTTGTGAAGTTCGAACGTTGGGGCCGTGATCGCAAAAAGGTGAGCATCTACCCGATCGACGTTGCTCCAGTAGCAGCTACCGTAGAAGCTTAATAGCGGCTTAGACACGCTGAAAAACCTCCGGCAATTTTGTCGGAGGCTTTTTTGTATGATGGTAATGAACTGGAAAGTCAGTCTGTGCTATACTGGATTAAGGTTCTTTATTAATCCATTTTAATTATCGCAGAACGGAGAGAAGCCATGTTCCAGCGGATAAGAGCGCCTCATCTGGCGTTGGTTTCCATTCTGATTCCTTTGGTTTTTTCACTGCTCTATCCTGCAGCACTAACGATTATCATATTAGCCGTGTGGTCTGTTATTGCCGCCTGTTTTAGCATGTGGCATATACAGAGACAGGTTGAAGCTGAGCGGAAAGCTGCTTTGCGTTCTTTGGAGCGTACAGCTATCGCAGCTCTCAATCATCACCGGCATGACTGGATGAATGACTTGCAGGTGCTTTATGGCTATATTCGTATGAATAAGCATGATAAATCGGCTGCTTATGTGGAAACAATAAAAGGGCGCGTGGCAGAGGAAAGTAAAATATCCAAGCTCGGTATTCCCTCGCTGGTGTTTTATTTGCAATCTTTTCGCGTGAACGCCGGAAATTTACAGTTGATGGTTCAGGTTGAGGAGCATTTAAAGTTGGACGCTGTCATGTCTCCCGAAGACGGCGAGTCGCTTGCCTCGGCCGTCATAGAAACGGTACGTGCGTATCAATATGGCGGGGGCCGGTCGTCCTGGGGAGAAGTGCGCAGATTGACACTTTATTTCGGTATGGATCAGAATGATGTTATCGTCCGGTTTGAAGGTAGTGACGTACCTGCTGATTTGAATTTGTTAAAGCAGGTCAGATCCGGACACGGAAGTGAACGCATTCGAACAGAGAAGCTTCCTACGGGAGAAATGCTTCAAATTCGGATGCAGTGTCAGACATAAGGAAGGTGTAACCATGTTTGTAGATAAAGCGAAGATTTTTGTTAAGGGCGGCGACGGTGGTGACGGGCTGATTGCGTTTCGCCGTGAGAAATATGTTCCTGAAGGCGGCCCTGGTGGCGGTGACGGAGGTAACGGTGGAGATGTGATCTTCCGCGTCGATGAAGGCTTGCGTACCTTAATGGATTTTCGGTACCAGCGGCATTTTAAAGCTAAACGTGGAGAAAAAGGCCGCAACAAAAGCCAGCATGGAGCCAATGCGGATCATATGATCGTACGCATACCTCCGGGTACAGTCATCATGGATGATGATACGGGTGAAGTAGTGGCAGATATGACACGTCATGGTCAGCAGGTCATCGTAGCCAAAGGAGGACGTGGGGGGCGCGGAAATATCCGTTTTGCCACACCAAACAATCCAGCGCCTGAGCTGGCTGAGAACGGCGGAGAGGGACAGGAACGTTATATTACCCTTGAGCTTAAAGTAATGGCCGACGTAGGCTTGGTTGGTTTCCCTAGTGTAGGGAAATCTACATTGCTGTCAGTTGTCTCCTCTGCAAAACCAAAGATCGGCGCGTACCACTTTACAACGATTACCCCGAATTTGGGGGTTGTGGATGTAGGAGACCATCGCAACTTTGTTATGGCCGATCTGCCTGGATTGATTGAGGGAGCTCATGAAGGCATAGGATTGGGACATGAATTTCTGCGGCACATTGAACGGACACGTATTATTATTCACGTCGTGGATATGGCGGGTTCTGAGGGTCGTGATCCGTTTGAGGATTGGACTAAAATCAACGACGAATTAAAGCAATATAACGCGACATTAGCCGAGCGTCCACAAATTGTGGCGGCGAATAAAATGGATATGCCAGAATCGGAAGAAAATCTGGCTCAATTCAAGGAGCAAATCGCTTCTGTTCGTCCAGATCTCGAAATTATGCCCATTTCCTCGTTGACACGCCAAGGCGTAAAGGAATTGCTCTATCGAGCTGCTGATTTGTTGGATCAAATACCGGACGAGCCAGTTGTTGAGGAAGTAGCGGAAGTGAATGAACGTAAGGTGTTTAAGCTGGATAAGGCAGAGGATGAAGGTTTCACCATTGTACGTGAAAACGATACATTCGTGGTGCACAGTGTCAAAATCGAGCGCATGATGAAGCGTATGCAGCTGAATTCTCATGATGCGATTTTAAAGTTAGCAAGAACATTGCGCCACATGGGTGTGGATGCTGAGCTGCGCAAGCGTGGTGCCGTTGATGGAACGCTTGTACGCATTGCCGATTTCGAGTTTGAATTTGTGGAAGGCAGCAGCTATTATTAAAAATGAAATACTTGTCTGAAGTATGGACGGTTACTACGCTATAGGAAACCCTATAGACGGCAGTAGCCGTTTTTTGTACCGTTAGCTTGCCGATTGACAGGAGTTTCGATATAATGTCCTCTATACAAAAACATAAGTCTTTGAGGAGAGGACGTTCGTGAAAGAGCGCTATTACTTGGTACGGGAAGATATTTTGCCTGAAGCTATCGTTAAGACGATCCAGGTCAAGCTGCTGCTTGCTTCGGGAGATGTTAAAACCGTGCATGACGCCGTGGAGCAAGTTGGGCTAAGTCGAAGTGCCTTTTATAAATATAAGGATGGCATTCATTTGGTCAACCAGTTGGAGCGTGAGCGAATTGTCAATATCTCCATTGATTTGGAGCATCAATCGGGCATGCTGTCCAGAGTGCTTGGCAGGGTGGCAGATTACGGAGGCAATGTGCTAACGATCCAGCAGAGCATCCCGCTGCAAGGCAGAGCTAACGTAGTCATTTCGGTAGAAATGTCCAGACTCAGTGAAGAACTAGGGGTTCTGCTGGAGGGCCTGGAGACTATATCCGGTGTTAAGCGCGTTCGCCTGATCGGGCAAGGTTAAGAGCTATAAAGCTCATCAGATATAAGTTAGCAGGAGGGGAATGGATGAAACCGGTCAAAGTAGGATTGTTAGGGTTAGGAACGGTAGGAACGGGAGTCGTTCGAATCGTGGAAGGAAATCAGGAAGATTTGAGCAGACAAGTTGGTTCGCCGATCATTATTGAGAAAATAGCTGTGAAAAATATAGAGAAGTATCGTTCCATTGAAGTAGATCCCACCAAGCTTACAGAGGACCCGTGGGAGGTCATACGTGATCCCGAGATTGATGTTATTATCGAAGTCATGGGTGGCGTGGATCAGACGAAGAAGTACATTCTGGAAGCGCTGGAGCGCGGTAAGCATATCGTAACAGCGAACAAGGACTTAATGGCTCTGCACGGCTCTGAAGTGCTGGCGCAGGCGCAGGAAAAGCAGTGCGATATTTTTTATGAAGCTAGTGTAGCGGGCGGTATTCCGATTATTCGGACGTTGATTGAAGGCTTCTCCTCCGACCGCATTACTCGTATTATGGGGATTGTGAACGGTACAACTAACTTCATTTTAACCAAAATGAGTCAGGAGGGGGCTTCTTACGAAGAAGTTCTCAAGGAAGCGCAGGAGCTTGGATACGCGGAATCTGATCCGACTTCAGACGTGGAGGGGCTGGATGCTGCCCGTAAAATGGCTATCCTCGGTACGCTCGGCTTCCGTACGGATGTAGAGCTTAAGGACGTAAGCGTTACTGGTATTACAAAAGTATCCAGTGAAGATATCGCCTTTGCCAAAACACTGGGCTATGAAATGAAGCTGCTTGGCATTGCGGAGCGTCAGGGTGATGAATTTACGATCAATGTTCAGCCGACGATGGTACGCAAGCAGCATCCTTTGGCCTCGGTGAATGGGGTATTCAACGCGGTTTATGTACACGGTGAAGCCGTGGGTGAAACCATGTTCTACGGTGCGGGCGCAGGAGAAATGCCGACAGCAACATCGGTTGTGGCCGATCTGGTGGCTGTAGTGAAGAACCTCAAGCTCGGCGTGAATGGGCTTAAGGCCATCGTACCTTATAACCCTAAAAAAATCAGCAGTGACGAGGATGTGTATTTCAAAAACTTCGTACTTCTGCATGTAGATGATAAGGCTGGAGTATTGGCGCAGATTACACAGGTATTTGCTGAATTCGACGTCAGTCTGGCATCTGTGGTGCAGCAGCCGAATGAGGTCAATCCAGATGCTGAAATTATTATCGTTACCCATTTGGCTAGTAAGGCGAGTATGAAAAAGGTTCTGGAGCATTTTGAATCTCTGGATGTCATTCGCCGTATCAAGAGTGTGTATCGAGTTGAGGGATAGTTCAAAAAAGCAGGAGGAATTGCTTGTATGACTGTTTTAAAAACGGCAAGAGTGCGTGTGCCTGCAAGTACCGCCAATTTAGGCCCCGGTTTTGATACATTGGGCATGGCGTTGTCCTTGTATGCATGGGTTGAATTGAAAGAAGCCAGACAGACGGCTTTCCATTTATACGGGAACGAAATGAACGGCATACCCTGGGATAAAACGAATCTGATTTATAAAGTAGCACAAATGGTTTTTCAGGAGGCTGGAGTACTAGTTCCTGAGCTGGATATTTCAATGTATTCGGATATTCCACTTACCCGTGGTTTAGGCAGTAGTGCTTCAGCGATTGTGGGTGCGCTTGTAGCTGCAAATACGCTGATTGGCTCACCTCTGTCAGATTCCAAGCTGTTTGACATGGCAAGTGCTATTGAAAAGCATCCTGACAATGTGGGAGCCTCCTTGTTTGGCGGCATTATTACAGCGATGTGGGATGGCAAACATGCCAAGCATTTACGGCTTGAGCCGGATGAAAATCTGGAGGTTTTGGTAGTCATTCCAGATTTCCAATTGTCTACCTCCAAGGCCAGAGAGGTTCTACCCGCGCATGTATCCTTGAAAGATGCCGTATACAATGTGAGCCATGCTTCGATGCTCGTAGCGGCATTGGCATCTGGCCGAACTGATTTGATCGCCGAGGCGATGCAGGATCGGCTTCACCAGCCTTATCGGGCGGCGCTTGTACCGGGTATGACGGAGATTTTGCAGGAAGCGCATCATTATGGTGCTTTGGGGGTGGCTCTCAGCGGAGCTGGACCGACATTGCTGGCATTGGCGGATCGCCGGGAAAACCGGAGAGCGGAACTGGAACAGTATTTAACCGAAACGATGAGCAAGGAAGGAATCACTGCATCTGTTTTAAAATTGCGCCCAGAGAACGAAGGCGTTAAAGTATATACAGATGAGAAAGAGATTCCTTTTATGGACATGATCAAAGGGGAAGTTACGATATGAAACGAATTGCACTTCTTCCGGAGGGAACGGTTTCCCATGAAGCGATTCGGTATTTGATAGGGGATACGCCCTGTGAATTGCTATTTTATAAGTATATAGCAGATGTATTTCAGGCTGTGGACAAGGGAAAGGCTGACTACAGTGTAATTCCGATTGAGAATACAATTGATGGCTCTGTAAGTCTGCATATGGATTTGCTTGTACATGAGGTGGACATTCAGATGCAAGCGGAATGGGTGTACCCTTCTATTCAAAACCTCATTGGATATCGCAGTGAATTTACCAATGACCGGGGCGAGCTGGATTTGAGCAAAGTGGTCAAAATTATGTCTCATCCCGTGGCGCTTCCGCAGTGTAAGGAGTTCATACAGACTACAGCTGCTCAGGCTGAGTTGGAGAGTGCAGGAAGTACGGCGGAAGCCGTCGAAATTGTTAAACATAACCCGGGTAAAGGCTGGGCTGCTTTGGGAACCAAGCTTGCGGCTTCCAAGCACGGACTGGATATTTTGGCCAGCAAGGTGACCAATCACGATAATAATTTTACCCGCTTTGTCCTGATCGGACATCAGCCTATCAGCCTCCCGCGTAAACCTGAAGGTCAACGGACCAGTATTTTGGTGACACCACCGCAGGATTTTCCGGGAGGGTTGCATCAGGTATTATCTGCATTTGCATGGCGCAGGTTGAATCTGTCACGGATTGAATCGCGCCCGACCAAAAAGCAACTGGGGAACTACTATTTTTACATTGAAATTTTGGAATCCATAGATTCTGTCCTGCTTCCCGCGGCATTTGCTGAGATTGAGGCTTTGGGATGTCACGTGCGTATCCTTGGTTCCTATCCAAGCTACAAGTATGTTGAAGCAGCGATCGAACCTATTTTAGAAGAACAATAATCGGAGGTGCGGTTCTTAATGGCAGAGCAATGGATTTATCTAGATGGACAGCATGTAACTAAGGAAAATGCAAAGGTTTCCGTATATGATCATGGGTTTTTATACGGGGACGGGATATTTGAAGGCATTCGAATTTACAACGGTAATATTTTTAAATGCAAAGAGCACTTGGATCGTCTGTACGATTCTGCAAAATCAATTCAGTTAAACATTCCGCTGTCTCCTGATGAAATGCTGGAAGCGATGGCGGAAACAATCCGTCTTAACGAGATGCGTAATGGATACATTCGCCTGGTTGTATCGCGTGGTGCGGGAAATCTTGGGCTTGATCCTCTTCGCTGTCCGAAAGCAAGTGTTATTATTATCGTGGAGCAACTCGCCATCTACCCCGAGGAAGCTTATCTGACCGGGCTAAAGACGATTTCCGTCTCTCAGCGTCGCAACATTCCAGATGCTTTGAATCCGAAAATCAAATCGTTGAATTACCTCAACAACATCCTGGTGAAAATCCAGTCTAACTACGCTGGTGTGGGCGAGGCTATTATGCTAAATTCCCAAGGATATGTGACAGAGGGTTCCGCAGACAATATTTTTATCGTCAAAAACGGAGTATTGTATACGCCGCCTTGCTATCTGGGAGCGCTTGAGGGTATCACGCGTAATGCTATTATCGACTTGTGCGCCGAGCTCGGATATGCGCTCAAGGAGCAGCCTTTTACGCTGCATGATGTGTATGTCGCTGATGAGGTGTTCTTTACGGGAACTGCAGCAGAAGTTATTGCTGCTTATGAAGTAGATGGTCGTACGATTGGTTCTGGCGTTGCGGGTCCGGTGACTTTGGAGCTACTGGCCGAGTTCCGCAAGATCGTGGATCAAGACGGCTATAAAGTGTGGCAGGACTAAAAATAGTGAATCCTTTTGACTGGATGCCCGCAAGGGGATTCGGTTGAGAGGATTTTTTTGTTTGTATGGGGTCATTCGCCCGGGAAGTGCATAGGATGTAATAACAGAAGCCGGGCGTTTATCCTATCCTGCCCGAACGAATGTCTAGGAGGTTTGTGACCTGTGAAAATACACATCGTTAAGAAAGGCGACACACTGTATTTGCTTGCCCAGAAATATAATGTGTCGCTGGAAAAAGTGATTGCGGCCAATCCCCAATTGGCTGATCCGAATCAGTTAAGTATCGGCGAGAAAATCAAAATACCGGCAGACCCTGTTGCGATGCAAGAACAGCCATCAACGGTTTATCAGCACAAAGTCAAGCAGGGTGATTCATTGTGGAAGTTGTCCAAGGCATGGGGAGTCCCACTCAAGCTAATTATTGATGCTAATTCCCAACTTAAAAACCCGAATGCTCTACTGGTTGGGGAAACCGTCAATATTCCTCAATACAAAGGCGAGGCAAACAGTCCTGCTTCGAATCAAAAGAAGAACACAGGTGTCAAGCAAGAGTCAACAAAGCCTGAATCAGAGTCAGCAGCACCAACTGCAAATAATGAAAACGAAAACCTACCCCAGACCAAGACGGAACAGACTCAACCTAAAGCGGAGCTAACTCAGCCCAAGTCAGACAACACACCTATCCCTAAAGAGCAGGTGAACCAGCCTAAGGAAATAGTGAACGCTCCCAAGCTGCCTGAATTGAAACTGCCCGAAATTCCGATAGCGCCCATAAACCCACCTCCTCCTCAACCTATAGCCTCGCAACCAGTTCAACCAAAACCACAGCTGCCTGCAAATGTTGAACTTAAGCCTGTAACTGAGAAATTTTGCGGTTGCACGAACTTGGAGCCAACGACAAATTCCCAATGGCCGATGCAGCAGCCAACGCATGATTACAACTCACCAACAAATATGGGACCAAACTCATGGTACCCAGGCATCGGGGTTGCCCAGCCATGGGGGAATGCGCCAGTAAATACTTCCTTTGTAGAGCAATGGACCCCTTCGGTAGCCCCCAACCAGGGATATCAGCAAGACTGTGAGCACCCATGGAGTTGGGGAGCTGTACAAACAGCGCCTATAAATGTTCAACCGACACCATATCCTGTCTATCCGGACTGCATGTGCCCGGGGTATCATCCAAGCTGCGAAGCGGCTGAGAATACATCCTATCCTGTCTATCCTCCATTTATCCATCAAGGTTACCCGCAACATCCTGAGAGTGCAGTCCAAGGCAGTCAGTGGGGCCATGAATGGGGATCCCCCCATCACAGCTTGCCTATGGGCGGGTATGTATCGGACTATAGCCAGATACAAGGGCAACAATCCGCGAATCTCCCGCATCATCCGTTCGCCCATGAGAATGCACCTGTGAATCCATTAGAGGGGTATACCACTCCCTATATGTTTTTGCCTGACTGCGGCTGCCGGGAGGGGAAGAGGGAGTCAGAACCAGGTTTCTCCGGAACGCAGGGAAATGGCGACAATCTGAATATTGGATCTCAAAACGAAGTTAACTCTTCTCCCAAACATAAAGATAGCAATGCGCGTAAAGGCAAGGGGAAAGATAGCTCAGGCAATACAGCCAAAGAAGAGACATCCAAAGCCAAGGTTTCAGGTAAAAATGGTACTGCTAAAAATCAAAATTCTCGCAAGACGGTAACAACTGCTTCCTATTCCACTGCCCGTAGTTCCCGCTCTCGCAAAAATCCCTGGATTAAGGACTGACAAAACGGAATTAAAAGTGGAGGTAAACTCCATGAAGGTGAGATCAGCTTTTGATTGACCCAAAAGAGAAATGTAAAATAGTAAGGCTGTTATTCCTCGGAAACGGAATGACAGTCTTCTCTTTTCGTTTAGAGGTGAGGGCATAGAAAAATAAATTAAAAAAGATGTTGCTAAGTAACAGGAGAATATGATATATTCTTATAGCTGTCTTTTCTGAGATAGTTAGCAACACAAAGCAGAATGAAAATGCTTGAAAAATTATCTTAAAAAAGTATTGCAAAGCCTTGGGAAACATGATATATTATTTAAGTCGCCGCTGAGATGCGGTGTTGAAATGAAGAAAAAGAATATGAAGGTTTGATCTTTGAAAACTG